>JAUSMU010000013.1 GCA_030645995.1 Gammaproteobacteria bacterium | reverse complement strand
CGGTGGGATTCTGCTGTCGACCGTAGTTGTAGCCGTTTTTGCGGCCTTGAAATACGGCGGCTAGTTCACGCGCGTCGGCATACTCGTAGGCAATCGACGTGTGAATGGGTTTGTGCAGGCTGCCATGCTCCGGATGATCGGAGCGGTCGGAATGCAGATTGGTGGTATCGAATCCTCTTTTGCTCATGCTGTCACAATCCTGCTTGACGAATACCAGCCTGAATGGGAGTGCGAAAGGTGGCTGGAAAGGGCGGCAGTATATAACGAGGCTGCTATTACTGAATACCTGTGGGAGCAGGTGAGTTGGTTGGTGAGAGGGCTGGTGAGTAGACAGGCAGTGCGGCTATTTCCTTGTCGATGGCGGCAACCCTTTCCAGATAGGCCTGGCTGTTGCGGTCCCGATATTGCTCGGAAAAGTCCGCCTCGTTGAGCCCCGCTAAATCTCGTGCGACAGGAGGCATGTAATCTGTTTCCAGTGTGGCGTGTGTCAGCCTCTGTTGTAGGATCAGTGCCTCTGTGGCATTGCTGGTCGCGGCGTTCCCCAGTGCCACACCGGCACTGTTGGCTGTCAGATCACTGAAGCTGAATCCACTGCGATAGCGGGCGTCGTAGGTTTCCTTGCTGTTGGAGAGAATGCCGGCCACTCCTGCTCCCGCCGAGGCGGTGATGGCGGCGGAGGTGGTCAGATGCTGGGCCAGATCGACACGGCGCTGGATCGTCACTTCCACCCTGCGCACTGGAGTGGCACCAAGCTCTGCAGTCAACTGTGGGACGTCCGATTCATTGACGTATAGAGACAAGGCCTGCAGCAGGTTGCGATTTTCGGCAATAGCGTCTCCCCCGCTGGCGGTGCGGACGCTGGCGATGCGGAACAATGGGAACAGCAAGTCGTTCAGCGAGATAGAGGAGGTGTCGGCAGGCAGTGCGGTGACGATCTCGGCAATCTGCGTGTAGTAGCGGAGTATTCTGTCATTGTCATCGGCGCTCAGGAACAGCTGCTCGGCTTGTGCCTTGACCTGCGACAGCATGTCCGGCTGCCAGTCGAGGGTGACGTGCACCGCCTCTTCCTCGAAGGTCACATCGCGAACGCTCTTTTGTAACGCCGTGAACTCCTGATAGTTCACGTAATTCGCCGTGAGTATGCGTTGCCCTATCAGGATTGCGCTGTGCACCACCGCCGTCGGAATGGGCAGGTGCCCGGCGCGCACACCGTACAGTTCGATTGTGCCATCCCGTTGCCGGACGCTGACTTGCAAATTCAGATAGAGGGGCAGGCCCGGCAGTTGCCATGGCACCACCAGATCGATACTGGCGCTGCCAGAAGTCAGTGCGACGTCGGCTGCCATGTCCTGCAGGCCGGGGATCGTCTGCAAGCCAAAGGCTGCGAGCAGATTCAATTCCTCCTTGTCCAGCTGCAGGCTCCGTTCACCAGCGCTGCTGATCTCTTCGGGGGCGTTGTCGACTATAAGTTGTTCAATGGTGCGAATATCGACATCGTCAATCGTGCGGGTCACGGGAACCGAGGGAGATGTCTGCAGAGTCAATATCATTAACAACAGCACTAACACCAACAGACCGAGCAGTAGCGTGGTGAGTCGTCTTGCCAGGGTAATCAAACTGGAGAAGCGTGCTATCGTCATGGGATTTCAGCATGGACTGCTGACAAATTCGTGGATTACCGTTATAAAGAACGCGGCCGGAGTGTCGAAATCCGGTCAATTACCTTGCTG
>JAUSMU010000007.1 GCA_030645995.1 Gammaproteobacteria bacterium | reverse complement strand
CCAAACGAAAATTAGCTATGCCACCACCCGCAACACCATCACGCGCAATGCCTGCGTGAGCTGCTGTAAATGTGCGATATCTCTGGCCTCGTGCTTGATGGTGAGCGTGGATTTCTGGATGAAGTCGGCAAGCTGCTCCAGTGACATGCCAGCAGCTTCGATTCTGGCCTTGCGGGGCCGCAGGATGTCTTCGATCAACGTCTGATAGCGCGCCGAGGCTGCGGTGAGTTCCTCCTTGCAGGCGCTGTTGAATCCGCTGACGATGTCGTTGGCATCGGGGGATGCGTGCAGCAGTTCGAAGCTGCGCACGGCGGTGTGGTGGATGACCACGTCCAGTTGCGCGGCCAGATCGGAGGTCTTCGCGCAGTCGGCAACAATGTCGGCCACGTTGCGGTCTGCCAGATAACGGATGCTGGCGCGCAGCAGGTCTTCCTTGCTGGAGAAGCTGGCATAGAGCGTCTGCCGCGAGATGCCGGCTTCCTGCGCCACGTCGCTCATGGTGGTGCGCGCCATGCCATAGCGCAGAATCATGCGAATGGCGGCTTCAACGATTTTGATTTCACGGGGTTCCATGGCGTTGCATCTTTACAGAAATTGACTATTTGTCAACCTTCGCTTATAAGTCACGCCTATTAGTTACGCCACACCGCTATCAACTCGACCCCAGTCTCAGGAGGACTCATGGCCTATCAATTAACCATCAACGGACAGACCCACGAAGTGGATGTCGACGGTGACATGCCGCTGCTGTGGGTGGTCCGCGATCACCTCAACTTCACCGGCAGCAAGTTCGGCTGCGGTGTCGCTCAGTGCGGCGCCTGCACCATGCAGATCGACGGCGTGGCGCAGCGTACCTGTGTGCTGACAGTGGCAAATGCGGTCGGCAAGAACATCACGACAATTGAAGGGCTGCAGTCTCCGCAGGCAGTGGCGCTGCAGGCGGCGTGGGTAGAGCTGCAGGTGCCGCAGTGCGGTTACTGCCAGTCCGGGCAGATCATGTC
>JAUSMU010000090.1 GCA_030645995.1 Gammaproteobacteria bacterium | reverse complement strand
GGGATATGACAAACAACGGGATTTACCCGCCAGTCATGTTCATCAGGCGAATGGGTTGAATATAGTCTTTCTCATAAAAATGATGACGCTCGGGCTTCAGATCCATCGCTTTGACGATGGCTTGTTTCAACGCCTCCATGTCGCCCTTCTGTTCTCGAAGAATGGCGCGCAGATCCATGGAGTGCTCGTTGCCCAGACACAACAGCAGGCGCCCTTCCACAGTCACGCGGACACGATTACAGTCGCTGCAGAAGTTATGACTGACCGGTGAGATGAAACCGATGCGGCTCTCGCGTCCCGGAATCTTGAAGTAGCGCGACGGGCCTGCCGTGGTGGTCGTACTGGGTAACAATTCATAGCGACTGGAGATCACTTCGCGCACCCAGTCATTATTGCACACGGTGCTTTCACGATCATGGTCGGAGGCGCTGCCGAGTGGCATCTCTTCGATGAAGGCAATATCGACATCCCGCTCCAGAGCGAACTCGGTCAGCGGCAATACTTCGTCGTCGTTGTAGCCTTTCATGATTACGGCATTCAGGCGAATGCGCTCGAAATTCTGCTGACGCGCCGCTTCAATGCCCGCCAGCACATTTTCAAGTTTGCCTACGCGCGAGATGCGACGGAAGCGCTCGGCATCGAGACTGTCGAGGCTGATATTGATGCGATTGACGCCGGCCGCCCGCAGTGGCTCAGCATATTTCTCAAGTTGTGCGCCATTGGTCGTCAGCAACAATTCCTTGAGGCCATCGAGCTTGCCGAGGCGATCGATCAGCGACATGACATTGCTGCGCACCAATGGCTCGCCACCGGTGAGACGTATCTTGTTGACGCCCAGCTCCGTGAAGGCCTGCGCCACCTGGTAGATCTCCTCAAGGGAGAGCACCTGATCGCGCGGCAAGAAGGTCATCTCTTCCGTCATGCAATAAACACAACGGAAGTCGCAGCGATCGGTGACTGAGAGGCGAATGTAATCAACTCGCCGACCAAACTTGTCGATCAGGCCTGTTGAATTCGCTGCGTTGAAATTACTGCTCATGATGTCATCGGTTCCGTGTACCGTCGTGCCGTCAGGAGGCAAGATCGAGATAATGTTTCTCGAATTTCGCTCTTACTTCCGTCTTCAGCAGCTTACCGGTGGCAGTATGCGGAAGGGAGTCCACGAACACAACATCATCGGGAATCCACCACCGGGCGACTTTGTCGGCGAGGTAGCCGATTATAGCCTCTTTGCTGCAATCTACACCCGGCTTGCAGACGATCAGCAACAAGGGTCGCTCATCCCATTTCGGATGGGCAACACCCACCACGCAAGCCTCTACCACAGCGGGATGGCCCACTGCATAATTCTCAAGTTCAATGGAGCTGATCCACTCCCCGCCCGACTTGATGACATCCTTGCTGCGATCGACGATCTGCATGTAACCGTCTGCATCGATGGTCGACACATCGCCGGTATCGAACCAGCCGCCCCGGAATGCCGAACGATCGTCGCTCTTGTAATAGCCGCTGGCTACCCACGACCCGCGCACCATCAGACGCCCGAAAGTCTTGCCGTCATGGGGCAGCTCACGATCCTGGTCGTCGACGATTTTCATTTCCACACCGAAGACCGGGCGACCCTGCTTGGATTGAATGACGGCGCGAGTGTCTTTGTCTGCCTTCAGCAGATAGGGCGTTTTCACGCACAGACAGCCCATCGGGCTCATCTCGGTCATGCCCCAGGCGTGGATCGGAAACACCCCGTATTTGTCGTGGAATTTCTCCATCATGGAGCGCGGCGCTGCGGAGCCACCGATCACTACATTCTCGACACTGTCGAGATTGCCGTTCACCGAGTCGATGTAATTGAGCAGTCCGAGCCACACCGTTGGCACGCCCAGCAGTGAGGTCGCTTTCTCGCCATCGATCAGACCATAGAGCGAGGCACCATCCATACCGGCTCCCGGAAACAGGATGCTCGAACCGGCGATCGGAGCGCTGTAGGGAACTCCCCACGCGCAGACGTGAAACATCGGCACCACCGGCAGCACGCGGGACAAAGGACCCAGATTCATGGCCGACGCGCGGCAAGACGAGATAGCATGCAGCACGGTGGAGCGATGCGAATACATGACCCCTTTCGGATTGCCGGTGGTCCCGGAGGTGTAGCAAAGTCCGGCCGCTGTCTTCTCGTCAAACTCCGGCCAGTCGAATTGTGTCGATTGTGCGGCCAGTAGCTCTTCATAACAAAGCAGGTTGGACAAAGAAGAGCTCGGCATGTGCGCACGATCCGTCATTACCACAAAACCCTTCACACCCGGTATATGGTCTTGCACGGCTTCCAGCAGAGGCACGAAGGTCAAGTCGACGAAGACATATTTGTCTTCTGCATGATTGATGATGTAGATGATCTGTTCGGCAAACAGGCGGGGATTGATGGTGTGAATCACCGCCCCCATGCCTGAGACGGCGTAATAAAGTTCGAGGTGACGATAGGTGTTCCAGGCCAGCGTCGCTACTCGTTCGCCCTGATGCACACCCAGCGCACGCAGCGCATTGGCCAGCTGTCTGGTACGCAGCAGTGCATCGTGATAGCGGTAGCGATGGATGCCACCCTCCACCTGCCGCGTGACGATCTCCGCATCCGTGTTGTATTGCGCCGCGTACTCCAGGATGTCAGCAATGTTCAATTGCTTGTCCATCATGATTCCAAACATGTCAGCCCCCGTTCTGCTCTTGTTATTATGCAAGGCCCCGCAGAGGTGTACACACTGTCAGGGCACGATGTTTTCAATGACGAGCGGGATAATAGCGTGAGTGTTGCCGTGGGCGAAACCCTCTGATCGCGCCTGATGGTCGCCCGCCTGTACGTTGGCGGTGCCACTGGAAGACGCAGTGGCAACGATGTAGATCTGCTCTGCCGAGGACAGATTGAAGGGACCGACGGCATCAGCATTGGTGAGCGTGATGGTGACAGGCAGATCACCGACCGTCATGGCCTCGGCCGCCAACGGCTGACCGCGTCCATTAACCTCCAATGCAGAGACGAACACGCGGGTGTCGGCGGGCAGATTCAGATCGGCGCCAACAGAAAGCTGCACTTCAATGGTCGGTCCTTCCTCGGCAGCGATCTGAGCACCATCCTGTGGTGCGGCGCCCGAGGCGGCCAGTTGTTGCTGGGCGTTGGCAATGCGCGCATTCAGATCATCGGCAACCGCTCCGGGTGGGGTGCTCTGCAGGATTCTGCGCAGATAAGTGATGGCCGTCTGGTAGTCGCCACGCTGCTCTGCATCCATGCCCAGGATATCCAGAACAATCTGGTGATTCGGATTGATGAGCTGAATCGCGTCGATGATTCCCTGCACCTTGTCCGTCAGCTTCTGTTCGGCCAGGAAATATTCGAGATAGGCCTGCTGGCTGAGAATTTCAGCCTTGTCCTGCGGTTCCGCAATATTCGCGGCCGCGCGCTCCAGTGACATCGCCGCCTCAGGGAACTGGCCAAGGTTGACGAGATTCTGCGCGAGGAAGAACCACGCCCAACCGTTCTCCGGGTCGCTCTGCACGATCTCGCCAATGGCAAAGATCAGATCCCGCGCTTCCTCGGCATTGGTGACACCGGCCCGCGTGCGCTCACCCAGCTGCGCCAGTTCGAGTTCGTCTTGATAACCCCACTGCTCATAAAGCAGATAGGTGGCGGGGGGAACCATCAGCACCAGCAACAGCGGAATCAGCCGACTGCGTGAAAACAGCGACACACTGCTCTCTGCCTTGCTCTGCACATCGGCCGCACCGGCATCGACGTCAGAAAGCAGGCTGCGCTGCAGCTCCCGCTTCAACTCCTGAAAATTCTCTTCTTCCAGAGTGCCAGCCGCCCGTTCAGCCTCCAGCTCGGCAACCCGTTCCTGAAATATCAGCAGGTTCGTCTGTTCACGGCGGGCACGACCACTTTCGCCGGCACGATGAATTTTCCACAACGGCAACAACACGAAAAGAACCGCCAGTAGCACCAGCGCAGCAGCGAAAAACCAGAACAAATTATCCCCCTGAGTTCACCGGAGACTCGCCAGCGGGCGGTGTCACCGGGATGATCATGTGTAGTTGAAGTCAACGCCCGGAAGGAGCGTGTCGGCGTTTAACGATTATCAGACTTGTCCTGCTCGTCTGGACTGTCTATACGGTTCAGGCGATCAACACCTGCCAGCAGCTTGCGCAGACGTTCCTGATCTGCATCGTCGAGCACCACCGCCTGTTGCTCCTGCGGACGCGCGCGCCTGATGATGCCCAGCACAATCCAGCCACCCAGCAGGAGAAACAGCAACGGACCGAACCACAGCAGCAGTGTCTCCATCATCAGCCGTGGTTTGTAAAAAATGAAGTCGCCGTAGCGCTCCAGCATGAACTGCTCGATCTCCTCGTCGGTCTTGCCGTCGATGATCATGAGGTAGATCTCGCGACGCAAGTCTTCCGCGACGCCACCACCGGAGCCGGTCAGGCTGGTGTTCTGGCACATCGGACAGCGGAACTCGTTGGAGAGCGTGCGAAAACGCCGCTGCTGTTCGTCGTTCTCGAACTCGAAGGTATCGATGGCAGACCAGGCGTTAGCCGTCAGGCACAGCAGCACCAGAGTCGCGAGCTGCAACAGAATACGCGCGGAGCCAATGGCCCTGCGACGCGAATTGGTCATGGCAGCAGGAGTTGTCATCAGTTCAGGGATTCCGCTTTCACCGCTTCAATCGCCGGCATGATTTCTTCCTGCCAGGATTGATAGTCGATCACACCGATGTGCTTGTAGCGGATCACGCCATTGCCATCGATGACAAAAGTCTCGGGGGCACCATACACCCCCAGATCGATGCCCAGGCGCCCATCGGCATCCATAACGCTGAATTCGAACGGGCTGCCGTTGTCGTCCATCCACATCTGCGCCAGATTGATCTTGTCCTTGTAGTTGATACCGATGATCGGCAGCACATCCTTCTCAGCGGCCGCCTTCAGAATCGGGTTCTCCTGCAGGCAAGGCAGACAGTAGCTGCCCCAGACATTCAGCAGGAACGGTTCCTTCGGCAGATCGGCCTTGGAGATCAGGCGGTCAGCGTGTTCCACCGTCGGCAGTTCGAACTCGGGCAGCGGCTTGTCGATCAGTACGGACGGCAACGTGCGCGGGTCGAGGTAGAGCCCGCGCCAGAGCAGCAGCGCCAGAACCAGAAATACCCCTACCGGGATGAACAGTTTCAATCTGGACATGATTCGTCAACCAACCTTAGTGATGCTTTCGATACCAGTGCGTTTAAAAACAATACCTTCAATTCGAAACCGGGCGCAGGCCTTCTTCGGACTGTCCAGACGGTCCAGATCCGCCAGCCTGCTCCGCCGCTTCACCAGCTAGCGTCCTGACTTTGAGTCGGCGATAGCGTTTGTCTGTGACCGCCACCACGCCACCGAGCGCCATCAGGATGGCACCCAACCATACCCAGCGCACAAAGGGCTTGATGTAGATGGTCATCGACCAGGCACCGGATTCACGCGGCTCGCCCAGCGTGATGAACAGGTCGCGCCAGAAGCCGGCATCGATCGCCATCTCCGTGGACGGGCTGCCACTCTGGGTATATATACGCTTTTCCGGGTGCAGATCACGCTGGTACTGGTCATTCTTCATGACCTGGAAGGTGGCGAGATCACCCACGAAATTCGGACCCTGTATCGGCTCGGTGCCCTGGAACACGAAATCGTAGGCACCGAGGTCTACCGTCTCACCGGCACTGAGCAGCACACTCTTCTCGACACTGTAGATGCTGGTCAGAGAGGCCCCGAGCATGATCATGGCGAATCCAAAATGCGCGATCTGCATGCCGATATAACTGGTCGCCAGCGACTTGAGCCCGCTCAACGTCGAGGCCTTGTTGCTGATCTTGATGCGGATGTCCTGCACGATGCCGAGAATGATCCACAGCCCCAGCATAATGGCGATGCTGGCCCCGAAATTGAACTCGAAGGTCACCACCAGCGGCAACACCACACCCAGCAGCACGCTGGCAATGGCGACGATACCGAGTTGCTTGCGCAGATATTGCACGGAAGTCTTCTTCCAGCGACTGATCGAGCCCAGCGCCAGGAACAACACCAGGATCGCCATCAGAGGCACGAAAATCATGTTGAAGTAAGGTGGGCCAACAGAGATCAGCTCACCGCCGGAGACCGCCTGATACACCATCGGATACAGCGTACCCAGCAGGATCGCGGCACTCGCGACCACCAGAATGATGTTGTTGGCCAGCAGGAAGACTTCCCGCGAGATCGCCGCAAAACCGAATTCGCTCTTCATCAACGGCGCACGCAGGGCAAACAGCAGCAGCGAGCCACCGACCACGAGGCCGAGGAAGCCCAGAATGTAGATCCCGCGCGTCGGATCGCTGGCGAAGGCATGCACAGAGGTCAGCAAACCGGAGCGCGTGATGAAGGTGCCCAGCAGACTCGCCGCGAAGGCCATGATGGCCAACAGCACGGTCCAGCTCTTGAACACGCCACGCTTCTCGGTCGCCGCCAGTGAATGAATCAGCGCGGTGCCCAGCAGCCAATTGATCATCGGCGGGTTCTCGACCGGATCCCACGCCCACCAGCCACCCCAGCCCAATTCGTAATAAGCCCACCAGGAGCCCAGCGCGATACCGATGGTCAGAATCGCCCACGCCGCATTGGCCCAGGGGCGCGACCAGCGTGCCCACGCCGAATCGAGCCGACCACTGAGCAGCGCCGCGATCGCAAACGCGAACACCACGGAGAAGCCGACGTAGCCCATGTACAGCGAAGGCGGATGAATGATGAAACCGAAGTCCTGCAGTGCGGAGTTCAGGTCGGCACCGTCCGGGGGTGAGAGCGGCAGAATGCGATCAAACGGGTTCGAGGTCATGATCATGAACAGGGTGTAGCCAGCGCCAATCAGGCCCATCACGCCGAGCACACGCGCCACGAAGTCATCCGGCATCGCCTTGCTGAAGATAGCCACGGACAACATCCAGCCGGACAGCATCCAGGTCCAGAACAGGAACGAACCCTCATGGCCGCCCCATACGGCGGTAATCTTGTATTGAATCGGCAGCAGCGAGTTGGAATGCTGCGCCACGAAGGACACCGAGAAATCGTCAATAACGAAGCTGTAACCGAGGATCACCAGGCTCATGGTGAGGAAGACGAACACGCCCGCCGTCAGCGGCCGCGCCAGCCCGATCCACAGACGGTTGCCGGTGCCCGCTCCGATCAGCGGCAGCGTTCCCAGAATCACGCACAAACAAAACGAGAGAATGAGCGTAAGCTGACCCAGTTCAGGAACCATTGCTCTCTCCTGCGGGACCCGCAGCGGCGCGGTCCTTCTCGGCCGCATCCAGCGCCGCCTTCACTTCCACGGACATGTAATTCTCATCGTGCTTGGCCAGCACACGGCTCGCCTGAAAGACGCCGTCGGCCACCATGCCTTCGGCCACGACACCCTGACCCTCGCGAAACAGGTCGGGCAGAATGCCGTCATAGCGCACCTGCAGATCATTGTTGTAGTCGGTGGCGATGAACTCCACGTGCAATGATTCTTCGCTGCGCACGACCGAGCCTTCCTTGACCATGCCGCCGACACGAATGCGCTGCCCGCTGGCAACCTCACCCGCCGCGACCTGCGTGGGAGTAAAGAACAGGTCGATGCTGTTGCTGAGCGCATACAGCGACAGACCAATCGCGACACTCAGGCCCGTCGCGATAAAGGCGATGATCGTCAGTTTCTTGCGTCGATGAGGCTTCATTCACTCTCTCCCGGGACGACACTGTCGTCCACTTGTCCTGCGATTTGGTCAGCTTTGGCCTTTCCAACCTGTGCATCGCGCTGCGCTCGCCGCTTCTGCTCGCGGATGAACTGCCTGCGCTGCGCAACGGGCAGATACAGATTCACAAATATGAAAATGGCGAATACCCCATAGACAGTCCACACATGCAGGGCGTAGGTGCCCATCTGCAGAAATTCGCTCACACTGGAAAACACGATGCCATCTAACATGTTGTTAAACCTTCTCTCTCGCCACGATATCCATCACCCATTGAGATCGGCGTTCACGCATGAGAATTTCATTGCGGGTCGCCAGAATCAGGCTGACAGCGAAGAAGCAGGAGACCGCAGCGAACATAATCAACAGCGGCACCCAGATCTCCGGACCGTTCGCGCCATTCTCGTTCATGGTCAGATCGGTGGCCGGCTGGTGCAGCGTGTTCCACCACTCTACCGAGTATTTTATGATGGGAACATTAATAGCACCGACGACCGAGAGCAGTGCGCAGGCCTTCGCGGCTGAATCGGGACTCTCGATGGCGGAGCGCAAGGCAATCACGCCGATCAGCAGGAAGAACTGCAGCAGCAACGACGTGAGGCGCGCATCCCATACCCACCAGGTGCCCCAGGTCGGCTGACCCCAGACCGCACCGGTAATCAACGCGACCGCCGTAAACCAGGCGCCAATGGGCGCTGCACACTTGGCCACCATGTCGGCCAGCTTCATCTTCCACACCATGGTAATGACACCGGCCACGGCCATCAGCGGAAAGCTGGCCAGCGACATGGATGCCACGGGGACGTGTACGTAAAAAATCCGGTTGGTAAAGCCCTGCTGATAATCCTCGGGCACGAACAACAGAGCCCACACCAGACCGACGGTCATGCTCACCGCCATGAATACCACCAGCCAGGGCAGCCACTTGGTAGACAGCTCGTAGAACCACTTGGGCGAGCCTAATTTAGAGAACCACAACCACATATCCGCTCACTCGTATCCGTCGCCTGTCGGCCGAATATAACACAGGGGTCAGACCACCCCTGTTACGTTTTGTAACTACTTATGCACTCTTTCTGCGCACTAATAAACAGCAATTCAGTTAGTTGACGCTGATTTTCAAGGCCGCCGCAGAGGCCAGCGGCGCCAGGCTCAACGACATGGCGAGAATCGCCCCGAGCAACGCATAGTGCATGCCCAGTGGCAGGCCAAGGCTCACATCCGTCACTGCCTTCGCGCCGATTATAAGCACCGGCACCGTCAGCGGCAAAACGATTACCGCCAGAATCAGACCCCGGCTGCCCAGCCCCACAGTCAACGCCACGCCAATCGACCCGAACAGGCTCAACACCGGCGTGCCCAGCAGCAGCGTAAACACCAGCGTCCAGTAGGCGTCGGCAGGCAGATACAGCATGTACGCCAGCAATGGCGCCAGCAGCACCACCGGCAGCCCGCTGATCAGCCAGTGCGCGATGTTCTTGGCCAGCACCATGAAATAGAGCGGCTGTGGCGAGAGCAGCAACTGCTCCAGCGAACCGTCTTCGTAATCGGCGCG
>JAUSMU010000502.1 GCA_030645995.1 Gammaproteobacteria bacterium | reverse complement strand
GTGGTGCGGGCCAATCGCGAGCGCGTGCAGTTGTTAACGGTGAGCGATGCTGCGATCCTGCAGGACATCGACACGCCGGAAGATTTGGCGCGGCTTGAAGGGATCTGACCTGCAGTAAAGATGACCTCGCCTGTGACCGTTGCCGGGATTGCATCGTGGCGCGGGGGCGACCTACAATTCGGGTCAATGTTTAACGTTTAACGCTGATCGCGGGCAGGCCCGCTCCCACAGGTATGTTCGCGGAACACCGATGAATTTTTCGCTCAAACTGATTGTCTTCGCACTGCTGTCGCTGCTCACGCCACTGGCGACGGCGGACGTGACCACTGCCACGCAGGCGATGGAGAATCCCAACAACCCGTTGCTGCTGATGCGCACCTCACGCGGTGAAATTTTCCTGGAGCTGTTTCCAGAGTCGGCGCCGCGCAATGTCGCCAATTTCATCGCGCTGGCTCAGGCACAGGTGCCACTGTTCGATGTCACGACCGGCAGCATGGTGCAACCGAATTACTACGACGGCATGACCTTCCACCGAGTGCTGAAGAATTATCTGATCCAGGCCGGCGCGCCACGTCAGCCCGGCGCACCGGTGCCGGAATACCAGCTCGAAGACGAGATCAATGCGCGCCAGTTCGGCCTCCACGAGATCAAGGTGCTCGACGCACTGGGCAAGCCGCATGAGTGGTTGAATCTCAAGAACAACGAGGATTTCCAGCGCGAGGTGCTGGTGCCGCTGTATCGGCAATTGGAGATTCGCACGCCGGAGGCTTTGGAGACACGCCAGTTCGCCGTGCTTGATGCGCTGCAGGACATGACACTGATGCAGGCTTACCAGAATCAAGGTTACCGCTACAACGACCGCCTGATCTCGCGCGCGCCATTGCGCGGCAGCGTCGCCATGGCCGGTTCAGGCCCCAACACCAACAATGCAGAATTCTTCATCACCATGATCGATGCACCGTGGCTGGTCGGCAAGGCCACCATCATTGGTCAGGTGGTGGAAGGCATGGATATCGTGGATCGAATCAATCAATCTGCCGCGATGCGCGGCAACAGCACCACACCCAGCCCCAATACCGGGACCATGATCTTCGATATCCGGCAGGTCAACAGCATTCCCTGACAAGCCATTCATAACAACAATCCATTGCATCCAGCGGGAGTACAGTCCATGTCCAGAAGGTCGAAGAAACTCAAGCCCACCAGTGTTCTGCCCATGTGCGCCACCGTCGGGTTCTTCATTGGCACCGGTCTGGGGGCGTTGATGGGGGAGTTCCTGCTGGTGATGCTGATTAGCGTCGTCGTTGGGAGCGCGGTGGGATTTGCGATCGATAAGAAGAATGGGATTACTTATGGGCGGAGTCCCAAGGGTCCGCATTGAGGGGAGGCGTTGAATCAATCGCTGGCGGGCCTTTATGCCCTTTGGGTAAGCTCCCACAGGGGGTGAGTCCTAGGGGAGTGGGGGGAAAATCTCGCGGCGGTAGGGTGGCAGCGAATTGAAGATCGCCGCGCCGTAGAACTTGCTGACGATGCGCTCGTCGAAGAGGGTGATGCGGCCAGTGTCTTTTTCGTTGCGCAGCAGCCTGCCCGCCGCCTGCACCAGCTTGAACGCCGCCTCCGGCACCGCCAACGTCATGAAGGGATTTCCCCCCTGCTTCTCAATCCATTGCGACAGCGTCGCCTCGATGGGATCGTTGGGCACGGCAAACGGAATCTTGGCAATCAATACGTGCTCACAATACTTGCCGGGCAGATCCACGCCTTCCGCGAAACTCGCCAGACCGAAGATGATGCTGGGCTCGCCCTTGTCGATGCGCTGGCGGTGGAACTTCAGCAACTGCGCCTTCTGGTAGTCGTCCTGACACAGGATGATCTCCCGCCACTCCTTGTCCAACCCTTCGAGCACATCCTGCATCTGGCGCCTTGAGCTGAACAGCATCAGCGCGCCCTCGTTGCGGTCCAGCACTTTGGGCAGCAGGCGGATGATCGCCTCCGTGTGCTGGGCGCTGTTGGCGGGGTCGCAGTTGAGTTTCGGGACGATGAAGCGCGCCGCGTTGGCGTAGTCGAACGGGCTGGCGATGCGATGGTAGGTGGTGTGCGGCGGCAACCCGGCGCGCATACGCAGGACGTCGAACTCACCCAGCGCCGACAGCGTCGCGGAAGTCAGAAGCGCTCCCGCACAAGTGCTCCACAGCTTCTCCTGCAGCGTGCGCGCCGCCAGCACCGGGCTGCAGGACAATGTGATGTCGGGGCTGCCTTGGTCACTCGAACCTCTTTCACCAAACCCCCTTTCACTCAATCCAAGCCAGCGCGCCCACGGTGCCTCGCCCGCCGCATCGCTCCTGCCGAAGTGATGCCACAGCTTTTGGGCTGCCGCCGCCCTTGCGGTCATGCTGCCGATCAGCGGAAACCAGTATTCGGCGCGCTGGCGTGCATCAACATTGTCGCCCTCCTCCATGCCGCGCTTGAGATCGTTGCCGATGTCCTGAAACAGCGTCGCCAGCCGGGAGAACTGCGTCTCCAGCTCTACCGCCAGCTCGCGCAACGGCTCCGGCACCTGCCCCAGTGCGAAGGCATGCTGCAGCCCCTGGTCGCGCTGGCTGTCAGACTGCCGATCTGATTGCCGGTCTGATTGGCGACCGGGCACCGCGCTCTGCAGAATCTGCTCGCACAGTGGCCAGATTTCATTGAGGCGGATCTCGGCCAGCGCCATCGAGTCATCGATGCCCGGCAGCTCACGCTGCAGAGTCCTTTTCTCTTCCACCACGCTATCGCCGCCGAGTTTGCCGAGCGTCTTGCGCCACTGATCGAGAGCGGCCAGGCTGCCCTTGAGGCGAGTGAAACAGGCGAAGTGGTTGTTGCTCTTCAACGGCAGATGATGGGCCTCGTCGAAGATATAAATGGTGTCCTGCGGTGCGGGCAGAATGACGCCCCCGCCCAGCGCCAGGTCGGCCAGCACCAGGTCGTGGTTGGCGACGACGCAATCGGCCTTCTGCACTTCTTCACGCGCCTTGTAGAAGCAGCAGTTGCTGAAGTTCGAGCACTTCTGGCCAATACACTGGCCGTTGTCGACGGTCACCGGAACCCAGTCCTTGTCGCTGAGCAGCTCTTCCCAGTCATCGCGGTCGCCCTGCCATTCTCCTGCGTTGATTTTGCGCAGCATGCGTTCATAGAGGGCCAGAGCGTAATCGTTAGGCTGATTGATGACTTCGCCATAGAGATCGGCCATGGCATTGAGGCTGGCGTTGCCCTGCAGCAGCATGTCCAGCCGGGAGAGACACAGGTAGCGTCCGCGCCCCTTGGCCAGGGTGAAACTGAATTCGAGATCGCTGTAACGCTTGATATCCGGCAAGTCTTTCAGCGTGACCTGTTCCTGCAGCGCGACAGTGGCCGTCGCCAATACCACCTTTTTCTTCAACGCTTTCGCCACCGGCAAAGTGCCCAGCACATAGGCCAGCGTCTTGCCGGTGCCAGTACCGGCTTCGACGACACAGATCGGCCCGGGTGGCAGCTCGGGGTCGGGTTCCCCTTCCATCGGCATCGGCGCCTGCAGGGCGGCCTTCTCGGCGTCGGCAATGCCGCCCAGGCTGCGTGCGATCTCGGCGATCATCAGCCGTTGCCCATAACGCGGCGTCAGCGATTTGTTCTCCAGAATCTGCCGGTAGGCGCTCTGAATGGTGTTCTTGACGTCATCGGGAAGCATAAATTGGGAGAGTCGACCGTGGTTCTGCAGTGGGTATAAAGCCAGGCGCATTGGGCATGGCAGCGTTGCGAGTATAGCACTGGGAATGCGGTGCCGAGGCGCAATTGCCATCATCTGTGACAAACGCATTGCGTGCTATCGGCGCGGAAAAAACTTCTGCTAGAATGGCCGCTTCATCAGCACCCTAGATCAGCACCCCAGAGAACAGCACTCCGATGATTTTTCAGAAGTTTTTACAGAATAATAAATGGCAGCACAAAGACCCGGCAGTACGTCTGGAAGCAATCGCGGAAATAAGTCACGGCACCGAGCCGAGCGACGAAGACGCGCTGGCCGCTGCGAAGATTCTCATCGAACTTGCTCGCACCGATAGCGACACCGCCGTCCGCGTCGCCTCGATCGCACACCTGAGTGCGCACGAGGTGCTGAAGGAGCTGAGCGCCGATGCCAATGAAGAAGTCCAGCACGCCGCCAAGGTGCAGTATTGCCGTGTCGTGTCCGGTGCCGCCCGCAGCGCGCTGTCCACTGCCGAGCGTATCGCCCTGATGCTGGAGATGACCGAGGTGCAGACCCTGCTCGCCGTGCTGCACGACTGCGGCTGCGACGAGACCGGGCTCGCCACGCTCGACCGCCTCACCGAAGAGCACGCTGTGGATGAAGAGACTCTGCTGAACATCGCCGCACACTCCAACAACCACACTGTGCGCAACGCCGCCGCTCTCGGCGTCACAACTCCCGAACTGCTGGAAAAGCTGAGCGCTCTCGTCCGCCACAAGGACAAGACCGTCTATAAATACTGCAAGGAAACTCTGCAACAGTTGCAAGACGCCCAGGCCCGCCAGGCAGCGGACCAGAATCTGGCCAATGAGATCTGTGCCACGCTGGAGACTCTTGCCGAAAAAGTCATTGGTGGCCTGACCCAGGCGCAATTCGACTATCGCGTCAGCCAGTGGCAGGAAGTCAGCGAAATCGTTGACGAATCGCAGCAACAGCGCTTCGCGACAGCCTGCGCCAATCTGCGCGCCAAGATCGCCGAACATCAAACAGAGCAACAACAGCTGGCCCTGCAACAGCAGAGCTTCGAAAGCCTCGCGGCGGCGTGCAGCAGTGCCAGCGCCTGCATGACGGCGTTGCAGGCTCCGCTGACAGAAGAACAGATCGCTACTCTGCAGCAACAGGTTCACGCACTGGCGGCACTCTATGCACAGCGCAACAACGCGGAGCCGGTCGAATTACTCAGCCAGGCTCGCGAGTTGCTGGCCTTGGGCGAGCGGTGCATCACTGTGTTCCATTCCCTTGAAGCCAAGGCCGGCGATCTGGTCACGTTGAAAGGCGAGTTGACCGCGCTCACCGCCAAGAACACCGCAGGTATCGCCAAGGCCTCACAACGTCTGCACAAGCTGTTCGC
This sequence comes from Gammaproteobacteria bacterium, assembly GCA_030645995.1. GTDB lineage: Bacteria > Pseudomonadota > Gammaproteobacteria > Pseudomonadales > Pseudohongiellaceae > UBA5078. Next base: position 1,354 of record JAUSMU010000502.1, on the reverse strand, counting down.
CAAAGACACATGGCCGGAGAGCCTGCCTCACAGTGCACTGTACGAGAGCTGTGTCGAAATGACGCAGCAGGCACAACGCCTGAACGAGAAGAATCGCGCCTACCAGGAAAAACTCCACAAGGATTCTCTGGCCAATATCACCGCGCTCGAACAACACGTCGAGCAGGGGCAGGTCAACGATGCGCAGCGCCTGTGGGACAAAGTGCAGGGGGCCATCAAGAATGCCGACGACGATCTGAAGAAAGAATTGCAGGATCGCGTGTCACCCTACAAGGCCCGCATCAAAGAACTGACCGACTGGAAAAACTTCGCCGCCACCGAGAAGAAAAAAGAACTGATCGTGGCCATGCAGGCACTTATCGATGGTCAGCTGCACGCGGCCGACAGGGCCAAACGCATCAAGACGCTGCAGGACGAATGGAAGAAGCTCGGGCATTCGCTGCACAACGACGCGTTATGGAATGAATTCAATGACCTCGCCCACAAGGCATTCGAACCTTGCAAGGAATACTTCAAAGAGCGCAAGACCAAGCTGCACAGCAATCTGGAAGAGCGCAATAATATCTGTGCACAACTGGAAGAGTTGCTGCCGACATTGACGGCAGAAAATATCAATATCGCCAATTTGAACAAGATCGAAACCAAGGCGCTGGAAGACTGGAAACTATTTGCTCCCGTCGAGCAGGCCAAGATCAAGAAGCTGCAGAAACGCTTCAACACCGTGCTCACCGCGCTGCGTCTATTCAAGCGCAAATCGCTGCAGTCCAATGCCACGCGCAAGCTGGAGTTGATTGCGCAAGCGGAGCAGCTGGACACCGTCGAGAATGTTCAGGAAGCAATGACCGAGGCGAAAAAACTGCAGGCCTTGTGGAAGGGCATCGGCCCTTCCCCTTACAAGGACGATCGCAATCACTGGAACGCCTTTCGCGCCGCCTGCGACAAGATTTTCAACAAGCGCAGCGCCGAGCCTGCGGCGGATAAACCGTCCAGCCGACCGGCTCGCTCAGGGACTCCTGGTGCTCCTGCGAATGGTGCCTCGGCTAACTCGGGCAGCGCTGCTGGTCGAGCAAGACCGCCGCTCAATCCAGCGGTCGCCGCTGCGCGCGATCAGCTGAAGAAGATCAGCGATCTGGTCGGCCAGAGCAGCGAGGAACTGGCCCAGTCCCGCAGGCTGTTCACCGAGTTGAAGGATGCCTTCTTCAACATGCTGACACCGGACATGAAGCACGAGAAAAAAGCCCTGCTGGAGCAGTTCGAAAAGCTCAGCACGACCTATGACACCAAACTGCGCGCGGCACCGGACAAGAAGAGCCTGCAACTGATCGGTCAGGTCAGAAGCAAGGCGGAATTCTGC
>JAUSMU010000501.1 GCA_030645995.1 Gammaproteobacteria bacterium | reverse complement strand
TCGAGTACTACGATGAACTGAAACTACCGCGCGACGAAACATAGCAGCTCGCCAATGGCAGAGCAAAAGATTTAATTTATCGAACGAGCGTTTCGCCTGCGCTGGAACACAGGCTCCCCGCCAGGGCTGAGTTGCCCTGCAATTTACTACCCGCTGCCCGGGTCTCTATTCACCCCATTTGGTAAGGAATTGCTTCATGAGAGCAACAACATTCGGTGCCTTGGCGCTGGCAGTGGCAGGACTGGCATTTGCCGCTTACGAATATAATGCGGTCCGTGACCTGCGAGTGCAGCTGCAGCACAGCGATGTCCAGCTAGGCGCTCTGCGCGCACAACTGCAGGAACAGAGTGCTGCCAATGCGCAGCTGCAGAGCACCTTCGAAGGGCAGATCGCCTCGCTGCAGCAAAACCTGCAAAGCTCATCGCAGCAGCTCACCACCCTCTCAGAATCTCTTAAGGAAGCCCGTGAGATGCTGAGTGCCAGTATCACTGGCCAGCCGCCTGCATCTGGAACAAAACCCTGACCCTGCGGCGAACCTGTACAGTGGTAGACTTCCTTGTGGAATTCTTTACATTAGCCCCCAACTTTGCAGCGCAACAAATGTCCTTGGCGCCAAATCTATGGAGAAACCTTATGCATGACTCCCTACCAATCAGTTATCGCGGGCGGGTCCTTTATGCCCTTTGGGTACGCTCCCACAGGGGGTTCAGGGGGGCTGGTCTTTTTGCTGCTTTGTTGCTGACGCTCGGGCTGAGCGCCTGCGGGCCGCAGGGTAGTACGGCTCCTGCTGACGAGGCTGACGACATTATCGCGAGCGGGCTCGCTCCCACAGAGGGGTATCGGCAGATCAATACGCCGAACCCGGCCGACGCGCTCGACACACACATCTTCGAACTCGACAACGGGCTGCAGGTCTACCTCACCGAGAACCACGAGGAGCCACGCTTCTACGCCGAGATCGCCGTGAAGGCGGGCAGCAAGCACGACCCTGCCGACGCCACCGGCCTGGCCCACTATCTCGAACATCTGTTGTTCAAGGGCAACCAGTCGATCGGCACGCTCGACTACGCTGCCGAGAAACCCTATCTGGATCAGATCACTGCCCTCTACGAACGCCACTTCAATGAGACCGATCCCGCCGCCCGTGCCGCGATCTACGCCGAGATCAATCAGGTCTCCCAGCAGGCCGCGCAATACGCCATTCCCAACGAGATCGACAAGCTCTACAACGGCATGGGCGCCTCCGGCCTGAACGCACACACCTGGCACGAAGAGACCGTCTACAAGGTCGGCCTGCCCTCCAATCGTCTGCAGCAGTGGGCCACCATCGAATCCAGCCGCTTCATCGACCCGGTGTTCCGCCTCTTCCACACCGAGCTGGAAACCGTGTACGAAGAAAAGAACCAGAGCGACGACAACCGTGATCGCGTCTCCTACTACGCCCTCGGCGAGCTGCTCTACAAGAAGCATCCCTACGGCCAGCAGACCACCATCGGCGATGCCGAACACCTGAAGAATCCGTCGCTCGTGTACATCCAGAATTACTTCGACACTTACTATGTGCCGAACAACATGGCCATCTTCATCAGCGGCGACATCAATATTGATGAGACCATCGCCGTGATCAACGAGCGCTTCGGCCAATGGGAGCGCAAGGACGTGCCGCAAGTCGGCCCGTGGGTTGAAGACCCGATCCAGGGCGCCGAGCGCGTGACGGTGAGTTACCGTGGCGAAGAAGAGGTGCAGATCGCCTTCCGTACCGTCAACAACACGCATCCCGACAAAGAAGCCTTGATGCTGGTGGACATGATTCTGGACAACCGCACAGCGGGGCTGATCAACCTCAATTTGAATCAAGCGCAGGCCGTGCAGGCCGCTGGCTCATCTCCGGAGTTCCTCAACGACTATGGCTCGCAGCGCCTGTGGGGCGTGCCCAAACAGGGACAGACCCTCGCCGAGGTAGAGCAGTTGCTGCTGGACCAGATCGAGCACATCAAGAAGGGCGAGTTCGAGGACTGGATCATTCCGGCCATCGTCAACGATTTCAAGAAAAGCCAGAAGGGTGCACTGGAATCCAACACGGCGCGCGTGTCCACCATGCGCAGCGCCTTCCAGGCCGGCGACGACTGGGATCATTCCGTCGGCGAGATCGCGCGCCTGGAGCAAGTCACCAAGCAGGACATCATCGACGTGGCCAATCGATATTTTGGCGCCAACTATGTCGCCGTGCATCGCATCGACGAACAGCACGACATCCCGCTGGTTGAGAAGCCCCAGATCGACCCGGTGGCCATTGATCCGAGCCGTCAGTCACAGTTCGCCGCCAGCATCATGGCGATGCCTTACGAAGAGATCGAGCCGACCTACGTGGACCCGAAGGAGGATTATCAGGTCGTCGACTTCGCGCCGGGTGTACAGCTGTATTACTCGCCCAATCCGCTCAATGACCTGTTCTCCTTCTCCATCAATGTCGAAGTCGGCACCGAAGAGAACGACCGCCTCGGGCTCGCGACTGCCTTGCTGGAGAAATCCGGTGCTGGCACGCTCTCGGCCACCGATCTGCAGAAGGAGTGGTACCGACTGGGCAGCGAGTTTGGTGTTGGCGCCGGGGCCAACGAATCCTCGATCGGGATTTCAGGGCTGGACGAACAGTTCGAACCGAGCCTCGACCTGATGCTGTCGCTGGTGCGCAACCCGACCTCCGATGAAGCCACGCTGGAGGAACTCAAGGCCATCATCCTCAAGTCCCGCGAAGACCAGAAGCAGGACCCGGCCGCCATCAGCCAGGCTCTGTATCTCTACAACCGCTATGGCGACGAATCGCCGATGCTGCAGTCTCTGACCAGCGCACAGATTCAGGCCGCCACCATTGAAGAGTTGCAGACGCTGATCGGCGATCTGCTGCACTATAAGCACACGCTCAGCTACACGGGCTCCCTGCCGCTGGACACGCTGCTGGCCAGCCTGCGCGAACATTATGTGGTCCCAGCCGAGCTGAAAGACACCCCGCCCTATCGGTTCCGCACCGCGCGCGTGGTGAACGAGAACGAGGTCTATGTGGTGGATCAGGAGACCGCCCAGGCGCAGGTGCGCATCGAGTTCCCCGACGGGACTTACGACGAACAGCTGGTGGTCCCCTCGTCCCTGTACAACACCTATTTCGGCACCAGCATGTCGAGCGTGGTGTTCCAGGAACTGCGAGAGGCTCGCGCCCTCGCCTACTCCGCGCAGGCACAGTACTCGCAGGGCGGACGCCTGAATGCAGAGAACGTCGCGGTTGGCGCCATTGGCTCCCAGAACGACAAGACGGTAGAAGCCGTCGCCGCCTTCCTCGATCTGTTCGACAACATGCCGGTCTCGGCCGAGCGTTTCAACGAGGCGAAGAGTTCCCTGGAAAACCGCTATCGCACCTCCACCGTCGGCTTCCGTCAGGTGATCGGCACCGTGCGTTCATGGGAACGTCTGGGCCTGCAGGGCAGTGATCCGCGTGCGGCCCGCTTCGCGCAGCTGCAATCTGCTGAGCTGGACGACATGCTGAACTTCCAGCGCCAGAACATTGCGGGCAAACCCAAGCTGATCTCGGTGGTGGGCGATCTGGATCGCATCGGCGCCGAGGCGCTTAATCAGTTCGGCAAGGTAACTCAATTGCAGGTCGACGACATTTTTGTCGAGTAGTTTTCAGTTTAGTTTTCGAGCGCCAACACAGTCATGACCTATCACAACACAGCGCCCCTGCTCGTCACGGAACTGAGCAAGAAATACGGAGACTTCGAGGTGCTCAGGAAACTGAGCCTTGAGGTCGCCGCTGGCGCCGTGCATGGACTGGTGGGGCTCAATGGCTCCGGCAAGACCACGACGCTGGAGTGCCTGCTTGGCATGCAGTCCTTCGACAGCGGCAGCATTCGCGTGCTGGGGCTGCCACCTGATCAACTGCATCGCAGCCGGGGTGCTGTGGTCAGCATCTTCGACAATCCCAGTCTGCATCCACAGCTGACCGTGCGCCAGGTGCTGGAGCATGCCAGCCTGTTGTGCGAACAGCGAGTGCGGACTCCGGCGCAGGTCGAGGCTCTGCTGGGCATCAGCAAGTACAGCAATTTCAAGATCCGTCATCTCTCGCTGGGCAACCGCCGCCGTGCCTCCATTGCTCAGGCACTGCTCGGCAGCCCCGCGCTGGTGCTGCTCGATGAACCCTTCAACGGACTGGACGCCGGTGGTGTCGACGACATGCTGGCCCTGATCAGCACGCTGAATCGCGAAGAAGGCACTGCCTTTCTGCTCTCCAGCCACCAACTGCCCTATCTGGAAAAAATCTGCTCGCACCTGTCGATCCTGCACAAGGGCCGCATTGTGGTGAGCGACCACGTCAGCCGTCTCTTCAACTCCCGTGTCAGCCGTCTGCTGGTCTCCTGCGACGACGTGGTGCGCGCCTGCGCTATAGTGCAGGACATCCCCGGTGTGCGGATCGAAGACAACAGCGCTGCGGGCCTGCTGACATTGCAGCTGGAGGATGTCAGCCCCGCGTTGATCAATCAGCGACTGGTACTGAAAGGCATCGCCGTCCATGAATTGCAGCGTGAGCGGGCCTCGCTGACCTCGTTGTTCCACGAGATCACCGCGCGCGATCCTGTTCACGACCACTTGCTTGACCCCGTCAGTGCGGCAGTGGAGGCAGACTTGTGAACGGTTTCGTCGCGGCATTGAAGGCCGAGATTTATGTGGCCCTGCGCAGCAACAGCACCCGTCTACTGGTGCTGCTGCCCTCGTTGATCGTGATTGCCCGCGCCGTCGTCGTGCGGCTGACCGAGACCGGCCAGCAGGCACGGGAAGCGCTGCTCGGGCAGGAGGCCGAAGCCGTCACCGGCAGCAATGCCTGGGGACACTTCGTCGACAGTTTCTCCACCGGCCTGACCTTGCTCAGCCTCACCCTCGTCGCCTACGCCGCCTGGACCTTTGCCAGTGATCGCGACAGTGGCGCACTGCGCCATGTCCTGATTCGCCGCACCAGCCGCCCCGCCCTCGTGCTCGCCAAACTGAGCATGGTCTATCTGCTGGCCCTGTGTGCACTGGGGCTGATGACTGCGAGTATAGGTACCATCACTGCCCTGCTCTGGGATTTCGGTCCGGTGGTGGAGGACGGCTACGAACTGATCGGTAGTGCGGAGATCCGCGCGGAGGTAGGACTCGGTCTGCGGCTGGCGTTACTGCCGCTGCCAGCGGCGCTGGCCTTCGGGCTGCTGGTGTCGGTCTGTGCCCAGTCTGCGACTCAGGCCGTCACCACGGCGCTCGGCATTACCGTGGCGCTGGACATCTTCAAGGGCGTACTTGGCGAGCGAGCCTATTACCTGTACGCGACTTTCCAGCCCTCGCTCATCGACCAGTCCTACCTGAAGGACGTCAGCCGCCTGGTGCGTGGCTACTCCGACGTCATGATCGACAACCGGGTGCTGCAACTGAACGAATGGGTGCCACTGCCGCAGATGCTGCTGTTTGTGGTGCTGGCGCTGCTGTTTGTGCGAGGGAAGAAACTATGACGCACCACTCTGATCCTGTGGGAGCGGGCCTTGCCCGCGATAGCTTTGTGGCTACGTGCACATTAATCGCGGGCAAGGCCCGCCCCCACAGGGGCAGAGTGCTAGGCATGGTTTTCTCTGCCTGCCTGCTCAATGCCTGCGTCAGCCACGAGCCGCGCCAGTTGGTGCCGAGCATTACCCTGTCGCCCGAGATCGTCAGCCTCAGCGAAGGCGAGGCTGTCGGCACAGGCCTGAGCTTCGGCATCACGGCGGCGGTCAATGAGAGTGACTCGCTCAGCAACATCACCGTGCTGCCCGGCATCCGCGTGCGCGCTGTCACCGCCAACGGTGCGGCGGATACGGCCGGGATACGCGCCGGTGACGTGATCCTCAGCATCGACGGACGCGAGATCAATCACCCCGATCTGCTCGATGCCCTGGCGCAGCAGACCGGCAGCGCTGGCGCCTTCGTGTTTCAGGTGCGCCGCAACACCACCGTGTTCGAGACCACCGTCAACGCCAGCGCGAATAGCGACCGGCGCAGCCTGCCCACCGAACTCTACCGTGCCGACCCGATCCTGATCCGCGCAGGCTTCACCACCGAGGTGTTCGAGGACGCGGGGGCCGCTCCTGTTTCAGGGGCCCGCATCGTGGAAATATTCCCGGAGAGCCCCTTGCCCGAGGTAGACCTGCGCGACGGCGACACGATCCTGGCGTTGAACGGCGTCGGCGTGCAGTCGGCACAGGACCTCATCACGCGTCTGCACAGCGAGTACCAGCCGGGCGATCGCGTGACGCTGAGCGTGCTGCGCAGTGCCGCTGGCGAGAATCAATTGCTGGAGAAAAATGTGCGGCTGTGGGACCCCGGTCAGCGCGTGAGCCGGGTCGCACTCGGCCCATTGCTGCAATATGAATCCAGCCTGGCCCCGCAACAGACACGCCTGTCCATCGGCGATCTCTGGCTGTTTTCCCTGTTCGACTATCAGCTCAGCGAGGGCGAGAGAGAGGTCCGGTTGCTGAGCATCTTCCGCTTCGCGACTGGCTACGGCGAACTGGTCGAGGAAACTGCGCCATGACGATCAGCCCGCCGCCCATCAGGACTCTGGTTGCCATGGCAGGGCTCAGCGCCTTGCTGGCAAGCGTCGGCCTGCAGGCACAGCTCAACTTTGCGGCTTCCGAGATCGCGCTGGGCGAATGGCCCGACGACATCCTCTACGCAGACATGGACGGCGACGGCCGCCGCGACCTGCTGGTGCCGCAGTGGAGTGCCGAGGCGGGGCGCGAAGTGCTCGTCTATCTGCAACAGGGTAATGGTAGCTATCTCCCCGAGCCCTCGCGTCGCGTCGAGATCAAACCCGAGATCATCGCCATCGCCATCGCCGACCTGCGAGCCGAGCCCGGCAACGAACTGCTGCTGTTCGCCGGCACCGGAGTATTCAGCCTCTCTTCTGCCATCGCCAGCTACAGCGGCAATCTCAAGCCCTTGTTCGACTGGGAACTGGTGGCCTCGGTCCCGGATCGCCGCCGCGTGTTGTTCTTCGAAGACCTGCGTGACATGAATGGCGACGGCCACATCGATCTGCTGCTGCCCGGCCGCGAAGGCTATGGCGTGTTCTTCGGCGGCGCGGACGAA
>JAUSMU010000088.1 GCA_030645995.1 Gammaproteobacteria bacterium | reverse complement strand
AAGCCGTGCCTTTAAGAAGCCCCGCAGATATTCAATCAAACCCACCGAATTGATTGACGAAAGCGCTGTCGATGCCTGCAAGCGGGTGCTAGCCTGATCGCATGTTTCAGTGCCGGAGACCCCCATGCAAGAACCCGATTTGCACGAGCCCGATGTACACAAACCCGATGACGACCCGGTGCAGTCGCGTCTGCTCAAGGCTGCGCTCGATTGCTTCCTGGCGGACGACTACGCCCGTGTCACCACTCGGCTGATCGCGGAGCGCGCCAATGCCAACGTCTCCATGATTCGTTATTACTTCGGCAGCAAGGAGGGGCTCTACGAGGAGATGATTCGCCACACCCTCAGCCCCATGCTCGACGTGCTGGACGGCCAGCTGCTCAATTCTGCTTCCGGGTTCGCCGACTTTCTGCGCCTGTACTACGAGACCATGAGCAAGCATCCGGAATTCCCCCGGTTGATCCTCAAGGTGCTGGCTCTCAATCAAGGCCCCGGCCGCCGCTTCATCCAGCAGCTGCTGGAGCGGGGCCGCACCCGCAGTGCGCGCAAGGTCGATGCCTTGAAGACGCAGGGCGAGATCGACCCCGGCGTCGACGCGGACATCCTGCGCATGGCCTTTGTCAGCCTTGCCATGACGCCAATGTTGCTGAGGAACGTGTTCGAGGAGCAGATGGAGCGCCCCATGGACGCTGCCTTTCTCGATCGGCTCGCCGCGTTCAACGGTCACCTGTTCAGCGCTGGCCTGGCATCCACCACGACAACATCCTGATCAACTGAAGCAAATCGAAGAGGACTCAACGCGCCCATGTCGAACCCCACACTCCAGAAAAACGCCGGTGCCGTGCGCCGCTTCGCCCGCCTGATGCGCTTCGCGAACTGGCTGCAGAACATTCCCAACAAGATGACGCCACCGCCGTTCCGGCTGGTGCAGATCAGCTCTTCCTTCTGGCAATCCCGCGCACTGTATGTGGCCGCGCGGCTGGACATCGCGACTGCCCTCGCCGATCGCCAGCTGCCGGCCTCCGAGATAGCCAGCCTGGTCAGCGCCAGCGCCGATGCCGTCGGGCGCCTGCTGCGGATGCTGGCGGCGATGGGCATCTTCGAGGAGACCGCGCCCGGCGAATTCCGCAATAACCGCCTGTCCTCGCCCCTGCGGCAGGATGATCCGCAGTGTGTGCGCGCCATGATTCTGATGCATAACTCGCCGGAAATGAGCCGCCCCTGGTACGAGGAGCTGGAAGGCGCGGTGCGCAGCGGTGAGGTAGCCTTTCAGCGCAGTCACGGACAGGAGTTGTTCGACTACATGGACCATCATCCGCAATTCGATGAGCTGTTCTCGCGCGCAATGGACAGCGTTGAGGCGCTGGCAGGCGACTGCTTTGCGCAGGATTTCGATTGGTCGCGTTTCACGAGGTTGATCGATGTCGGCGGCTCTCAAGGCAGCAAGTCACTCGCTATCCTCAAACGTCACCCGCATCTGCACGCACTGGTCGTGGACCGCGAGCAGGTGGTACGGGAGGCCCCCCAATACTGGCAGGGGCGTGAGGAGCCCGCGCTGCTGTCCCGCCTGCGCTTCGAGACCGGCGACTTGTTTGGCCAGCTGCCCGCAGCGCAGGGTGCGGGCGACATCTATCTGCTGAGTGCGGTGCTGCACGGTTTCGACGACGACAGTTGCTGCACCGGCTTGCGCAATCTTGCCACGTTATGTGGCCAGACCGGAGCGCGCATCGCAGTGCTAGAGATGGTCATGCCGGAGATGGGTGCCGATCTGGCGAGCGCCTCTTTCGACATGCAGATGTTCATCGGCACTCGCGGACGCGAACGCACCCTGACACAGTGGTGCGCGCTGTTCGAGAGAAGCGGGCTGGATCTGGAGGAAAACGTCGGGCTGCAGACCTTCGCGAGGATTCTGGTCGCCAGACCGCGTCGCCAGAAATAGCCGCCACGCCGAGCTTTCCTCGCTGGCCGTCCCGACCTCAGCCCTTGCGGGCCTCAGCCTCGGCGACCTTCTGTTTCACCCGGATGAAGCTATCGGGAGTCACCGAGATGGAGTTGATCCCGCACTCCACCAGGAAGGCGGCAAAGTCCGGATGGTCACTGGGCGCCTGCCCGCAGATGCCGATCTTCGCACCGGCGTCACGAGCCGCGCTGATGACATGGCCGATCATCCACTTCACCGCGTCGTCCTGCTCATCGAAGAGCCCGGCCAGCTGCTCGGAGTCGCGGTCCACCCCCAGCGTCAACTGGGTCAGGTCGTTGGAGCCGATTGAGAAGCCATCGAAACGCTCGGCGAAGGCGGAGGCCAGAATCACGTTGGAGGGAATCTCGCACATCACGTAGACCTCCAGCCCGTTTTCGCCTCGGCGCAGACCGTTGCCAGCCATCACCTCCAGCACCTTGTCGGCCTCGGCGATCGAACGGCAGAACGGAATCATCACCACCACGTTGTCGAAGCCCATCTGCTCACGCAGATGCTTGATGGCGCGGCACTCCAGCGCGAAGCCCTCACGGTAGCGCGGGGAGTAATAGCGCGATGCGCCCCGGAAACCGATCATGGGATTTTCCTCGCGCGGCTCGAACTGCGCGCCGCCGACGAGGTTGGCGTATTCGTTGGTCTTGAAGTCACTCATGCGGATGATCACCGGACGCGGATAGAGCGCAGCGGCGATGCGCGAGAGCCCCCGGGCCAGACACTCGACGAAGTAGTCGGTGCGATCCGCGTAGCCAACCGTCAGCGCATCGATCTCGCGCTTGGCATCGACATCCTGCAACTGATCGTATTTGACCAGTGCCATGGGATGCACCTTGACGTGGTTGCTCACCACAAACTCCATGCGCGCCAGCCCCACACCGTCGGCTGGCAGTCGCCACCAGCGGAACGCTGCCGCCGGGTTGCCCATGTTGAGCATGACCTGAGTTCGGGTCGCGGGAATCGCGGCAATGTCGAGGGTCTCGATGGCGATCTTCGCGGTGCCTTCATACACGAAAGCAGTGTCGCCCTCGGCGCAGGACACAGTGATCTCCTGCTCGTCGTGCAGCACCTGAGTCGCGTTGCCGGTGCCGACGATGGCGGGCAACCCCAGTTCACGGCTGACGATGGCGGCATGCGAGGTACGCCCGCCTCGGTCGGTGACGATGGCGGCGGCGCGTTTCATGATCGGCACCCAGTCCGGGTCAGTGTTCTCGGTCACCAGAATGGAGCCGTCTACGAAGCGGTCGATGTCTTTGGCGCTGTCGAGTATGCAGACTCGGCCGCTCACCGCCGCGTCGCCGATACTCAAGCCTGTCACCAGCACCTTGCCCTTGTCGCTGAGGCTGTAGCTGCGCAGCGTACCGGCCTCCTTGCGCGACTGCACAGTTTCCGGGCGGGCCTGCACGATGTAGAGGGCGTCGGTCTGGCCGTCTTTCGCCCACTCGATGTCCATCGGACAACCGTAATGGTTCTCGATGATGCAGGCCCAGCGCGCCAATTTCACAATCTCGCCGTCGTTGAGCACGTAGCTGGCGCGCTCCACTTTGGAGGTCGGCACTGTGCGGGTCGATTTGCCGCTCTCGCTGGCGTAGATCATCTTGATTGTCTTGCTGCCCAGGTGCTTCTCCAGCACCGGCACCAGACTCTCGTTGGCGAGCAGTGGCTTGAACACCTGATACTCGTCCGGGTCCACAGCGCCCTGCACCACAGTCTCGCCCAGCCCCCACGCGGCCGTGATCACCGCCACCTTGTCGAAGCCCGTCTCTGTGTCGATGCTGAACATCACGCCCGAGCCACCGACATCGGAGCGCACCATCAATTGCACACCCACGGACAGCGCCACCTTCAGGTGATCGAAGCCCTTGGTCTCCCGGTAGCTGATCGCCCGGTCGGTGAAGAGGGAGGCGTAGCAACGGCGGCAGGCGTCCAGCAGGGCGTCATCGCCGCGAATGTTGAGGAAGGTTTCCTGCTGACCGGCGAAGCTGGCGTCGGGCAGGTCTTCAGCGGTGGCGCTGGAGCGCACAGCGACATCGACGGCGTCGCGTCCGCTGCGCTGGCTCAGAGCCGCGTAATGCGTGCGAATGGCGGCTGCGGTCTCGGCGGGCCACTGGCCGCCCAGGAAGGCACGGCGCAGCAGGTTGCCCGTCTCGGCCAGTGTCGCGCGGCCCGCACGCAGATTATCGATGGCATCGGCCATCGGCTTGCGCAGGCCATTGGCATCGACGTATTGCCAGTAGGCATCCGCCGTGGTGGCGAACCCTGGCGGCACCGGCACCCCCTGCGTCGCCAGATGCCCGACCATCTCACCGAGGGACGCGTTCTTGCCCCCTACGCGCGCAACATCTGCGCGGCCGAGATTTTCGAAGGGGATGACGTGCGGGATGGTGACTGCCATGGTGCTCTCCTGGTCGGGCTGTTATTCTCGAAGCAAGGTTATCACTCCGGGTAGTGGTCCACTACCAGCGATTTTGAGAGGCTGCACAACATGAGCGAACACAGCATGCAGAAGCAAAAGACCCCGATAGCATTGGTGACGGGCGCCGCCGCCGGTATCGGCAAGGCCGCCGCGCTGGCCTATGCGAAGGCGGGCTGTGATGTGGTCATCGCAGACGTCAATGGCGAGCGCCTGCAGGAAGTCGCCGCCCAGATCGAGAAAATGGGGCGACAGGCGCTGGCCTGTGTCACCGACGTCGCCGACACTGACTCAGTCCGACGCCTGCAGAACGCCATCCTCAGCCGCTTCGGCCGCCTCGACTATGCTTGCAACAACGCCGGCATCGAAGGCGAGTCAGCGCTCACCGCCGACTCCAGCATCGAAAACTTCGACCGCGTCATCGCCGTCAATCTGCGCGGAGTGTATCTGTGCCTGCGGGCAGAACTGCAGATCATGGCACCGCAGAAGAGTGGCGCCATCGTCAATATCGCCTCCGTCGCGGGGCTGGTGGGCTTCGCGGGATTGCCAGCCTACTGCGCCTCCAAGGGTGCCGTGGTCGAGCTGACGAGAGCCGTCGCGGTGGAGTATGCGACCAAGGGCGTGCGCGTGAACGCCGTTTGCCCCGGCGTCATCAAGACCGAGATGGTCGACAGAATCACCGGTTGCGACCCGCAGGTCGAGGCGCAATACGCGGCCATGCACCCGATGAACCGCATGGGAACAGTGGAGGAAGTGGCTGACACAGTGGTGTGGCTGTCCTTGCCCGGCGCGTCGTTCGTCACCGGGCAGGCACTGGCTGTGGATGGGGGCCTGGTGGCCCGTTAATCAGGCCCGCACGCGCAGGGTTGTCAGCCGCACGTCGACGGTGACCACAAGACTCGTCAATGCTGCCGCACGCGCGCGTCCCTCGGCCGTGGCCCGATAAAGATGCGGCGTCATGGCGAGCAGATCGGCAATCTGCTCCTGCCCATGCAGATCGAGAGAAAACCGTACCGTTTCAGTCGACTGCCGTTCACCAGACCCTCGCTCGAAACCGTCCGGCACCGGAACTTCCTCTGTGCGCTCCGCCTTCAGTGTCGGGTAGATGATCTCGCGCAGTTCGCGTAAATGATCCGGCCCGGAGTCCACCTGCAACAACAAACCTCCCGGCTTGAGCACGCGCAGAAATTCCGCATAAACCGGAAAGCCGAACATGCACAACACGCGATCCAGCGAGCGTGACTCCACCGGTAGATTGGCATTGCTGCCCACCACCCAGCACATCCGTTTGTCCTGCTTAGCCGCCGACAGCACTGCCCACTTGGAGATGTCCAGGCCGATGAGTGAAAGGGAACTTGTGGAGAGAGAACTGTTGGCGATTGAATCAACGTCGCCGCATGCCGCCGCCAGCTCGCGCAGGTAATAGCCTTCACCACAACCAGCGTCCAGACAGCTGAGATCAGCGCCGGGCGGCACGTCAGTCAGGGGATCACGAGTGGTTTCACCAAGCACTGCGCGGCTGACGGCGGCCGCGATTGGCTGATAGCAACCCGCCCCGAGAAAGCGGCGCCGTGCCGCGACCATTTCCTTACTGTCCCCCGGATCACGGGAGCGCTTGTTCTGCACCGGCAACAGATGGATATAGCCTTCGCGAGCGATATCAAACGTGTGGCCGGATGCACAGCGCCACGAGGCCCCTGCTCGTTGCAGGGGGTGGTTGTCCAGGGGGCAGATCAGAGAGTCAAATGAAGTGACAATCATCAGGTTGAGTGCAGCACTGCTCGCTGGAGTAATTCGGGAAGGGTAATCGGAAGGAAAAAATCCTCAGGATATTGGTAATCCTCACCCGATTCATCGACCACACGAATCTGACCCAACTGCGCTGCAAGCTGATCGGGCACTACCTCATAGAGCTTGCGCAGCTCAAGAGAAACTTCGTAGCCGTTGTTCTTGATGCAAACTGCAAAGTGCTGCGTCATGGTTTAGTCCAAAATTTTCTTGATCTTAAATTCATACTTGCCTAGCCCGCTTACCTCGTACCAGTGTACTTCGGCATTCAGCACAGAGCCATCGGGAAATCGCACCAATAACGAGAAGTGTAGACGATATTCAGAACCTTGCCGAAAAATCAGCGCATTTGATAAATCCCACCAAACTTCTCGCGCACATAACGCACAAACGGGTCGGCAGTGAGCACCTGGCCTGTCGCGCGCTGGCACAGCTCCGGAGCGTCGTATTTGCTGCCATGTCGATGAATATTATTGCGCAACCACGCCAGCAGACTGGCAGTGTTGCCTTGCGCCAGCTCAGCGGCTATCTGTGCATCGTGGCTCCTCGCTGTTTCCATGAACAACGCCGCGTAAAGATTGCCGAGCGTGTACGTTGGGAAATAGCCGAACGCGGCCTGCGACCAGTGCACATCCTGCAACACGCCGTGCGCGTCATCCGGTGGTGTGATGCCCAGCAGTGTTTCCATCTTTTCATTCCATGCGGCAGGCAGATCATCCACGCTCAGCTCGCCATTGATCAGCGCCTGCTCCAGCTCGAAACGCAGAATGATGTGCATGTTGTAAGTCAGCTCATCGGCCTCCACACGAATGAAAGACGGCTGCACCTTGTTGATGGCTCGATAGAAACTCTCGGTGTCGACCCTGCCCATCTGTTGAGGGAAATGCGTTTGCAGCTGTGGAAAATGCGCGTCCCAATAACCTCTACTTCGCCCCACCTGATTCTCGAACAGACGCGACTGACTCTCGTGAATCCCGGAAGAAGTTCCCTGTGCCAGCGGAGTGCGCTCCAGCTCTTCTCCGACGCCTTTTTCATAGAGCGCGTGACCAGCCTCGTGCAGCGTTGCGAACAGTGACGAGTTGGCGAACTCGGGATTGATGCGTGTAGTGATGCGCACATCGTTGCGGCCAAAGCTGGTGCTGAATGGATGTTCTACCTGCCCCAGATGCCCGCGCGTGAAATCGTAGCCAATCGATTCTGCCGCGTAGCGCGCGAGTTTTTTCTGCGCGTCGACGTCGAAAGATTGAAAAAGAAAACTGTCATCGACCGTATCACGTTGCGCGCTGATGGCATGAATCAAGGGTACCGTTTCGCGCTTCACTTTTTCGAAAATCTCGCGCACGTCTTTGGTCTTCATCCCGCGCTCGTACTGATCCAGCAGCGCGTCATATTTCTCATCTTCGTAACCGAGAATCTCCGCAGATTCCTGCGCGATCGCGACGGCCGCCTGCAGATGTGGGGCGAAAGAAGTAAAGTCATTCTGCGCCCGTGCCTGTGACCAGGCGAAGCCGGCCGCGCCGGTAATCTCACTGCGGCGACGCACAAAATCGCTGGAGAATTTGCGTTCCTCGTCGTACTGCCTGCGTACGTAACGCAACAGACTCGCCTCGGTGCTGTCGTAGTCTGCATTGGTCAGTTCCGCTTCTGCTGCCGCGAGCAGCTCACCCATCTCGTTGCTGGCGCCGATCTCGTGAGCGAGCTGAGTGAGCGTGGTGATCTGCTGCGTGCGTCCACTGTTGCCCTGCGGGGGCATATTGGTTTCACGGTCCCAATGCAGAACGGCGATGGATTTCTGCAGGTCGTTGAGTGTGTGCAGTCTGGCAAGGAGATTGGTGTATTTCTCAGTCATGGTGTGCTCTTGTCATTTGCAGTGAAATCTTTGGCAATGAAGCTGCAGGGACAATATCGCTGGCAATTGCTCGGCACAAGAGACAATCGGAAAGAATG
>JAUSMU010000087.1 GCA_030645995.1 Gammaproteobacteria bacterium | reverse complement strand
GGTGAGTCGTCTTGCCAGGGTAATCAAACTGGAGAAGCGTGCTATCGTCATGGGATTTCAGCATGGACTGCTGACAAATTCGTGGATTACCGTTATAAAGAACGCGGCCGGAGTGTCGAAATCCGGTCAATTACCTTGCTGCATGCGCCTGCCGCAGACTTGACGGTACTATCTTAGAGTGATTATGGTGTCGTCAAGCACTATAGGCTCTCGCCCTGACTTTTGTACAAGGACCACTTCATGATGATGACCCTGAAATTAATCGGCCACTTTTCCACCCTTTCCCTGCGAGCGGGGCTGGGGGCAATGGTGCTCGTGCTGGTAGGCTGTGCCTCATCTTCAGAGCAGGCTGACCAGACCTCAGAGCAGGCGGCGATCACCGAAGAACAGCGTGCGGCCGAGGTTGCTGCTGTGTCCAGGGCCGCAGAGGAGAGAGCGAGAATCGAGGCTGAGCAGGCCGAACGCGAAACTGCCCGCCAAGCGGCTGAACGTCAGGCTCAAGCCGAAGCGGCGGCAAGAGCCGAGCGCGAACAATTGGCTCGTGCCGAAGCCGCAGAGCAGCAGCGCCGCGAAGCCGAAGGTCGTCAGCGTGAGCAACAGGCTCGCATTGCTGAACTGGAGGCTGAGATTGCCGCAGCCCGCGTGCAGACAGAGAATGTGACGGCGGCCAATGGCAAGCTTGAAGAAGCGATTGCCACCGCCGAAGAATTGCTGGACGTGCTCGCTGCCGAGCAGCTCAAGTATGGCACTGCTGACGCGGCAGGCCAGCTCGCCGAACCCTTGAGGAAGGATTTGATCGCTGACCTGGAGTCTCGCAAAGACTCTCTCAAGCGCGAGGCGCAGGCACTGGTCCAGTAATGAGCGCAAATATTGTCGATATCAACGGGCCGCGAGAAGAGCGCCGGTTCAAGGAGAAAGAGTCCCGCCTGAAGGAGCTGCGCGATGCATTCAAGGCGGCACGGCTTGACGCTCAGGCCGCGAAGAAGAAAGCTCATTCCGGCGCGGTGGCCAGAACTTCTACCAAGACCTCGTCAGGCAACAAAAAGAAGGGTAAAAAACCCACCCGCTAGGCTCCTTGCAAGTCATTTCAGAACCAACTCCTCTCCGTTTCAGCGCAATCAAAACTAGCAGTCAGTTCCAGTTTCAGGGGCCTTTCGGGGCACCCTGCAGCGGCTTTGTTTGTCGTAATTGATATGCTACAGTGCCCCCCGGTCCATACAAAAACAATATATAAAGGGGTTACCGCAAGATGCCAGGCATGACAATTACAATAAGTGTATTGCTTTCTCTTTTTGGTTTGGGCGTAGCGTATTTCTACATGCGCCAGGTAATGAGTGTCCCTCTGGACCTGGGTCTGGATGGAGAACAGAAATCCCGCGTGAAAATGATCCACGGTGCAATTGCTGAAGGGGCCATGGCATTCCTCAGGCAAGAGTACAAATTCCTCGCAATATTCATGGTCGTCTTTGCTGCCATCATCGCGCTGCTGATCGACGACAGTCATACCCCTGATACCCGAGAGGGTATTTACACAGCAGTCGCCTTCTTGTTCGGCGGCATCATCTCCATTGCGTCCGGCTATATCGGCATGATGATCGCCACGCAGGGCAACGCGCGCACAACTGTTTCGGCCAAAGACAATATCGGCGATGCGTTCAAGGTAGCGCTCAATTCCGGCGCCGTGATGGGTTTCGCACTGGTCAGTCTGGCAGTGTTGGGTTTGGTGATCGTGTATGTGGTGCTGAAGGCCTGGCTGCCCGCCGACCTGCCCAACCACGTCCTCATGGAAATCATCGCCGGCTTCGGTCTCGGTGGTTCCACGATCGCCCTGTTCGCCCGTGTCGGCGGCGGTATCTTCACCAAGGCGGCTGACGTCGGTGCGGACCTCGTGGGCAAGGTGGAGAAAGGCATTCCAGAAGATGATCCTCGCAATCCTGCCGTGATCGCCGACAACGTCGGTGACAACGTCGGTGACGTAGCCGGTATGGGTGCCGACCTGTTCGGTTCCTGCGCCGAGAGTACCTGTGCCGCGATGGTAATCAGTGCCGTGGTGTTCGCCGGCAACGTTGATGCGCTGCTATACCCGATTCTGATCAGCGCCGTGGGTATCCCCATCAGCCTGCTGACCATGTTCTTCGTCAAAGTGAAGACAGAAGACGACGTGTCACCTGCGCTGATGAAACTGTTGATCATCTCCAGTACGCTGATGGCCATTGCCATGTTCTTCGTGACACGCGCCTTCATTCCTGCGGACTTCGTATTGCGTGAAGTGGCATACACCAGCATGGGCATCTACTGGTGCTTCCTGTCAGGTCTGGCTGCGGGTCTCGTAGTAGGACTGCTCACCGGCTACTACACCTCGGGCGCATTCAAGCCCGTGCAGGAAGTAGCCAAATCCTGTGAGACTGGCGCTGCTACCAATATCATCTACGGTTTGGCACTTGGCTATAAGAGCACCGTGTTGCCTTACATCGCCATCGCCATTGCGATCTTCGTTTCGTGGAAATTGGGCGGCATGTACGGCGTGGCTATCGGCTCACTCGGTATGCTCGGGACACTGGCAATTGCACTGACTATTGATGCTTACGGTCCGGTATCTGACAACGCTGGTGGCATCGCCGAAATGGCTGGCCTGCCAAAGGAAGTACGTCGTCGTACTGACATCCTTGACGCCGCTGGCAATACCACAGCTGCGATTGGTAAAGGCTTCGCCATCGGTGCGGCCATCCTGACCTCGCTGGCTCTGTTCGCTGCGTTCCTGACCAGCGCAGACGCGTTGATGAAGGAAGAGGACCCGACTTCGGATCTGCTGGCCTCGATCAACCTGCTCGACCCGATTGTGTTCGTTAGCCTGTTCATGGGAGCAGTGCTGCCGTTCCTGTTTACAGCGATGACCATGAAGTCGGTCGGCAAGGCTGCATTCGATATGATCGAAGAGGTGCGTCGTCAGTTCAACACTATCCCCGGCCTGATGGAAGGCACTGCCTCTCCTGACTACGCCCAGTGCGTGGCCATCTCTACCCAGGCAGCACTGCGCGAGATGATCGCTCCCGGTATCCTGATCATGGGCACGCCGTTAGTTGTTGGTTACCTGTTCGGCGTTCCTGCTGTTGCGGGTGTCCTGGCTGGCTCACTGGTGTGTGGTGGTGTGCTCGCCATATCGGCGTCCAACAGCGGCGGTGCGTGGGACAATGCCAAGAAGTACATTGAGGCAGGCAATCTGGGTGGCAAGGGTTCCGAGGTGCACAAGGCAGCCGTGGTAGGTGACACGGTGGGTGATCCGCTGAAAGATACATCCGGCCCTTCGCTGAACATCCTGATCAAGCTGTCTGCCATTCTGAGTCTGGTATTCGCGCCGTTCTTCGTGCAGTACGGTGGTGTGCTGACTGGCGGTTGATACGCGTAATCTTCCTGCTTGAATGAAAAAGGGCTGCAATTGCAGCCCTTTTTTTGAGTATCGCTAAGCATTGGTGGGAGCAAGCGGGTTGGAGGCAGGCCCGACTGTGACACGCCGTGAATACGTCCGTGTAGGCTCGCTTTCGCCATCCATGGCTCAAGACGGTCACCGCCGGGCCTGCCTCCAACCCGCTTCCGAAGCACAGTGCTACGCGTACCCAATGGCAACCCCAAGTGCGAGTGCTGAATTTCAGATCTGTGAGTCACCACCAAAGTCAGAGCTGTGGTGTGGTGTGGGGTAGGGTAGGGTAGGGGCTGGCAGGACCGTTGAGCGCCATAGCTAAATTTTGGTTCCTGCAAAACCGGCATCGCAGACTTCAGTCATTCTAGCGACCTAATAGCGCAATCGATCCCCAGTCGCTCAAGGCAGGCTTTATCAAGATATCTGCGGTGCTGCCCTCGATTGTTAAAAATTAGCTCATTGAAAAAAATCTTAGAAAAGTGACTCCTGCAGCTATCTCCCAACTGGCGTGTAACGATGAATCCTCTTACTATCGCTAGGAGGTTGCCAGTACTCGACGGCATGTGAATTTGTTAGTAGGAGTTGTTTATAGTATGGAGATCACGCCATGCTCTATTCTCAACTTCTAGCTGGAATGTATCATCGGTCAAAGCCGCATGGTAAAAAACTTTTTGTAGCTCAAGGTATTCGTGAAGAGCTTAAATTTAAGTAGGGCGGAAAAATAAACAACATGCTAACGCGTCTGAAAATAAACGGATTCAAGAATCTGGTGGATGTTGATATACGCTTCGGGCCTTTCACCTGTATTGCGGGAGCCAACGGAGTTGGCAAATCCAATCTATTTGATGCGATTAGATTCCTCAGTGCTCTGGCTGACAGTTCCTTTCTGGAGGCAGCACATGTAGTACGCGATGATGACGAAGATAGTCGTTCCGTTGACATTCGAAGTCTTTTTCACCGCGTGGGAGAGTTGCAGCTAGGTCCCATGTCGTTCGAAGCGGAGATGATTATTCCTAGTGAAGGACAAGACAATCTCGGGCAGACAGCTAAAGCGACGACTACATTTCTTCGGTACAAGTTGGAATTAGCATATGTTGCAGATGGAGCAATTAGCACAAGGGGAACGTTGAAATTAGAACATGAATCACTGGATTACTACAAAAAAGGAGATGCTCACCAGCACCTCCTATTCCAACACAGCGCGAAATCCTGGCGCGAGTCATTGGGATTTGGAAAGCGAACTTCTCCCTTTATTTCTACAGACAACCCAGAGGGGCGGAAAGTAATAAAAATCCATCAAGACAGGCAGGATGTTAAAGGGGGCGGCCGCACCAGAAAGCTGCTGGCTGATAGCTTGCCGCGTACTGCACTATCCGACACAAATGCGTCTGAAAGTCCAACTGCTCTCCTCGCGAGGCTTGAAATGCGTTCGTGGAGATTGTTGCAATTGGAGCCGACTGCGCTAAGAAGACCTGACGAATTTAACGCACCTAGCCGACTGGGAGTGGATGGCGCTCATCTAGCTAAGTCTCTATATACGGTAGCTAACTCCAACCAAGCACAGAACGGAATTGGGTTGATGACTTCTAGCAACCAAGTTTATGCCCAGGTCACTAACCGACTTAGTCAGTTGCTTGACGATGTAAGAACTGTACGAGTCGACAGAGATGAGAAAAGAGAGTTGTTGACTCTGGAAGTGGCAGGAAAAGATGGGACGTTTCATCCTGCTCGCTCGCTATCTGATGGAACGCTAAGGTTTCTCGCGCTCGCGGTGCTTGAGCTAGAGAGAAGCCCCGGCGTTCTGAGTTTTGAGGAACCTGAAAATGGAATTCATCCTCAGCGTATATCTGCAATGCTGGAATTACTACAAGATATTGCCGTCGATACAGATAGTCCGATTGGGGATGAAAATCCATTACGGCAAGTAATTATTAACACTCACTCTCCCGGTGTAGTTGCGCATGTTCCTGCAGATAGTTTACTTGTGGCCGACTTGCAGGAGGGCAGAAGTAGATTTGACAAAACCCGTTTCAGATACACCCGCTTTAGTTGCCTTCCCAATACGTGGCGAGCTAAAGGGTCTCCACCCGCACAGATAATGGCGTTAGGCAGGTTGCTTTCTTACCTTAATCCAGCCGCCGACGATTTGACTGAAACAAAAGGAACCACAAAATATCCTCAAGTTAAGGATCATTTTAGAGAACAAGTTGAAATGGATTTCAAGTAATGAGCAGTATTAAATTTACACTGGTCTCGGATGGAAGCTCAGATCGGGTTCTAATTCCTGTCCTGAAATGGCTGTTGACAATGCGGTTCCCCGAATGCGCAGTGAATTCTGATTGGGCTGATTTAGGTAGACTCAAAAACCCACCGAAGACACTTGCTGAAAAAATAAAAATGTCAGTGGTGTTGTATCCATGTGATTTGCTCTTCGTGCATAGAGACGCGGAAAAGCAATCCAGTTTGCTTAGAGTGCAGGAAATTGATAGAGCGTTTGCGGACGCTCAGATTTTGCTTAATGGTATCCACACAGAAGTACCCCCTTACGTAAAAGTTATTCCTGTAGTTATGTCAGAGGCATGGTTGCTTTTTAATGAAAGTGCCATTCGTTCAGCGGCGGCAAATCCCAACGGAACTGTCGCATTAAATTTACCGCCGATAAGGGATTTGGAGAACCTGCCAAGTCCTAAAGAGATGCTATACGGCGCATTAATTGAAGCGTGCGGTCTAGTGGGGCGGCGCAAAAGAAGTTTCAGGCCTCAACACCACATTCATCTGTTGGCTGATTATATTGAAGATTATTCTCCTTTAATGGAACTCAGTGCGTTTCTTCTATTGAAGAGCGAGATAGATGCGTTACAGCCAGATGTCTGTAGGTAGGCGAATAGTATCTGCGCAACTTCAGGTTGAACATCAAACTCTCAAGTCGTTGAGCGAACGCCGAAGTCAGAGCTGTGGGACGGGGCTGAGTGAGGCTGGACCGTTGAGCGCCATGGATGGCGCGAACCGAGCCCTACAGGGAAGTATTCACGGGCGTGTCCAGCCACACTCCGCCCCGTCCCACAGATCGGGCTACGTAGCACTGACACAACAAGAAGAAAATCAGAACTCGCGACGCCGCTCGAAGTGATACATGACCCACTCCGTGAATTCGGTGTTCGTACCTGAAACAGGGTCCTGCCAGTGCAGAGTGACATTGCGCACGCACTGATAAATTCGGAAGGAATCCGTGTCCTCGATTATCAACCCCCGCACCGACGGATTGAGTGTGTAGTTGGAAATCTCCACCAGCTTCCAGTTCTCCGCCATCGTATCGCTGATGCACT
>JAUSMU010000496.1 GCA_030645995.1 Gammaproteobacteria bacterium | reverse complement strand
TTGAAACCGCGCAGGAAATACTGATTCCCTTTGCCCTCGCCACTGTGCTGAGTTGCGATCAGGCCGGGCACGAACTCCAGCATCTCGGCCGGTCGCGAGATGGGGCGCAGTTGCAACTGCGCGCCGAACACGACACCCTCGGTGGCGGAGAGCGGATTGCCGGTCAAGGCGTTGTTGTTGCCTAGGACGGTGATCTCTTCCACTCTGTTGCCAGTGAGGCCGGCGGCGTGAAGTGTACTGCTGAGGGGGGAGGCGATGCTCAAAGCAATTGCCGTGGCCAGGAGTTTCTTTGCGTGACGGCTCACAGATGGTAATTCCTTGGAAGTCTCATGTTAGTCCCTTGTTTGTATTGTAATTTTCTTGTGCTATTGTGGCTTTGAAGACTGGGCCGCAGTATAGAAGCCGGTTTTGTTTGAGCAGAAGGAAAATCGTTATCTGGAATGTTTTGTAATTTTCATCCCAATGATTTTCAAGGGAAAAAAAGTATCGGAGAAAACCGCTTAACACTCGGTTTTTAGTGAATATGATCAAAAAACGTTCTTCTTCCAATGTGTTGCCCAATACGCTGGGCGAGCTGGAGCTTCTGGTGATGGAGGCTCTCTGGCAGCAGCCGCATCAAGATGCGAAGAATGTCTGCAGCAATATTCCCCGCAACAGACAACCTACGCTCAATACTGTCCAGTCAACGCTCGAACGGCTCTACAAGAAAGGGCTCGTGGATCGGATCAAAACCGGGCACGCCTACACCTATTACGCGAGTTTTTCCCGCTCCAATCTTCTGGCGCGCCTGATGGGCGACGTCATTCATCTGCTGCACGACGGCAGGCTTGAGACCATCCTCAGCAGCTTCGTGAATGTGGCGGCAGATCTGGATGACAAGTCTCTCAACGATCTCGAAGCCCTCATAGCCAAGAAGAAGCAGGATCTTGGCGGGGGAGCAGAATGATCAACGTTCTCGGCACCTTCTCAGCCATCTGGCTGGTGCTGTGGGTGTTGCTCAGCGTTCTGTTCGTCGTGATCTA
>JAUSMU010000494.1 GCA_030645995.1 Gammaproteobacteria bacterium | reverse complement strand
GTCGTCGCCTATAATCACATTCAGGATTTCCACGACGGCATCGACGTCGAAACCTACGGCAATCCCGACGGCTCGCATGCTGTGGAGGGACCGCAATATCCTCCAAGGGACTACTGGCACCTGCGCCCCGTGGCCATCGACTTCTACAACAACTACATGAGCAACTTCCACGACAACGCTATCGAGATCGACGGCGGCCTGCATAACATTCGTGTGATGCGCAACATCATGATCAACTCCGCGTCTCATCCGATGTGCAACCAGCCGTCGGGCGGCGGACCGGTCTATTGGATTCGCAACATCGTCTATCACGCTCCCGGCGGTGCAACACGCATGTCCAGCGGCTCGCCCGGCGTGATCTACTACAACAACACCATCTTCACCGAATCTGTCACCGGCACCTCGGCGAACCTGCACTGGCGCAACAACGTCATCCTCGGCCAGAACGCGCAACCGGCGATCTTCAACGTTACAACCAACACTGGCTACAGCACCTCCGACTACAACGGCTTCCGCCCCAACCCCGGTGTCGACGCCTCGTTCCACTGGAACTCTCCGGCAGAGAGTGAAGCCGTGGGCGACGGCACGCGTGACTCACTGGTGCTGCGTCAGTTTGCGACGCTGCAGGAATACGCGGACGCCACCGGTCAGGATCGCAACAGTGTGCTCGTCGACTACGACGACTTCGTGAATGTGCCGCAACTCGATGCCAAAGATATCGCGACAGTGCAACGTGTTCACGACGCCCGTGCGCTGGATTTCAACTTGAAGGAAGGTTCAATCGCTGTCGATGCCGGCATCGCGATTCCGAACATTACGGATGGCTTTGATGGTGACGCCCCGGACATCGGCGCATTGGAGTTTGGAAAACCAATGCCCGTGTACGGTCCGAGGACGCAAGGGATATAACTCGATTGAACTGAACGGTCCGGATCAGGGCTGGGCGATCTGGGTGGTTTCCACCGGCCCCATGCCCATGATCTGCACCGTTACTTCTTCGTCCTTGGCCATGTCGTAATGATGGCCATTGGGCGGCTGATACAAGAAGGTGCCAGCAGGCACCGCTGTCATCTGGTCCGGATTGTAGACATCGGAGTTGGGCCCGGAGGACACATACCAGGTGCCCTTCATCACCGTGATGTAACGCGCTTGTGTGTGAAAGTGCGGACGGCTGCCCTGCCCCGCCGGGAAGGTGATGCGCACGACATAGAGCCCCGGCTCACTGGGATTCCCCAGCACATTCACCGTGCGCGATCCTTCTTTCGGCACCATCGTCTCGGGCTTCGCGACCATGAAACCATTGGCATCCAGCGGTACAATCTGCGCCATCGCCATCTGCGCGCCGACGAGCAGCGCCCCTGCGGCCAAACCTGTCTTGATGAACAATCTTCTTGTTTTCATATCCATCTCCGGTTGTTGTTACGGACTTTACCTCTTTACCTCTGCTTTCGTTATGTCGATCTCCACTGGCTGGAAGCATAGACCTGTCGGACTCCTGTCTTCAGCTCATCGCATTAAAACAGGAATTCCGCGGCAAGACTGCTTTTATCAACCATACTTTTATTAACCACTCCACCAACAAACCCAGCTTGCAATCGCCATTTAATGCATATACATTAATTATTATGACCCACGACCCAGCTAAACGGGCCAGGAATCTGAGCAAGCACAACATCGACTTGCCTAGGTGCATTCAGGCATTTGATGGACTAATGCTGACGCGAGAAGATGACCGTGACAACTATGGCGAGCAACGGCTAATCAGCTTGGGCATGGCACACGGAACCGTCGTGGTTCTGGTATGGACTGATCGAGAAGATGGACCAAGACTTATTTCTTGCCGGGAGGCCAGACTGTATGAACAAGAAGCATACTATCGCGAGTACCCGCAAAGCTGACGCTCCTTACGATCCTGAAAATGAAGCAGCTACTGCCGAGTTTTGGGCGAAGGCTATCCCCCACAACGGAGCGGCTGATTTGCGCAATAAGCGTGGCAGACCAGCAATGGCTGTGGAGGCTCGCAAAGAGCAAATTGCACTGCGAGTAGATAAGGATGTCTTGGAATGGTATCGGTCTCAAGGCACGGGCTGGCAGACCAAAATGAACGCCGTTCTCAAAGCACATCGCGACGCTATGGATTGAGTGCATTCATATCCAGATAGTGCTTCATGTGCTCGCGCAAGCACATCG
Organism: Gammaproteobacteria bacterium; assembly: GCA_030645995.1. Classification (GTDB taxonomy): domain Bacteria; phylum Pseudomonadota; class Gammaproteobacteria; order Pseudomonadales; family Pseudohongiellaceae; genus UBA5078. Next base: position 2,404 of record JAUSMU010000494.1, on the reverse strand, counting down.
CCTTTTTGTTCAATAACCGGCCGCTTGGCCAGACCGCATAGATTTCTCGCGGCACTCCCTGCCATTGCGGCAGTACTCGCACCAGATTTCCTGCGGCTAATTCTGCCCTCGTCTCGGAACTCGGCAACAGCGCAATCCCCTGCCCATCCAGTACCAGGTGCTTCACAAAGTTCAGGTCATTGGACAGGGCGCTGAAGCGCGGAAGAATATCCTGATTCACGCCAGACTCTCTATGAATCAGCGTCCACTTCGATCGCAGAGTAGTTCCAACCACGCGGTGATCATTAAGCGCCGCAGGCTCGGAAAGTGCAGGCGCATTTGCCAGATATGCAGGCGATGCCACGACGAAAGCACTCAGCTGCCCGAGCTTCTGCTGATACAGCAGTGAATCGGGTTGCTGGCCAATGCGGACCGCCAGATCGGCCTTAGTCTTCGCCATGTCTTCCAGCTGATTGCTGAGTATCAGCTCCAACTGAATGGCTGGATATTGGCGCGTGAATTCCAACCACATTGGGCGCAGGATGCCATGAGAGAAATTTGTTGGCGCCAGCACCCGCAGTTTGCCACTGAGCTGTTCCTGCTCCTGATGCAACTGCTGCCGGGTCACTTCAAACTGCTGCATGAGATCCGCATAGGACTGGTAGTAAGCCTCGCCCTCCTGCGTCAACACACATTGACGTGCTGAGCGATGCAGAAGCTGGCACCCCAGCTGCCGCTCCAACTTCTGCAGACGCCGGGTGACCGTGGCGGGAGGAAGTCCGAGGTGCTGAGCCGCCCCCGACAGACCACCTCGTCTCACGATTTGAATGAAGAGCGCAATGTCGTCCAGCATGATTCCATAAATGCAATGAATGGTTCGAATTTTGACTATATTCGCTCTTCCTGCAAGTGTCTATCATGCGCTCCATCAGCAATCCATTGGAGCTCAGGCACATGGCCACTCTCTCCACCGAAATCCTGTCGGCCCTCGGCCCCGTGGGAGCGGGCCCCGCCCGCGATGACCCCACTCTCACCATCGCTATCTTGGCAGCCTTCTGTGTCGGAATTGGTGCCACTGCCATCATGGACCTTTGGGCCATCTTTCTACGCGGGGCTTTCAATGTCGCTTCTGCGGATTACTGCCTGGTCGGGCGCTGGTTTTGCCATATGCCTGCCTGGAAGTTCGTCCACCAGAGCATTGCCAAAGCGCAGAAGAAGGCTGGCGAATGTGCCGTTGGCTGGGTGGCACATTACGTAATCGGAATTATCTACGCAGTGGCACTCGTTATGTTGATGCCGGGCGATTGGTTGCAGCAACCGACTTTGCTGCCAGCATTGCTGGTCGGACTGGGCACGTTGTTCTTCCCATTTTTCGTGATGCAACCGGCCTTCGGTCTTGGCATCGCGGCAGCGCGCTCACCACGCCCTGCGCAGGCGAGGCTTAGAAGTTTCAGCTCGCATATGGCTTTTGGTACGGGGCTTTATCTGGCGGCGGTGCCGGTGAGTTTGTTCTTGAGCCAATGAATTTTCAAAGAAAACGTCAGGAGGAAGAGGAAATGATTGACCCAAAATACGCCAACTACTTGTTTGCTTTTTTAATGTCGCTGTTCATGTCATGCATCATGTCGATGGTGATTACGCTATTCAACGTCGGATTCGTGGAAGAGCTTCTTTTCGTGTGGCTGAAGGCGTGGTCGTTCGCATTCGCGGTCGCGTTTCCGGTGATCAGTCTGGTGTCGCCGGTAGTACGGAAGCTGGTCGGGGCATTGGTTAGAAAGGCTTGAGTTGGGATGCGAGGTTCGGGTGCCCGTAGTTGGGGGCACCCGAACCTCTTGAATGCAGCAGCGCCTAGGCCGCCAGTTGCACACTCACAGTTCGCCCCAGTCGCGTCTCGAAAGTTATGAGCATTTCAAGGCTGAACTATATGATGCCGACGAAGTGATCAAGCGATTGAGATCCCGCAGAGGAGGCTAATTTTGCGGGTAAAAGTCAGCAAGGAAGGTGCGGAAGAACTTGAAACGGAGGCGCTCTGGTACGAAGCGGAGCAGCCGGGGCTCGGCGCGAAAAGACTACCGTTGCACCGTTTCCCGTTCTCCCTTCTGATGATTCACTATAACGACGAAATGGTCGTTATAGCATTCGCCCCTTTCAGACAGTTTCCGAACTACTGGATGAGTCGGCTTCGGCAGTAACACTCACTGCCCACGTTTCTTCATCTCTGAAAATTAGCTCTTCCGGTAAGGGCAAAAAATCCGGAACGATTTCGATCTTACCAATCGGCTCATCCGTGTATTTTATTTTCGTGTTCATCAATAACCTTACCCTTGCGCCACAGGACGCTATCATTAATCAGACCAAATCTGCTCTCAGGCATTTAAATAGATCATCAGCTGTCAGATTCATCATCGCCAAGTCAGAATATTGC
>JAUSMU010000493.1 GCA_030645995.1 Gammaproteobacteria bacterium | reverse complement strand
TTGAATGATAACCCTCGATAGGGCATGATCGCGCCTCGATCAAGGTGACCCAGCAAGACTGTATCACGAAGCCTGACCGGGAAGCCCGGGCACTGCGCCAAGACCACCAAGCAAGGATCTATTCATGACTTCCGCTCCCATAACTTCAGCATTGATGAGCAACTATGGCAACCCTGAACTCGAGTTCGATCACGGCAAAGGGTGTTATCTATTTACCCCGACAGGTGAACGCTACCTGGACTTCACCATGGGTATCGCCGTCAACTGCCTCGGGCACTGCCATCCACACCTGATCGCCGCCCTGCAGGAACAGTCGCAAAAAATCTGGCACAGCTCCAACCTGTTCCGCATTCCACAGGCCGAGCGTCTGGCTCGCAGGCTCGTGGAGCTGACCTTCGCGGACCGCGTCTTCTTCAGCAACTCCGGCACAGAGGCTGTGGAGGCTGGCTTCAAGATCATGCGCCGCTATCATTACAGCCGCGGCGAGGCACAACGCGTGCGCATCATCGCCCTGTCGCAGTCCTTCCACGGCCGCACCCTGGCACCGCTGGCGGCCAGCGCCAACCCACTGCACGTCGAAGGCTTTCTGACCGGCGATCCAGGCTTTGATCAGGTGCCCTGGAACGACATCGCCGCGCTGCGCGCCGCGATCACCGACACCACAGCCGGGGTCATTCTGGAGCCAATCCAGGGCGAGGGTGGTATTCGCGTGACGCCTTTTGACTACCTGCGTCAAGTGCGCGAATTGTGTGACGAGAAAGGCATCCTGCTGATGTTCGACGAAGTACAGTCTGGCGTCGGTCGTTCGGGCTATCTGTATGCCTACCAGGCCTCGGGGGTGGCCCCCGATTTGCTGGCTTCGGCCAAGGGGCTTGGGGGCGGATTCCCGATAGGAGCTTGCATTGCCTCTGAGCGAGCCGCAGCTCCCATGGTGGCAGGCACCCACGGCAGCACCTTCGGCGGTAACCCTCTGGCGACGGCAGTCGGCAATGCCGTGCTGGATGTGATCATGGCGCCGGGCTTTCTGGATGAGATGATGCAGCGCTCCGCTCAACTTTGCGCCGGACTGGCCGATATCATTGCGGATTACCCTCATATCGTGTCCCAGCAGACAGGCATGGGGCTAATGCTCGGGATAAAGTGCATCGTCAGCAACACGGATTTGGCCACAGCGCTCAAGGAAGCCAGACTGTTGGTCGTCAAGGCCGGTGGTAACTCCCTGCGCCTGCTGCCGCCGCTCAATGTCACGGCTGCAGAGGTAGATCAGGCACTGGCAATAATCCGCGCTACCTGTGCCAACTGGCCGACAAGGGGGGACTGAAGCACCCCGGAAGCCCGAAAGGCAGGTAAAGAAAGACCTGCAATACAGTGATTCAGGGGATTCCGCTCAATGAGCAATGCGTCCGACATTGAAATCCAGACCCGCCGTCCGGGAGAGGATGAACTATGGACGCTGATGGATCTGTCAGCGGATTACT
>JAUSMU010000490.1 GCA_030645995.1 Gammaproteobacteria bacterium | reverse complement strand
CAGCACGCCAGCCAGGATGTTCAGCGAGCTATCATAGGTGCGCGTGCCACTCAGGCTGACAACAAACGGATTGATCGTGCTCGCAGTGTTCGACGCATACGAAACCGTGTAGTTGCTGCCGCTATTGCCGTCGCTGACCGTGACGTCAGCAGCCGTGACGGTCTTGTTGCCCGCACCCACGTTTTTGTCAGTGAACGCAAAGGTTCCACCATTGAGCGTATCTCCAGTGAACAGCGTGCCGCTGTTGACGACGGCAGTGCCGAGGGCGGTGAGATCGCCGTTATAAGTCTTGCTGACGGCGCTGGTGCTGAGCGTCAACGCGGCTGCGGTAACGCTCGCTGTATGCGTGCCGCCGGTGACGGTGTAGTTGGTGGCCAGACCGCCATTGTTGCCGTTGCCAAGTGCCAGCGATCCGAGCGTCAGCGTCTTGCCAGCGCCGATATTCTTGCTGACTACGGTGCCGGTACCCGACACGCTCAGCGTCTCGGTGCCGACCAGTGCATTGGTGCCGAGCGCGCCAGCCAATATATTCAACGAGCCATCGTAGACTCTGGTGCCGCTGAGGTTCACGACAAAAGGATTGATCGTGCTGGCTGTGTTCGAAGCGTAGCTGACGGTGTAATTACTGCCGCTATTGCCATCGCTGACGGTGACGTCAGCCGTCGTGACAGTCTTGTTACCGAGGCCGACGTTCTTGTCCGTGAATGCAAAAGTGCCACCACTGAGTGTGTCGCCGGTGAACAGCGTGCCGCTGCTGACGACGGCAGTGCCGAGTGCCGGCAGATCGCCGTTATAAGTCTTGCTGACAGCACTGGTGCTGAGCGTCAATGCGGCAGCGGTGACGCTCGCCGTATGGGTGCCGCCCGTGACGGTGTAGTTGGTCGCGAGCCCGCCATTGGTGCCATCGAGGAGTGCCAACGACCCGAGTGTCAGGGGCTTGCTGGCGCCGACATTCTTGCTGGCCACCGTGCCCGTTCCCGACAGGCTTAGCGTCTCGGTACCAGCGAGCGTGCCGGTTCCCAGCACGCCAGCCAGGATGTTCAGCGAGCTATCATAGGTGCGCGTGCCACTCAGGCTGACAACAAACGGATTGATCGTGCTCGCAGTGTTCGACGCATAGGAAACCGTGTAATTGCTGCCACTATTGCCGTCGCTGACCGTGACGTCAGCCGCCGTGACGGTCTTGTTGCCCGCACCTACGTTTTTGTCCGTGAAGGCGAAGGTGCCGCCGCTGAGCGTATCGCCCGTGAACAGCGTGCCGCTGTTGACGACGGCAGTACCGAGGGCGGTGAGATCGCCGTTATAAGTCTTGCTGACGGCGCTGGTGCTGAGTGTCAACGCGGCTGCCGTAATGCCTGCAGTGTGGGTGCCACCCGTGACGGTGTAGTTAGCCGCAAGCCCGCCATTGCTGCCGTTGCCAAGTGCCAACGATCCGAGCGTCAGTGTCTTGCCAGCACCGACATTCTTGCTGGCCACCGTGCCGGTACCCGACAAGGTCAGCGTCTCAGTGCCGATCAGTGCATTGGTGCCGAGCACTCCGGCCAAGATGTTGACTGAGCCATCGTAGACGCGGGTACCACTGAGACTGACGACAAACGGACTGATCGTGCTGGCTGTGTTGGATGCATAGGAAACCGTGTAGTTGCTGCCGCTATTGCCGTCGCTGACCGTGACGTCAGCAGCCGTGACTGTCTTGTTGCCCGCACCCACGTTTTTGTCCGTGAAGGCGAAGGTGCCGCCGCTGAGCGTATCGCCCGTGAACAGCGTGCCGCTGTTGACGACTGCAGTGCCGAGGGCGGTGAGATCGCCGTTATAAGTCTTGCTGACGGCGCTGGTGCTGAGTGTCAACGCGGCTGCCGTAATGCCTGCAGTGTGGGTGCCACCCGTGACGGTGTAGTTAGCCGCCAGACCGCCATTGCTGCCATCGGCGAGTGCCAACGATCCGAGCGTCAGCGTCTTGCCAGTGCCGATATTCTTGCTGACTACGGTGCCGGTGCCTGACAAGCTCAGCGTCTCCGTGCCAATGAGCGTACCGGTACCCAGCGCTCCGGCAAGGATATTGACCGAACCATCGTAAACGCGCGTGCCGCTCAGGCTGACCACATAAGGGGTGACCGTGAGCTGTGTGTTGTCGAAGATGGAGGTGCCATAGCCAGCGGGCGCGGTGATGTTGTCCGCTGCGCTGATCACATAGGGAGTGCCGCCGTTGACCGCCGCAGTCGCCGCAAATCCGGCCGACGCCGCCGCCGCGGTGCCGGTGTAGGCATCCTGCAGAAAGACGTTGCCAAAGGTCGTCGC
>JAUSMU010000498.1 GCA_030645995.1 Gammaproteobacteria bacterium | reverse complement strand
CGTCAGCAAGACTTATAACGGCGATCTCACCGCCCTCGGCACTGCAGTCGTCAACAGCGGCACGCTGTTCACGGGCGACACACTCAGCGGCGGCACCTTCGCGTTCACCGACAAAAACGTGGGTGCTGGTAGCAAGACCGTCACGGCTGCGGACGTCACGATCAACGATGGCAACGGCGGCAGTAACTACACGGTTTCCTATGCGTCGAACACCGCCAGCACGATCAACCCTTATGTCGTGAACCTCAGTGGCACCAGAGTTTACGATGGCACAGTGAACATCCTGGCCGGAATACTCGGGACCAATGCACTGGTCGGTACCGAGACGCTGAACGTGTCGGGAACAGGCACGGTGGCCAGTAAAAATATCGGTGCAAGCAAGACACTGACGCTCGGATCGTTGGCACTCGGCAACGGCGACAACGGCGGGCTTGCGACTAACTACACCGTCACGGGCGGCACGCATACAGCGAGCGTCACCGCAGCCGCGCTTACGCTCAGCACCAGTGCTGTCAGCAAGACCTACGATGGCAATCTGTCGGCGCTCGGCACCGCCGTCGTCAACAGCGGCACCTTGTTCACTGGGGATACAATCAGTGGCGGCACCTTTGCCTTCACCGACAAAAACGTGGGTGCTGGTAACAAGACTGTCACGACTGCCGACGTCACGGTTAGCGACGGCAATAGCGGCAGTAACTACACAGTTTCGTACGCGTCCAACACCGCGAGCACGATCAATCCTTATGTCGTGAACCTCAGTGGCAGCAGAGTCTACGACGGCACAGTGAACATCCTGGCCGGGATTCTCGGCACCAATGCACTGGTCGGCACTGAGACGCTTAGTCTTACCGGTACCGGCACTGTGGTCAGCAAGAATGTCGGCACTGGCAAGACACTGACACTGGGGTCGTTGGCACTCGGCAACGGCGACAACGGCGGGCTCGCGGCTAACTACACCGTCACCGGCGGCACGCACACTGCAGGAATTACTGCTGCCGCATTGACGCTCAGTACCAGCGCCGTCAGCAAGACTTATAACGGCGATCTCACCGCCCTCGGCACTGCAGTCGTCAACAGCGGCACGCTGTTCACGGGCGACACACTCAGCGGCGGCACCTTCGCGTTCACCGACAAAAACGTGGGTGCTGGTAGCAAGACCGT
>JAUSMU010000472.1 GCA_030645995.1 Gammaproteobacteria bacterium | reverse complement strand
ATCGGTGACATGGGGCTGAGCAGGACGGTGACGTCCAAGCGGCGGCATTTCGTTTAAATTGAATATCAATAACAAAACAACCAACAAGGCGGAACTGCTCATGCGTCACTATCGATATCTGTTGTCAACGCTGCTCCTGATAGTCACCTCTGCGTGTGCCGCTCCGGCACCGACCGATGGTTTCTACACCATCGATCCGTCGCGCAGCAATGGGGGCACCGGGCGCTTCTACATGGACCGGGAAATTTCTGATGTGATGGGACACCTGGCGGCGGACTGGCTGGAACGTCCGCAGCGCACCCACGAGGAGATGCCCGACGAGGTCGTCGCCAACATGGGCCTGAAGCCGACGGATGTAGTCGCCGACATCGGCGCGGGTTCAGGTTACTTCACCATCAGGATTGCCAGGCAGGTGCCGCAGGGCAGGGTGCTGGCCGTCGATATTCAGCCGGAGATGCTGGAGATTCTGGAAAATCGTCGTCGCGAAGAGGGACTCGACAATATCAATGGTGTGCTGGGCGAGATCGATGACACCCATCTGCCGGACAACACCGTCGACGTCGCCTTTCTGGTGGACGCCTATCACGAGTTCTCGCATCCGCGCGAGATGCTGCAGAGCATCTACGATTCACTGAAGCCTGGTGGCCACCTGATCCTCGTCGAATACCGCGCCGAAGACCCGAACGTGCCGATTCGCACACTGCACAAGATGACGCAGCGTCAGGTGCGCCGCGAGATGAGCGTGCTGAATTTCGAATGGGAGAAGACCCTCGACTTCCTGCCCTGGCAGCACATGATGTTCTTCACCAAGCCGGAGTAATCCGGCTGGCCCGATCTTGAATCAACGCCGCCAGGCCGCGTAGAGCTGGCGCACGGCAGGCTCGATCTTTCTGATCGAGTTCTGCTGCTCCTCTGGCGTCAGTGCCTCCCACTCGTCGAGCCGTTCCTCAGTGCAGTGCAGGCGGATGCAGTCCAATGCTTCCTGCGCGTGCGCTGGCAGATCAGTCCAGCCACCCGCCGCCGTCACGCCACGCAGATAACCGAAGCACCACTCCTCTGCGCTGAGTAGCTTGCCCTCATCCGCCCCCACCTTGGTGTCCACCTGATTGAAATGCGCGGCAAACTCGTCGGGCCACCTGAGCATCACCGCCGCGATACTGGTCAGGTGCTGCAGCAGCAGATCGAGGAACCGCTCCAGCTCCTCTTCACTCTGCCAGTCCGGCTGCAGGCTCTCGCCACCCCAGAGCGCGGGATACCAGACGCTCATCGGCAGCATTTCCGGATGGGTGACGATGGCGGTCAGAAAGCCGTCCAGCTCCGAGAAATCCAGCACGGACTCGTCATTGCCGTACTCCAGCAGTTTGCCGGCGATGAATTTGCGCTCGCGGTCGCTTAGGGATTCGGGGGTGTGATGAAGAGTGTGGTGCATGGCACAGGTTTCTCGTGTTCGTTGGGTTAGACGCGATCCTGGCCGTCCCGGTGATGCGAAGGTATTGCGGAAATCTACACCGGGGCAAGAGGAAGAACAACCGGTAGAAAGTCTGGTGGAAGGTAATGTTTGCACGAACTAAATAAAGTGCTTTTACGGACGCACACCTTCCGCCGTGCTGCTTTTATCGCTTCGAAACGACCGTTGCCAGAGATTACCCTGTTGGGGTTTGCGATCAGAGTATGGCTGAAAAGACCTCCCGTAGAGTTGGTGTTGAATCCTTTCCATAAGATGATTGAGAGGACGCCGATAGATAGCACCTTGGAGGAGACGCCGAATCAATATTTTTTTCGTTGAAATATATGTAGATATTTGGCAGCGAAATCATTGAGATAGAGCTATAATATGTACATATAGCCAGTGCTTTAAAGCCATCCATTTGCGGCCTTTCCAAGGAGGAATCGTCTCATGTCACAGCTCCCATCTCTTGCTCTTATCCCACAAGATAACGCCGCGCTCAGCGACGAGATTACTCGTCTCGCCGGGCACATCAACGCCGCTCAACATCGCTTCCTGACACTGCTCGCTGCGCTCATCGAACGCGACGCGTGGGAGGGTCACGGCATCAAATCGCCGGCGCACTGGCTGAACTATCACTGCGGCATTGATCTGGGTGCCGCGCGCGAAAAAGTGCGCGTCGCGAAGAGCCTGCAGCAACTACCGGGCATCGACGATGCCTTCCGCTCCGGCACGATCAGCTACTCCAAAGTGCGCGCCATGACCCGTTCTGCGACGCCGGAAAATGAACAGATGCTGTTGCAGGTGGCGCTTCATGGCACCGCGCAGCACGTCGAGCAACTGGTGCGAAAATATCGGCGCGCCGAAAGCCTGACGGATGATCGTCGTGCCGAGAGCCAGTACGAAGCGCGTGAACTCACCTGCTACTTCGATGATGATGGAATGCTGGTGCTGCGCGGCCGGATGACACCCGAAGACGGCGCCGTCTTCATGAAAGCGTTGGAGGCGATGGTCGCCGCACAGAATCCACCTGTCACCCAAGATGACACTCCTGCAAATCTCCCGGAAAAAACGTTCCCGCAGAAACGTGTTGATGCATTGTTGGCATTGGCCGAGCAGGCGATGAGCACAATGGAAGAAGGATTGCAGCCGCTGTCGTCCGCCGACAAATATCAAGTGGTGATCCACATCGAGCGCAGTAATGAGCATCAATGCTCAATCGAGAGCGGCGCTCACCACGTGCCGCTGTCACCAGCCACCGCCAGACGTCTGTGCTGCGACGCTTCATTGGTCCCGGTGCTGGAGGATTCCAACGGCAATGTGCTGAACATCGGCCGCAAGACCCGCGCCATTCCGCCTGCAATCCGACGCGCGCTGCAGATTCGCGATCACGGCTGCCGCTTTCCAGGCTGCTGCGAATCCCGCTACGTGGATGCACACCATGTGCAGCACTGGTGCGATGGCGGCGAGACGCGGCTCGATAATCTGGTGCTGCTGTGTCGGCATCACCATCGGCTGCTGCACCAGGAGGGGTACGAGATTGTGAAGTGCGGTGAACAGCAGTTCGAGTTTGTAACTCCAAGCGGCGGCGCGATGAAGGTGGCGCTTGTCCCGCAATTTGCAGCGGCTGAGGACATTGCGAGTGAAATTTTGGCCATCGAGCGAGAACATGATGGGGCTGGTCTGGCGATTGATTCCCGCACGGCGGTGACGCGCTGGGAGGGAGAGAAGATGGATTATGATCTGGCGGTGGGGGCGATGTTGCGTGGGCGGATGCTGGGGTTTAATGCGGGACGGTGGTCCCCAGGAGTTCCGGCCCCTTGAGCTTGTTACATACGCTTTTCACGGTGAGTCTGGCATCAAGGCCAATCTGGAGTCGTGCATTCAGGGTGTTGATTTGCGCGCTAGATTGGCCCACTGCCAGCTGGAGTGCGAAGTAGGCCGCGCAGTGGCAAGC
>JAUSMU010000076.1 GCA_030645995.1 Gammaproteobacteria bacterium | reverse complement strand
TTGCCGAGCATCTCTGCAGCCGAGTAACCAAAGATGTGATCGCTGGCTGCGCTGAGGTAAACAAAGCGGCCATCGGTATCGACGATGCAGACGGCGTCCATGAGCAAATCCATCAGATCGGACAAGGGTTTGTATTTACTGGCTGGCATGATCACCGATGATTGAAAAGAATGTTGTAGGGACCGACTCCGCCACGATCGACAACCAGATGCTGGTAGCCGGATTGCGGGCCTCCGGTGCTGACGTACTGATCAATGCTGGCCGATTTGACGTCGACGCGGAAGCGGTTGTGCAGATATTCGCTTAATTCGAGCGCGGTGAGTTCGCCGTTTTCATCGAAATCGGCGTAGCCCTCCAAGGCTTCCTCAAAGAACACAGACAGATAGCCGCCTGCTCTGAACTTCGCTGCCACCTGAGAGGTGACGTCTTCCTCCGATGAGAACAGTCCCATGCGGCCAGGGCGCGAAATGAAGTCTTTTGCAAAACCGCCGCTGAAGCAGGAGTCCAGTATCAGCAACGTCGTCCCGGCTGAGACATTGGCAAACAGGCCGTTCAGCTCGTCGTCCAGAACCTCTCCGTCATAGAGCACGATGCTTTCGTCGATGCCGTCTGGATCGGCGCTGTCAGGGCCGCCTGAGCGGTCGGCGCGATTGCCGTGTCCGGAGTAGAACAGCACAAAGGTATCCTCTGGATCTATCTGTCTGGCAAGCCTGTCGATGGAAGCACGCAGGTTGCCTATCGTTGCCTGGTCGTTGAGCAGTGTGATCGCATTGTCGGGGCTCATTCCGGCACCGTTGATCAGCGCGTCGCGGGCGCGGATCGCATCCTGATCCGTGTAGCTGAGGTCAGAGTCACTGCCCGGGTAATCGCTGATCCCCGCGAAGATCCCATAGATCTGTCCTCCGGTAGTATTTTCGACAATGACACGGTTGTTTTGGGGATTGGCGCTCAATTCGTAGTCGCCCATGCCGCCAGCGGAGTACGAGGTAACAACCACACGATAGCGTCCGCTCTCCTGCAGCGTCAGTTCGATGGCAGACAGACTGACGTTGCCCTCGAAGTCGTCGTTGTCGATGGATTCACCGCTGGGCGTGACCAGACGCAGGAAGGTATCGAAGTCCTGTGAGGTCAGGCTCAGTCGCAATGTATCGCCTGCATTACCCTGGAAAGAGTAAGTGTCTTCGAACATGCCATTGTCGTTGAGCTGGTCGGCAGTCCCCAGATCGCCAGTGGCGGACTCGCCAACATTCAGCGCGATTACATCGTGCTCAGTCGCGGCCGCGCTCGCCGTACCTTGATCCATCGACAACTCATAGTTGCCACCGACTCCCGATCCATAGGATGTTACCAGCACCCGGTAGGTGCCGACTTCGCTGAGATTGCTCTCGATGAAGCTGCGGCTGGTGCTGTCGGTGTCGTCATTTTCGACGCGCTCGCCAGAGGGTGACTGCAGAATCAGAAAGGTATCGAAGTTGTCGGAGCGCAGGTCCAACGACAGAACCTGACCTGGTCTGCCCTCGATTTCATAGGCATCCACGTATTCCCCGGTGTCCAGCGTCTCGTCTCCTGCCACCAGTTCCCCGCGCTCGGTTCGGGCTGCGGTTGTGCTGTCCATGCTGCCGCTACCGTCGACGTTGATGGACATCTCGTAGTTGCCGGTCTCCTCGGCCATGAAGCTGGAGACGGTGATCGAGTAGGTGCCCGCTTCATTCAATGGCAGGGAGAGCAACGAACGCTCCGTGCTGCCGTCGTAGTCATCATTGGTCAAGCGCTCGCCGCTGGGGGTTTCCACGACGAGATAGGTATCGAAATCGTCAGAGCGCAGATCGACGATGGCCTGCTGACCTGCCTCCGCCGTGAAGGTGAAACTATCCGCAAACCCATATCCGGGCAGCGTGGCGTCGCCATCTTCCAGCGTGCCGGTATTGCTTAGCGCGCCGCTGCCGTCTTCGCCCAGAAGATCGGAAAGTTCTGCCACCAGCCGTTCGAACTCCTCGTCGTCGAGCGGCTGACTGCCAGTGCCGATGTCCAGCGCTGACCACTGGTCGTCATCCTGCTCGGTGATGACAAGACTGACAGCGGCGCCGCTGTCTTCACTGCTGTAGGTGCCAATCCAGATGTCATATTGTCCAGACTGGGGTTTGCTGAAGAGGATGCCAGGATTGGAGGAGCCCAAGGCATTGGAGTCGTCGTTGCAATACCAGTTGCCGTTGGGGGCGTTGATGATCAGCGTGGTATCGACATTGGCAGAGACGAAAATGCCCAGTGGATATTCCGTCGGGGCATAGGTGAGTCGGTAATCGGGCTGGGCGTCGGCAATGTAGCCAGTGCAACTTTCGCCATTGTCATCAGCGAGGTCATTGCCGCCTGCCTGCACTTCGATCACAAAAGGATCCGGCGTGAAACCTCCGTCAAGACTGCCTGAGCCATACAGGGGGTCGCCTCCCACATTCTGAGCCAGCACCGGCGACGCGAAAGCAAAGAGCAGGGTTGCGTGAAGAAGGGAGTCAATCGAGAAGCAGTGGCTGCGCAGACTTGTGCGTCGCAGGCGGAGCGGGGCAGAGTTGCCTTTCATGTTTTGGGTACCTGAGCGACCTTTTTTCCAAGTGTGGAGAGTGCAGAGCACGCCATTCGCTGACGCCGCGACAAGCATGGCCGACTCCAGCCAAAGGTTAGCCCAACTCCGACGACAAGTCCATTTGCGGCAGAGAGTTGTTGGAGTTTATGCCGCGCTTGGCCGAGACTTGCTTTGTCGGGTTGTAACAAGGAGCATATCGTCGTAGTGATTACCTCCGGGAGAAATATGAAATGATGAGAAGACTGACTCACGCTGCTCTGCTGTGCCTGTTGTGCACCGAGGCCAGTGGTCAGACCGCCGAGCAGGGCCTGCAGGGCAGCTGGAAATATCTGCGGGCTTTCACTTATGTGCATGTTGATGAACAGGATCGTGTGTTTCAGTGCCGCCTCGATACGGATCTAAATGTGCAGTTTGCGACGGCGATCTACCAGGTGGGTGGCGCTATCGAATGGACGCCAGTGCGCTTCTTCAGTCTGTATGGTAAGGAAGTGCCGTCGGGGCGGGAATGGGGCAGCAATACAATAGAGCTGAGGTCACGCATCATGTTTCTCACGGTACCAGCGGTGAATAGACAAGGGACGGAGCGTGAAGAGTATGACAAGGTCGCCACGTTGCCCACAATCTGTGAGCATTACCGGCGAATGGCCTTCGAAGAATAAAAAAAACCGGGAGCAGGCACCGCTGCGACTGCCCCCGGCAAAACCGGCTGTAGAAGATCTTTGACGTGATGTCAGAGCGCCGGACGCCTTGCAGAAGAAAAAATATCGGTGAATGTGGGAATACGTTCGATGCGAATCGGAATGTGCAGCCGCCTGGCGACGTCGCTCGCAGAGATCAGCCCGCGAATTTGCTGACCGCTGCGGTCGACTACCAGGCAGTGCTGTTGACCCGATTCGCGCAGAGCCCGGATAACATCATTGATGTTGGCCTGCTCTAGTTCCGCGAGACTCAATGCCATGATCTGCTGCTTGGACGTCATCAGGTCAGTGGCTAGAATCTCGCCGCGTTCATAACCATTGGCAATCATGGTCATGAAGTGTTGTTCGTCCAGATCGTCAAGGCTGATTGTGCCGATGAATTCATTGTCGGCGTCTACCACCAGTTTCATCTTCACGTGTGCCTTGCGCATCATTGCCTCCACTTCAGTTGCTGGAGTTGAGCCGTCTATCGCCAGTGGACGGTGATTTTTGAAATCCGTGAATATCGTCAGTGCTGGCGATGACAGGCTTAGTTCATGGAATTCATCGGGTTGTACCAGATGAGCGATCTTGTCCACTGCAAATAATCGTATTGCGCGCATGTTTGAAGCTCCAGAGGTCTGATGACCATCGTGCTTGAACGGCAGAAATCGATAAATGGATGTTTTGTTCCAGATTTTAGAAGGCGCAGAACTTCAAAACAGACCGCCGCCTTGATCGCGATATTTTGCGCTCGAGACAGTACGGAGTACGCTGAGCGCCGACTGGAAATTCAATCGCGTTTCAGGCAGGTCAGTAGATTTATTCTGGTCTGGAATTAAGCGCGGACAGCAGGAGGGTCGCGGATTTTTAGCGCGGTTTTTGCGCTGACAATCGATGGAGCCTGGGGAGTAAAGTTGAAGAATTTGATCTGAACGGAGTTCAACACAAACTCTTTCTGTGGGAGAAATTTCTTGTCGTCTTGTTTATGGCTTGTGTAAGGGGTGTCATCCACGAACGCTGAGTATCCGGCACCTTCATCAGTACGCGGGCTATAGTTTGCCATACCCGATATGAACAGGGTGAGAAGCAACGCCGTTGTAATGGCCAGAATTCTTAACACAAAAGTCTCGTTAAAATAATCAACACGTGGCGCCATTCTATTACTTCCAGTCTTGAAGTCAAAGGCAGAATGAAAGAAAAAGACGCTGGTCTTGGAGTCGTTCAGTTGTCGATGCGACGTGACAGAATGAAGTACAAAAAATGCAGCACTTGATAAGTTCGCCGTCTGAGACAAAAGTGAAAAGCGGACATGGCGGTATTCGCTGAAACGATGCATCGATAACTTTTCACAAGGATGGAAAATGAAATGACGGCTGTGCAAAAGGGCCCGGAACTCGAGTTCTGACCACCTGGTTGCAGGGAAGTCTGAGGTGCCGCAAATTGTAATAAAGCAGTAGGTGGTTTATTCTCCTCAACCATTTCACCTCATTGAGCAGGATATTCACGGCAGCAGCATGACCAAGAAATACAGCCCCTCGGCAATCGAACCCAAATGGCAGCAGTTTTGGGATGCCAACAGCACCTTCAGCGTTGCCAACGACGACTTCACCAGACCCAAATACTACGTCCTGGACATGTTCCCCTATCCCTCGGGTTCGGGTCTGCACGTCGGTCATCCCGAGGGTTACACGGCTACCGACATCATCGCTCGCTACAAGCGCATGAATGGTTTCAACGTGCTGCATCCGATGGGCTGGGATGCTTTCGGCTTGCCCGCCGAACGCGCCGCGATTCGTGAGGGGCGTCACCCCGCCGCGATCACCCAGGAGAACATCACCAACTTCCGCGGTCAGATCAAACGTCTGGGCCTTTCCTATGACTGGAAGCGCGAGATCGATACCAGCAAGGTGGATTACTACCGCTGGACGCAATGGATTTTTCTGAAGCTCTATGAACAGGATCTTGCTTATCTGGCCGAGGTGCCTGTGAACTGGTGTCCTGCACAGGGCACGGTGCTGGCCAACGAAGAGGTGCAGGACGGTCGTTATGTGGAGACCGGCGACCCCGTCGAGCGTCGCATGATGCGGCAGTGGATGCTGAAGATCACCGCCTACGCCGAGCGTCTGCTGACCGACCTCGACGAACTCGACTGGCCAGCCGGCATCATCGAGATGCAGCGGCAGTGGATAGGCAAGTCCGTCGGCGCCCGCGTCACCTTCACGCTGCAAGGCGCTGAAGGCAGCTTCGAAGTCTTTACCACGCGCCCCGATACCTTGTTTGGTGCCACCTTCTGTGTGCTGGCGCCGGAGCATCCGCTGGTGGCGCGGATCACGACGCCTGAGCAGGCTGCGGTCGTTAATGGCTACATCGAGCGTGTCAAGAATATCAGTGATCTTGACCGCGAGACGTCGGCCGCCAAGGAGAAGACCGGTGTCTTTACCGGCGCCTATGCCATCAA
>JAUSMU010000471.1 GCA_030645995.1 Gammaproteobacteria bacterium | reverse complement strand
GGAATTTGTCCAGCGTCCACATGAGCATCACCAGAAACACGCCCAGGCGCAATGCAAGAAGGGGTAATTGGAGTTTGCCAGTATCGATCTGATTCATGCCGCAATTCCTCTGCTGTTTTTGTGGTCGAAAGCGTCGCTTCTACCGGAGAAGTACACTTGCATGTTACGCATTCGCCGAGTACGTTAGGTTGCATAAAGTCCATATTGCATGCTCTTGCGTACAGAATTGGCATGCGGGATTGGTAAACAGACCCGTTCTAGTGAAAGATCGGGCAGACATGCACGGTGGTATGTAGAGATGAGTTCAGGGTCCGATCTGATAAGACTGATACGCCTGCAGGCGCGCATTTATCACAACGCAAAGATTTGTGGGAATTGGCAGATACGAGAGCACGCGATTGGCAATACCTGCTTCCATGTTGTGACATCCGGCGCGTGCGCGATTGATATTCCGGGGCACTTTTCCACCGTGCTGGAGTTGGGAGATCTGGTGCTTTTCCCTAGAGAGATAGCGCATGGCATGTCTCCTCAGGAGGCGCAGACGGGAGAACAGCAACATCTTCCCTATGGTGAATCTCAGGGCATCGCTGGTACGGGATTGTTGTGCGCTGAGGTTACTTTCAAGCATCCGGCGAGTGATGAATTGCTCAATGCGATGCCACCTGTGGTCATCGTCAGGAATAACGCTGACAGCCCGTGGTTACGTCCACTTTTGGAGCTGACCTTGCGGGAGAGCCATGGGGATGCATTAGCGAAGGAAGGGCTGCTGGATCGGCTCTGCGAGCTGCTGTTTGTTTATTCTCTTACCCACTATTTCGAACAGGTGCCGAGTGAATTGAACGGCCCTCTGGCGCTGCACGCCCATGCCAGATTGCGACACGCGCTGGATGCCGTGCATAAGGCACCGGGCTCCGCGTGGACACTGACGCGCATGGCGGCAGAGGCTGCAATGTCGCGCAGTCTGTTTGCGACGACGTTTCGCCAGGTGAGTGGCTGGACGCCCATGCAATATCTTGGCTGGTGGCGCATGCAGCTTGGTTGGAGTTATCTGGAAGCGGGCAGAGCGGTGGCCGATGTTGCGGATGCCTTGGGCTACAAATCGCAGGCGGCATTTTCCAGGGCCTTCAGCAAATGTTTTGGCGTCAATGCCGGTCAGGTTAGGCGTGACAGGAAGCGTGCCAGCAGTGATGTCCGCGTTTTTTAACCCGGTTTTACAAAACCAGTTTGACACCAAGAGACTAACGATAATGAAAATAACTCTACGCACATTCGTGATTGCAACGACGCTGCATCTACTGGCGCCCGCATTGTCCCAGGCGGCGGAACAGGTCTCTGACGCGGCGCTCAGCGAGCAACTCAACATCCTGATCAACAGCGAGACGCGCTCTGAAGAGCTGCGAGCACGCAATCGGTATCGCCACCCGTTGGAGACGCTGATGTTTTTCGAGGTTCGTCCCGAGCAGACTGTGGTGGAAATCTGGCCTGGCGGTCAGGGAGGGTGGTATCGAAGCATTCTGGAACCGTTCTTTGTCAGTGGCCCTGGAACCTACATTCCCGTGCTGGATGCATCGGCCTTTCCTGATCCCGTCGCCGAGGTTGCGGATGGAGTGGCAGACAGGGTGCTTGTCTTCCGGGCGCATGGTTTCCTGATCTACGACAACCCTGCACAAGAGTACTATGACGCAATCTTCCGCATGCTCAAGCCGGGTGGGATATTTGGCATCGTGGATCATCGCGGAAACGAGAGCGTGCCTCAGGATCCTCGTGCGGTCGATGGTTACGTCAATCAGTCGCACGTGGTGATGCTGGCCGAGCGCGCTGGCTTTGAATTGGTGGATCAGGCAGAAATCAACGCCAATCCACTGGACTCAAAGAATCACCCGGATGGCGTTTACTCTCTGCCGCCGACCCTCAGAGGCACGACACTCAATCGTGATTTGCGAGAGCGAATGCTGGGCATTGGTGAAAGCGACCGCATGACCCTCAAGTTCAGAAAGCCCTGATTGTGGGAGCGAGCCTGCTCGCGATTGACTTTCATTGCAAGTCAAAAGCAATCGCGGGCAGGCCCGCTCCCACAGGTCGTATTCAGGCAATGTTGATGCGGTGGCGGGGCAGATTGTCGACGGAGCGTGCTGCAGCAATCGTGGGCAGCATGGCTTCCGTGAGATAGAGAAACTCCAGATAATCGGGATGCACCAGAACCTGACTGATACTCTTGGTGTGGGAGTGTTCGCGGGACATCAGGATACTAGAAGAGGGATCATCGAGTTCCTGCCGCAGGTGTAACTCTTCGAGAATCGTCTTCGCTGTAACCATACCGCTTCGATTGCCTGCCAGCCACACCTGAAACAGATTGCCTCGCAAGATCGCAGTACTCTCCGCATTCACCGAGGATGACGTGAACATGCGGGGCATCGCGCTGTCGTGGTCGTGGCAACTGTAGTCGCTGCCGTCCCAGCGACACTCTACTACCCTTGCGTCCCCGATGAGGATCAGTTCGAAGGGGTTGCAACGCTGTCCCAACCCCTTCCGCAGCGTGTTCAGCATCGTGTCGAGAGAGGGGAGCCTGATCAGTTCGCTGATGATCAGGCCGCGACTCTCGGCGTCGGGTCGCGTCGGGCTCTGGTAGCGGTTCAATAGGGCGAGCACAATGCCGTGCGAGTTGGCGCCCATCCAGGTGCCACCATGCAGGCCATCGAGCGGGTAGCAGTAGGACAGTTGATGCTCTTCGCTCCAGCCGGAAAGCAACGTGCCGATTTCAGCGCGCGTCCGTTGCTCGTCCCGGTTCATGGTGATGGCAAGTCCGTCTGCGGTGGAGACAATCGTCAGCGTGCACATGCGCTCAACTCGGCTGTTGATTGCTGACTTTCTCTCTGGAAAGTGGCGGTGCACGGCGCGATGCCGATATGCGAGGCAAGCTCGATGCCGCAGCCCTGCAGCAGCAGACGAACGTAGGCGGCATGATGAATCGTGTGGTTGATCAGATAGAGGACCTCCCGCGCGGCATTGGAGCGGAATTTCTCCGTGTGCGTGGTCAGGCAATCAATCTCCGAAGTGACCAGCAATTCTTCCGGCGGTGCGCAATTCAAATTTTCCAACGCCTCACACGCGCTCATGATGGCGAGCAGCTGGGCTGCAGCAAAGTCGGGGTCCACTTCACTCGGGCTGTTGCGGTGCCGGACGTTGTAGTCGATTTCGCCAGTCTGCAGCCCCGCCAGGAAGGCCTGCACGTGGTCGATCACATGGCGCACGTGCACGCCGACGTGAGACTGCACATAGACCGTCGAGCGCTGTGCTGCGGGCAGTGTGCTGACGACATCGAGAATTGCACCGATCTGCGCCAGTGTGGCGAGCAGCGATCTATTCAGCATGACCAGTCCTCCAGAGTTGTTGCAGACGCTCGGCAGGTTCCTTGCCGAGATAGCGCTGCAGGTATTTGGGTGGGGCATTGCGCAGGTCCACAAAAATCAATCCGTCCAGAGAACGGTTGAAGCTGTTGTTGACGGAGAAGTCCACAAATTTTCCATTCATCGCGAGGTAATGCCTGATCAGTGTCGGCACACGGCTTTCAGCGTCGTGGCTGCCGAGCAGTTTGTTGAAGATCGCCGTATCGGCACAGGCCAGCAACAGCTCTCTGTCCCAGTGGGTGCGCTGGCGGCGCTCGCGTGCCACGGGTCTGACCAGTTTGCGCATTTCCTCGTCGGCCACGTTGTTGTGCAGAAACGTGTCGGCGAGCAGGGCTCTTGCCAGTGGCGAGTAGCGCTGCGAGATGCTGACGCAACCGAACAGGGTGTGACAGTCGCTGTTCTGCAGCACAAAGGCGCCAATGCCTTTCCATAGCAGATCCAGTGCCCGGGGGTTGCGCTGGTAAGCGGACGTGACAAAGGAGCGCCCGAGTTCGATGGCGGGGCCGAGGGCGCGCAGGAACGCCTCGTCAAAATGGAACAGCGTGTGGCTGTAGAGGCCGTCGAGTCCGCGCGCCTTTACTACTGTCTCGGCACGCACGACACGATAGCCGCCGATCAGGCGCTGCGCGTCGTGATCCCAGGCCAGGATGTGCCAGTAATCGCTGTCGAATTGATCTCGATCCAGGGGCTTGCCGGTGCCTTCTCCGGCTTGGCGAAAGGTCTGTTCCCGTTCCAGTGCGAGTTGCTCGGCAATGCAGCCGAGTGCCTGAAAAGGGGTGCAGTAAACGGCATAGTTCTGATGCTCTGCGACCTTGTAGGGTTGCAGTGCGTCGAACTGAGCCGCGAGCGCCTGTCTTCTATTAGCGTCGGGCTGTGTGGCAGGGAGCGCTGTTCTCTGGTGGTCAGATGCCGAAATGCTGTCACTGAGCAGATCACAGTTCAGGCGCAGGTATTGCGTGACGCAGGTCGGCGATCCCAGCTGCTTGATGGCGTCTTTATCGATGACTTTGCCCACGCTGATTTGCAGCTGCGAGCCCTGCTTGTCCAGCATGGCGCGCGGCAGCAGCAGGGTGCGCAGGCGCTTGTGGACCAGCCCGGCAAGATAGAACAGTGTGTTGTTGCGACCATTGATGCGGAACGAGATGCAGTTGGCGCCGTGCTTGAGAGCCAGACGTCCGACCATGGAAGACCACGGACTATCCTCGATGCTGCCGCCCGGCAGGCGCATGTGTGACACCGTGCCCGCCGGAAATATCAGCAGCGCACCGCCGTTGCCAAGGTGCCGGTTGGCCTCCCGCATCCCTTTCATGTTTTTGCTCTGGGCATTGGGGTTGAGTACATCCACGCCGATGAACAGATCCTTGAACTCCGGGAACACCAGCAGCAGTTCGTTGGTCAGCACCCGGAGGTCGGGGCGATGGCGCAGCAGCAGTCTGGAAAGCAGCATGCCCTCCATCGCGCCCAGCGGATGGTTCGCCACAATCAGCAACGGGCCCGTCGCTGGAATCTGTGACAGCTGCTCCGGGTTGGTCACGTGCAGATCGGCGTCGAGCTTTTCCAGCACAAAGTTGAGAAAGCGGTGCCCGCCGTCGGTTTGTGCGTCTGCCTGTGGGGCCGGTGTCTGTTGACTCGGCGCGGCCAGCCATTCGTCATACCAAGCGCTGAGAATGTTCAGGCGTGTCAGTCGATTCAGCAGGAAGCGCGGCATCGGATGCAGTGAAGTCAGTGCAAGAGGATTGTTCATCATGTTCAATCAGTGCTCGGGTAGTGGCGGGTCAGCGCGCGTTCAATTTGCCAGTGCCGCAGCAACGCGCGCAGGCCTGGTGGTTGATGTCCTTGTTCGCGGTGGTGGGCGCCGAGCTTGAACAGCGTACGGTACTGCCATAACAGCGTACTGATGGCGTCGCCGAGCCGGGTGTCTTTGTCCCAGATGTGAATGGACTCGGAGCTGGCGCCATTGATCTCGACGATCTCTATGGTTTCTCCACGGCGCAGCGAATCGATGTCGCGGAATTTCACGTCCAGGCGCCCGTAGTGATAGCCGGGCAGGTCGCTCAG
>JAUSMU010000467.1 GCA_030645995.1 Gammaproteobacteria bacterium | reverse complement strand
ACGCATTTCCCCTTCGCCAGTGGCTGAATTTTAAGACGCGTAAATGTACCCACATCCGCCGCCCTATGCAAGGCAGGCGGCAGGCTCGCGGCGGCAATGGCAGGTTTACCTGCAAGGGCAAATCATAGAGAATGGCCCGCGCCCTCTGCAGACACTTCGGCAGACTCTTTTTCAAATTTTCATACTGACCAACAAGTGATGCATCACATGATCAATGCACAAAATATTGCTGAATTAAATAGTCTTTTCCAAGACATGGAACCCAAGGAAATACTCCGCCAAGTGCTTGCCGACGTTCCCAACATTGCGATCTCTTTCAGCGGCGCCGAGGACGTGGCGCTGGTGGTAATGGCCTGGAAGCTGAACAAGAACATCAAGGTGTTCAGTCTCGACACCGGCCGCCTGCACCCGGAAACCCTGCGCTTCATCGAACAGGTGCGCAAGCAGTACAAGATCGATATCCAGTTCCTCACCCCGGACGCACAGCGTTTGCAAGCACTGGTAAGCAGCAAGGGGCTGTTCAGTTTCTACGAAGAGGGTCATGAAGAGTGCTGCGGCGTTCGCAAGATCGAACCACTG
This sequence comes from Gammaproteobacteria bacterium, assembly GCA_030645995.1. Classification (GTDB taxonomy): domain Bacteria; phylum Pseudomonadota; class Gammaproteobacteria; order Pseudomonadales; family Pseudohongiellaceae; genus UBA5078. The sequence continues at coordinate 4,486 of JAUSMU010000467.1, read as the reverse complement.
CGCCGCATGCTGGGCACGCTGGACGGCTGGATCACCGGGCAGCGCAAGGATCAGAGCCCAACCCGCTCCCAGGTCGCGGTAGCAGAGCTGGACAAGGCTTTCTCGACACCGGACAAACCTCTGCTGAAGTTCAACCCCTTCGCCAACTGGACCTCGAAGCAGGTCTGGGACTACATCCGCATGTTCGACGTGCCCTACAACTCCCTGCACGATAAAGGATTCATCAGCATCGGCTGTGAACCCTGCACGCGACCCGTGGGGCCAAATCAGCACGAACGCGAGGGACGCTGGTGGTGGGAAGAAGCAACGGCGAAAGAGTGCGGCCTGCACAAGCCCGGCGTGAGAGACTAACCCGCCTGGTGATGCACGGGGATTTCCGTCTTCGCAAACAGCGCATCGATCTCGGCCTGCGTCTGGCAGGCCAGCACCGCGTCGATGATGTCGCGCTGCAGGTGCGGAGCAAACATTGTGATGAAATCCATCATGAACCCGCGCAGGAACGCCCCACGCCGGAAGCCAATGCGAGTAATGCTGTAATCGAACAGATGGCCGACATCCACCGCCACCAGATCGCTGTCCTTCTCGGCGTCATAAGCCATGCTGGCCACGATGCCAATGCCGATACCGAGGCGCACATAAGTCTTGATGACATCGGCATCCGCCGCCGTGACTACTACCCGCAATGCCAAACCACGCTCACTGAAGGCCTGATCGAGTTTGGCCCGTCCAGTGAACCCCGAGACATACGTCACAATCGGATAGGCCGCAATGTCAGCATGACTCAAGCGCACGACTTTTGTCAGCGGATGCTGCAATGGCAGCAACAATATCCTGTTCCAGCGATAACACGGCATCATCACCAGATCTCCCACCAGCTCCATGGACTCTGTGGCAATCGCGAAGTCAGCGGTGCCCTGGGCCGCCAGTTCCGCGATCTGCAACGGCGTACCCTGATGCATGTGCAGCGACACCTCGGGATATTTGCTGATGAAACGCTGTATCACTGGCGGCAGCACATAGCGGGACTGGGTATGAGTGGTGGCGATGGACAGGCTGCCGGACTTGTCGGCGCTGAATTCCTGCGCGATGGCGCGAATGTTCTCGGCCCCCAGCAGAACCTCGCCAGCGGCCTCCAGAATCCTTTCCCCGGCGGGCGTGAGCCCGGTCAGGTGTTTGCCACTCCGAGCAAAGATCTGCACTCCCAGCTCGTCCTCCAGCAATAGAATCTGTTTACTGACGCCCGGTTGTGAGGTGAACAAGCTCTGGGCCGCAGCGGAGACGTTCATGCCCCGGCGCGCGACCTCCCAGATATAACGCAGCTGCTGCAGCTTCATGACTCGGACTGCTCCAGCTGCAGCGGAGGGTTGTTGGCGACCCCGCTGGGCACGTGCCCCGTCGCCACGTGATTGCGGGCCGATTCACAATGGCCCTGCTGATCATCAAAAAACACGTCCGCGTCATAGGCGCGCAGAAACTCCCCCTTGTCCATGCCACCCAGGAACAGAGACTCGTCAATGCGGATATTCCAGGCTCGCAGCGTCTTCACTACTCGCTCGTGAGTTGGCGCAGAGCGGGCTGTCACCAGGCAGGTCCGAAGCGGCGATTCACCCGGCGCGAACTCCATCTGCAGCTGCTGCAGCGCCGCCAGAAAAGGCTTGAAGGGTCCGCCAGACAACGGTCGGTTCGCCGCCAGCTTCTCACTCTCTGTGAACGCCTGCAGACCACTGGACTTATAGATGCGCTCCGCCTCGTCCGAGAACAGGACGGCGTCCCCATCGAAGGCAAACTTGAGCTTGCCCTCGGTGCTGGTGGTCACCGTGGAAGGCAGAATGGTCGCTGCGGCAATGCCCAGTTCCAGCGCATGACGAACATCGCCACCATCGGTGGACAGGAACAGGTGACTGTTGAAGGCCGCAATATAGCGATAAGGACTGTCGCCGCCACAGAACGCAGCACGGGTGATGTTAAGGCCATAATGACGGATGGAATTGAACACCCGTAGCCCGGTGTCCGCGCTGTTGCGGGACAACAGGATGACCTCGACCCGCTCCGCCCCCAGCAGCTTGTTGAGATTGAGCAGCTTGTTTACCAGCCCGAACGCGTCACCGGGAGCCAATGGCTCCTCCTCATGGGCGATCTGATACTGCTGATAGGCTTCAAGGCCCTGCTCTTCGTAGACGCGGTGACTGTCGCTCAGATCGAACAGGGCACGCGAAGAGATCGCGATCACCAGCTTATCTACTCGCTTATCCACTATGGGCGTGCTCCTTGTATGTGCTTATCGTTGAAGACATCGTCGGTGTCTACTGCAGGGACTGCGGCAGGGACTGCGGCAGGGTCTGCGGCAGAAGTATAGAACATTCCCGCGCGAAACTGCTCGGCGCCAGCAAATTCATGGCATCCCTTCCGCAAAGGCGGCTAGAATCGGCGGCTGTTGTTCCAATGACAAACGGTTCGTATGAAAAAACACGCTGAAAAAGACAAACGCGCACTGGTCCTGTCCGGTGGCGGTGCCCGCGCCTCCTATCAGGTCGGCGTGCTGCGGGCCATTGCCAGTCTGTTGCCCAAGGAGTCGACCAACCCTTTCCAGATCATCACAGGGGCATCGGCCGGTGCGCTCAATGCGGTATCGCTCGCCGCGCAGGCGCAACGTCTGCGCACCGGCGTGCGCACGCTGGAGTACACCTGGAAGAACATTACCAGTGCACAGATTTACCGGCTCGACTCCGGTGGACTGATCAGTAGCGCCTCCAACTGGGTGTTCTCCTTCCTGGCAAACCGACGCCGGGACACACCCACGTCGCTGCTCAACAACGAGCCGCTGGAGCAATTGCTGCACAAGGTCATCAATTTCGACCGCATCCAGCGCAGCCTCGATGCGGGCTATCTGGAAACGCTTGCCGTCACTGCATCGGGTTATACCAGTGGCGAATCCGTGTCTTTCTACCAGGGCCGTGCCGATATCCGGGACTGGCGGGGGCCACACCGCATCGGGGTACGAACCTCATTGACCTTGCAGCACCTGCTGGCCTCAACCGCCATTCCCACGCTCTTCCCTGCCGTCAGGATTGATCGGGAGTTCTTCGGCGACGGAGCAATCCGCCAGCTCTCGCCACTCAGCCCCGCGATCCATCTCGGTGCCACGCGGATACTGGCCGTTGGCGTCAGCAGCAACGCGCCCAACAACCCTGCAAAGGCCATAGCACCTGCACGACCATCACTCACCCAGATTCTCGCTCACATTCTCAACAGCGCGTTTGTCGACACACTCGCCAGCGATCTGGAGGCGTTGCGCCGCACCAACACTCTGGTGAACCTGCTACCGCCTGAAGTTGCACTGGACCCCAGCCTGCATCTGCGCCCCATCGAACTTCTCGATGTCTCCCCAAGCCAGAATCTCAACAACATCGCCAGCGAGCACTTCGACGACCTGCCCCGGGCCTTGAAGCTGTTTGTGCGCGACTCCGGTTCCAGCGCCATCCTCAGTCTGTTGTTGTTCGAGAAGGCCTACTGCCAGCGCCTCATGGATCTGGGGTATCAGGATGCGCTGGCGAAGGAGGCACAAATCCTGGAGTTCTTCCGCCCCTGCTGAACCGGGTCGGGAATCGATCCAGCGATTCAGCTCAGCAACGCACAGGACAGCCCCAGCCCACGCAGGCCGCAGTAACCCGCCGGATTCTTGCCGAGGTATTGCTGGTGATAATCCTCTGCGTAATAAACCGCTTCCAACGATTTGATTTCAGTAGTTATTGATGCATAGCCAGAGCCATCAAGGGCCAGCTGAAACTGCTGCTTGCTTGCCAACGCCTGCGCCAGCTGTTCCGGAGAGGTGGTGTAGATTGCCGAACGATATTGGGTACCCCTGTCGTTCCCCTGGCGCATCCCCTGCGTCGGGTCATGAGACTCCCAGAACAACTGCAGTAGTCGTGCATAGGAGATCTCGCCAGGACGGTAGAAGACGATGACCACCTCGGTATGCCCAGTACGGCCACTGCACACTTCCTCATAAGTTGGATTTGGGGTAATCCCTCCGGCGTAGCCGACTGCCGTGCTGTAAACCCCCTCCTGGCGCCAGAACAAACGCTCCGCGCCCCAGAAACACCCCATGGCGAACACGGCAGTTTGCACCTCGACAGGCATGTCCCCGTGCAGGGGTTGTCCAGTCACGAAATGGCGGTTACTGATCCGCACGGCATGCGCCCGTCCTGGCAGTGCCGTGTCGACGGTTGGCAGGGTGTCCGGCTTGCTGAACAACATCATGACTCCTTCGGCGTGGGGCACATCCCTTGCACTTTCGCGCCTTGTTGAAAATGTCTGCAGGGCTTGCGGTGAAAGGCCCGGCGGCTTGAATGATAACCCTCGATAGGGCATGATCGCGCCTCGATCAAGGTGACCCAGCAAGACTGTATCACGAAGCCTGACCGGGAAGCCCGGGCACTGCGCCAAGACCACCAAGCAAGGATCTATTCATGACTTCCGCTCCCAT
>JAUSMU010000453.1 GCA_030645995.1 Gammaproteobacteria bacterium | reverse complement strand
CCATTGGCGGCATCCACCAGGCCCTGTTTGTTGAAAGTCGCTCCGGTAAATGCGCCCTTGGTGTGTCCGAAGAGTTCGCTCTCGAAGAGCGTCTCCGTCAGCCCCGCACATTCGACAGTCACGAAGGGCATGTCCTTGCGCAAGCTTGCGCGATGAATGGCCCTGGCCGCCAGTTCCTTGCCGGTGCCGGACTCGCCAAGCAACAGCACGGAGGCGTTACTGGGGGCGACGCGATTGATCATCTCGATCAGTGTATTGAAGCGCGCGCTTGTGCCGACCATTAGCTCGCTGCTGGCTTGTGCGCTGGCATGGGCGACGGGTTTGAGCAGCTCTACAAAATAGCGAAGTTCCCCGTCGTCACCGAAGATAGGCAGCATTTCAACGTCGACGTGCTCGCGGCCGCGTGGCGTGTTATGGATATGCAGCACCTTTTCGCGGTGACCGGATTTCCGGCAGGCTACCAGCGGGCATGACTCGCCAGCCTCGTCGCAGGGTTTGCTGTAGTGGTGCGATACCTGATAGCAGAAGGCTTTGGCGGAGGTATCGATGTGACCAAAGGTGCGAGTATAGAGGTCGTTGGCAGCCAGAATCTGATAGCTGCTGCTGACGAGAATGGCTGGGTAGTCGAACCCTTCCAGCATGCCTGCGCTGGAGTGAAAATTTTTGTCGGAACTGATGATCTGCATAGTTGTGTCAATATTGACAAAGTGACGTGTCGTTATTGTCTGAAGTATTGGCTGGCGCACTCCAGGTTGTCAATCCTGATCTGGTACGATTTTGAAAAAGGCTTATCTATCAATCAGGTGCGCGACTTATGCAAGTTTATGCGAGCTTGGCCCGTGAATTGCTCTTTTCTAGTCAAGAATCAAACCTAACAGGAGAGGAATGCCAATATGACCACCTTACCGTTCGTGCCAGACCTGCAAGTGCAGCCCCAGGTCTACCACTTCTTCGATGAGCCAACCAATACCTTCAGCTACGTCGTCAAGGACCCCAACTCCGACGCCTGCGCAGTAATAGATTCGGTCATGGACATCGACTATGCGGCCGTGCGCACCAGCTATTCCGGTGCCGACAATATCATTGCGTTCATTCGTGAGAAGGGCTGGAAACTGGAATGGATCATCGAGACCCATGTGCACGCCGATCACCTATCGGCGGCTCCTTACATTCAGCAGCACCTTGGCGGCAAACTGGGCATCGGTGATCGCATTACAGTTGTGCAGGAAACCTTTGCCAAAATCTTCAATGAAGGCGCCGAGTTTCAGCGTGACGGCTCGCAGTTTGATCGACTTTTCGCGGACGGAGACAGCTATCAGATCGGTACCATGACGGCATATGCTCTGCACACCCCCGGTCACACGCCTGCGTGCATGACGCACGTGATCGGGAATGCAGCCTTCGTCGGTGATACAGTGTTCATGCCTGACAGCGGTTCGGCTAGAGCAGACTTCCCGGGGGGTGATGCCCGCACACTTTATCGATCCGTGCACAGAGTGCTGGAGTTGCCCGATGCTACACGCCTGTTCATGTGTCACGACTACCCGGAAGGACGTGCGGAAGCATGGGAGACCACGGTAAAAGAAGAGCGTGATAACAACGTGCACGTCAATGATCGAATCTCGGAGGACCAGTTCGTAGCCATGCGCGAGGCTCGCGACAAGACGCTCGACATGCCGAGACTGATCCTGCCATCTTTGCAAGTGAACATGCGGGCAGGGCATTTGCCCCCAGCCAATGCCGACGGTCAGGTTTTTCTGAAGTTGCCGGTAAACGTGCTGTAATATGGCCACATACTTTTGCAGGATACGGAGAGCATATGATTATTAGAAAAGTAAACGAAGGTTTCGCGGTCGCTGAGCAACTGAACGTCAGCGATGTTGCCGATCTGGCGGCACAAGGCGTCAAGAGCCTTATTTGCAACCGACCCGATGGCGAAGTTGCCGGGCAGCCGTCCTATGCTGAGATCGCGGCCGCAGCGCAGCAGCAGGGGATGAGTATTCGTCACGTGCCAATCGTGTCCGGACAGTTTGGACCGGCTGATGTGCAGGCATTCGGTGCGGCGCTCGCTGAATTGCCGCAGCCAGTTGTTGCCTACTGTCGTACCGGAACCCGATCGATCAATCTATGGGCGCTCGTGCAGGGCGGTAAAGGCATGCCCGGTGCGGACATCCTGAGTATGGGTAACGCTGCAGGTTATGATCTGAGCGACTGTGTGCGACGCGTCGAAGCGACGGCATCAATGCCGCAGGCGCAAGCCTCCGCTTCTTCAGCTCGCCACTTCAGTGTCGTGATTATCGGAGCCGGAGCAGGAGGCATAAGCGCCGCGTCCAGTCTGCTCAAACGTAAACCAGATCTGCAGATCGCCATCATCGACAAGGCGCAGAAGCATTACTACCAGCCTGGCTGGACCATGGTCGGTGCTGGCGTCTTCCAGAATACGGATACCGAACGTGAGATGGCTCCCTTGATACCTCGTGGAGTTACCTGGATACAAGCGGCCGCGCAGGAATTTTCCCCGGGACAGAATCGTGTGATGCTGGATGATGGCGCTGTCGTCAGTTATGACCGCATGGTCATCGCCTGCGGTATCAAACTGAATTGGGCTGGAGTCGAGGGGCTCACCGAGTCTTTGGGGCGCAATGGCGTCACTTCAAACTATCGCTACGATCTCGCGCCTTATACCTGGAAGCTGGTGCAGGGACTGAAGTCCGGGCGTGCAGTATTTACCCAGCCTCCGATGCCGATCAAGTGTGCAGGCGCACCGCAGAAGGCGCTCTACCTGTCTTCCGATCACTGGCTGCGGCAAGGTGTGCTGAGCAATATAGACGTGCAGTTTTATAATGCTGGGGCCGTGTTGTTCGGCGTGAAGGACTATGTGCCAGCGTTGATGAAGTATATCGAGCGTTATCACGCCAAACTCAACTTTAATCACCGCTTGACCAAAGTGGATGGCGAGGCAAAAACTGCCTGGTTCGAACGTACCGATGCGGATGGACAGAAGAGCGTCGTCGAAACTAACTTCGACATGATTCACGTGTGTCCTCCACAGCAGGCGCCCGATGTCATTCGCAGCAGCACGCTGGTAGACGCTGCGGGATGGGTAGACGTCGATCAGGAAACGCTGCGCCACAAGAAATACAGCAACATCTGGTCACTGGGCGATGTCATGAATGCGCCCAATGCCAAGACCATGGCTGCCGCGCGCAAGCAGGCTCCAGTGGTTGCACACAATCTGCTGGCCGACATGGGCGTCACGCACAGCACGGCACGTTACGATGGTTATGGATCCTGCCCGCTGACGGTCGAGAATGGCAAGATCGTGCTCGCCGAGTTCGGGTTTGGTGGAAAGCTCCTGCCCAGTTTCCCGGATTGGGTGATTAAGGGCACCGAACCGACCCGTCTCGCGTGGATTTTGAAGAAAGACATGCTGCCGCCGATTTATTGGCACGCTATGCTCAAGGGCCACGAGTGGATGGCAGCGCCCAAGCTGGACAGTAAGGAGTAATGATGAAGCGGGCGGAAATGATGACGGCGCCCGATTGAACATTCACGAATGAACTACCACACTCATGTCAGAAAACGCTGGAAGCTGAACGAAGCAGCGGGCGCTGAGGCGTTCAGTCTCCCAGAGAGTCAGTTTGCAGAGCTCGTGGAGCAAAGCGATTGTGTGGTAGAGCGCTGGCAAGGCAAACCCGGCGGGAAATTGTCGGGGTTTCTGCTGAGCATCGGTGCAGGCAGGGCTGTCGAGAACTTTGGCTATATGTGGTTTCAGACGCGGTTTGACAACTTCCTGTATGTCGACCGCGTTGTGATGGTAGCTGACGCTCGGCGCCGAGGGATGGCGAACGCGATGCTAATGGAGGTGTTGCAGTGGTGTCGCGAGCGTGGCATCGACAACCTCGTCTGTCAGGTGCGCGACAGGCCTGCCAATCCCGCCGGACACGCACTCTGCAAAAAGCTTGGTTTTACACCCCTCGAAAGCGTGATGCTGCCTTCCCGCGACATCGTCACGATGTATCAGCGTTCCACCGCGATCGCCACACCCTGACCACCACCGATGCACAAGGTCGCCAGTCCTTTTCGCACATCACGCTTCACCATTTCATGCAGCAGTGTCACGAGTACCCGGCAACCGGATGCACCGATGGGATGGCCCAGCGCAATAGCGCCACCATTAACGTTGACCCGGTTGACATCCCACTGCAACTCCTGCGCTACCGCGAGTGCTTGGACCGCAAAGGCTTCGTTGGCCTCGATCAGATCCAGATCGCCGACCGACCAGCCAGCCTTGCTGAGGCAGCGGCGCGTAGCCGAAACCGGGCCAATCCCCATGATGGATGGATCGACGCCGACACTCGTCCAGGCACGGATGCTGGCCAGCGGCGTCAGGGAGAGTTGTTTCAGCATGACGGCATTACACAGCACGACGACCGCTGCGCCGTCGTTTAGACCTGAGGCATTGCCTGCGGTGACGGTGCCATCAGTCTTGAAGGCGGGTTTGAGGCGCGCCAGCAGTTCGGCGCTGCTGTCGGGGCGTGGCCCCTGATCCTGATCAACAATCAACGCGTTACCTTTGCGCTGAGAAATGCGCAGCGGAATGATCTCGCCAACGAAGCGCCCCGCACTCATGGCTGCGACAGCCTTGCGTTGTGAGGCGAGCGCGAATCCATCCTGTTGCTGGCGAGAGATGCCGTACTTCTGGGCAAGATTCTCAGCGGTGATGCCCATGTGATAACCGTTGAAGGCGTCGATGAGTCCGTCGTGCAGCATGGTGTCGATCAACTGCCAGTGGCCCATCGTCTGTCCTTGCCGCGAGTGCGGCAGCACATGCGCAGACTGACTCATGCTCTCCATGCCTCCCGCGACCACGAGCCGAGCATCCCCCAGCGCAATCGCCTGTGCGCCAAGATGGACGGCTTTGAGTCCAGAGCCACACACTTTGTTGATGGTCATGGCGGGTGTCGTGATGCCGATGCCAGCCCCGAGACTTGCCTGCCGCGCCGTATTCTGCCCGCAGCCCGCCGACAGAACATGCCCAAGAATAACTTCGTCCACCAATGCCGGGTCAATCGTATGCCTCTGCAGTAACTGCCGAATCACCTGACTGCCCATCTCTACCGCAGACAGGTCAGCCAGAGCCCCATTAAAACTGCCAATCGCGCTGCGCCCGGCGGCAGCGATGAATACTTCTTGCATGCTCTGGCACCCTCAGGATTTATGTATCTGACGATTCCACAGAACGTGACGAGACAGGGATTGGGTGCTCACTGACATGACCGTCGCCAGCATGGATGCTGGCGTCGAGCCCCCATGGATGGGTTCACGGCGTGTCATGGCAGTGAGCACCCAATCCCTGTCTTACCCACAACTCTGTGCAATTCAAAAAATTATCGATTCAAGCGATTTTGAATCAGTTGGTCTACCACCGCCGGGTCGGCAAGCGTGCTGGTGTCGCCCATGTTTTCGAGTTCGTTCGCGGCGATCTTGCGCAGAATTCGCCGCATGATTTTGCCGGAGCGAGTCTTGGGCAGGCCCGGAGCGAACTGCAGTATCTCCGGTCTTGCGAATGCCCCGATCTCCTCGGCCACGAAAGCGATCAGCTCCTTGCGTAGCTCCGCCGAGTCCGGCACGCCGTGCATCAAAGTTACATAGGCGTAGATGCCCTGCCCCTTGATGTCGTGGGGGTAACCCACTACCGCCGCCTCGGCCACTTTGGGATGCAGCACCAGAGCACTCTCGATTTCAGCGGTGCCGAGACGATGGCCGGAGACATTGATCACGTCGTCCACGCGGCCGGTCACCCAGTAATAGCCATCCTCGTCGCGGCGCGCGCTGTCGCCGGTGAAGTAGTAGCCGGGATAGGCTGTGAAGTAGGTGTCGATGCAGCGTTGATGGTCTCCGAATACCGTGCGCAATTGACTGGGCCAGCTCCCCGCGAGCACCAGATTGCCGGTGCCCGGCCCCTTCAGCTCTTTCCCGTCTGCGTCCAGCAGTGCCGGCCTGACACCAAAGAAGGGCAGAGTGGCTGAACCCGGTTTCAGATCGGTCACGCCGGGCAATGGCGTGATCATGATGGCGCCGGTCTCGGTCTGCCACCAGGTGTCGACGATGGGGCAGCGCGCTTCGCCGACAATGTCGTAATACCATTGCCAGGCTTCGGGGTTGATCGGCTCGCCGACCGAGCCAAGCAGGCGCAGCGATTGCCGTGAGGTGCTGGTGACGGGATCATTGCCCGCTGCCATCAGTGCGCGGAGTGCCGTCGGTGCGGTGTAGAAAATGTTGACCTTGTGCTTGTCGATGACCTGCCAGAAGCGCGAGGCGTCTGGGTAGGTGGGGACACCTTCGAAAATCAGCGTCGTGGCACCATTGGCAAGTGGCCCGTAGACGATATAACTGTGGCCGGTGACCCAGCCCACATCGGCAGTACACCAGAAGATATCGCCGTCGCGATAATCGAAGACATAACGATGCGTCATGGCAGCGCCCAGCAGATAACCTGCGCTGGTGTGCAGCACGCCTTTGGGTTTCCCTGTGGAACCAGAAGTGTAGAGGATGAACAGCGGATCCTCCGCATCCATGATCTCTGGCTCGCAATGGGCGCTGGCACTGGCGATGCTCTCGTGGTACCAGAGGTCGCGTCCGGTAGTCCAGCCTGTTTGCACGCCGGTGTGTTTCACCACCATCACGGTGTGAACGTCAGGGCAGTGCTCCAGCGCCTTGTCGACGTTGTGCTTGAGGGGAATACCCTTGCCACCGCGCAACCCCTGGTCGGCGGTAATGACCACACGGCAATCGGAATCGAGAATGCGGTCCTTGATGGATTCCGGTGAGAAGCCGCCGAACACGACTGAGTGGATGGCACCGATACGTGCGCAGGCCAGCATTGCATAGGCGGCCTCGGGAATCATCGGCATGTAGATGCTGACCCGATCTCCTTTGCGAACGCCTCGTGCACGCAGTGCGTTGGCAAGGCGGCATACCTGTTCATACAGTTCGTTGTAAGTGATATGGCGGCTGTTGCCAGGGTCGTCGCCTTCCCACAGCAACGCGGTCTGCGTGCCTCGAGTCGCGAGATGACGGTCGATGCAATTGACACTGACGTTGAGTTTGCCGCCTTCGAACCAGCGTGCCTCGCCTTTGCTGAAGTCGCTGTGATGCAGTTGGGTCCATGGCTGCATCCAGTCGATGAAGTCGTGAGCCTGTTGTGCCCAGAATGCATCCGGGTTATGTATCGACTCCTGATACATGCTCTGGTAACGCTCTTTGTTGAGCAGACTGCGAGCGGCGAGCTCTTCGGAGACTGGATAGACGCGACTATCGGACATCGAATAATTCCTTGCTAAGACTTATGACGAGCAAGGAGTTTTAGCAGGTTTTCCTGAGCGAGTAAATTGTGCTGGTTCGATCTCTGCAGCCCGTGTGAAGGGCATCAGATCAATGTGAGGAAAGTTGTACGCGCAAGTTGTCGATCAGGCGGGTCGTACCCATCCACGCAGCAGCCAGAATGACGAGGTCACTGTCATGCGGTTGTGCGGGTTCCAGCGAGAGAGCATCGCAAACGCTGTAATAGTCGGGCCGAAAGCCGGCCTGCTCCAGCCGCACACGCGCCATTGCTTCCACACTGTCTATCGAAGCGCCAGCCTGCAGTCGTACGCGGCTTTCCAGAAGAGTCTGGTACAGAACTGCGGCGCGTTGTTTCTCATCGGGTGTGAGATAACCGTTGCGGGAACTGAGCGCCAGGCCACTGCTCTCGCGTTGTGTCTCCACGCCGATGAGTTTGATCGGAAAGCACAGGTCGGCCACCATTCTGGTGATGACCATGAATTGCTGGTAGTCCTTTAGTCCGAACAGCGCTGTATCCGGTTGCACCAGGTTGAAGAGTTTGCTCACCACCGTGGCGACACCATCGAAGTGGCCGGGGCGACTGATGCCACAATGGCGTTCTGACACTTTCGGCACAGAGACAACCGTCTGCTGTTCCAGGCCGTCAGGATAGATCTCGGATACGGGCGGGGCGAACAGGACAGTGCACCCGGCTGCTGCAAGTTTTTGCCTGTCTTGCTCCAGCGTTCGCGGGTAAGCGTCCAGGTCCTCATTTTTGCCGAACTGCATGGGATTGACGAAGATCGTGCAAACCACGACGTCGCCATGGCGGTGCGCCTCATTGACCAGATGGATGTGCCCGCTGTGCAGATTCCCCATTGTCGGCACTACGGC
>JAUSMU010000439.1 GCA_030645995.1 Gammaproteobacteria bacterium | reverse complement strand
CGACGCCACCAAACACGGCGTTCAGTACTCCTACAACAGCCATGGTTACATGGAGAAGATCGCTGAGGCCACCGACACCACCAAAAAGTACAAGCAGATCGAAACCGTCAACGCCTGGGGCAGTGAAACCCAAAGCATGCTGGGCAACGGGCTGAAGGTCCAGAGCACCTACCACGCCACCACCGGCCTGCCCGACCGCGTGCTGGTCACCAACCCTTTGACGCAGACGATTCAAGACAACACCTACGCCTACAACGACATCGGCATCCTCACCAACCGCAGCCGCTTCGTGAAGTCCAATGCCTCGACGCTGTCGGAGACCTTCCACTACGACGAACTCAACCGCCTGACCCAGGCCACGGCCACAGGCCTGCCGACACAGAGCTTCCAGTACGACATCAAGGGCAACATCACCTCCAAATCTGACGTCGGCACCTACACCTACGGCGCAGGCAGCGCCGGCCCACACGCCGTCACCACGGCAGGCAGCGACACCTTCACCTACGACGCCACTGGCAACATGCTCACCGGCGGCGGCCGCACGGTGACCTACAACACCTTCCGCAAACCGCTGACGCTGAGCAAAGGGACGCACACCTCCACGTTCACCTACGGGCCGGATCGCTCGCACTACAAACGCGTCGACGCCGACGGCACCACCGTCAAGACCACGCTCTCCATCGGCAACGTGGAGTTCATCACTCACAGCAGCGGCGTCACCGAGACCAAGCGCTACATCGGCGACATCGCTGTGGTCACGGAAACCAGCAACGGCAGCCCCTCGACGCAATACCTGCACAAGGACACGCTGGGCTCCACTGACATCATCACCGACGCCGTGGGCGGCGTCGTGGCCGAGATGAGTTTCGACGCCTTCGGCAAACGCCGCAACGTGCTCACCCTGGCAGAGCTTGCCGAGGCGCAGTACGACGTGCTCAACGCCATCACCACCCAAGGCTTCACCGGGCACGAGATGGTGGACGAGGTGGGCATCATCCACATGGGCGGGCGGATTTATGATCCGGAGCTGGGGAGGTTCATGAGTGCGGATCCGATTGTGCAGAGCATCAGTAACGCGCAGAACTTGAATCGGTACAGCTACGTGTTGAACAATCCGTTATCGTTGGTTGATCCTAGTGGTTTTAGGTCA
>JAUSMU010000438.1 GCA_030645995.1 Gammaproteobacteria bacterium | reverse complement strand
CGCTCATCGCGCATGCGCCTGAGCACCAACACCACCATGACCATCAGGGAGGACAGGGCCAGCACGAGGCTCGTCCACCAGATGAACTGCAGTAGATTCATGTACCTGCTCTCTCTATTCGTCCGGTCGCGGCCGCTAGTAGCGGTATTGCAGTGTGAGGGCGGTGCTATCCCGCGTATAGGAATTCTCGCGCCGACTCTGACTCAGGTTCAGTTGCATCTGCCAGCTGGTGCCGAGGCGATAGGCGATGTAACCACTGGTGCTGCTGGTGTCGCTGGTGATCCCATTCTCGGTCTCCGCACCCTCACTGTAAGCGACGCCGACGCGCAGATTAGAGGTGGATTGCCAGTTAGCTCCCAGGCGCCAGCCGCCGATGTTGGTCTTGTTTTCATCGCGCACCATGCCAGCCCCCAGTGTGAACCAGGCGTCGATGTTGCGCAGATAATGTTCCAGGTCGAGGCCCAGCCGCGCGATGTTGCCGGTGCGGTAGCGGGAACCCTGCACGCTGGCGCTCATCACCGTGCTGCCGATTCGGTCATTGCCCTCACTCAGCCGCGTACTGATGGCGGCGCGTGCGCTGCGTGAGGCGGAAAAATCGGCATCCGGGGTCGCGCCCAGAGTCAGTTCAAGCGGTGTGGAACTCTGCTGCCACAGCAACAGGCTGGACTCGATGGAACTGTCGTGTTCTCCGAAACGGTGGTTGTGGCTGACGCGCAGAGACTGCTCGGTGCGCAGGTTGTAACGATGCCGGTATTCCAGGAAGCGGTCGTTCCAGTGCGAGCTGAAACCGTCGGTACGGCTGCGTTCGAAGCCGGTGATCCATGTATGCATGGGGATGCCTGGCTGAGCGGCGGCCCCCTGACGGCTGAGGACATCGATATGCGTGGGTGAAACGCTGGCGGCACGCGCCAGCACGGTGCTCGCCTGTTCATTGTTGCCCAGTGCCAGTTCGGCATCATAGAGCCCGGTGAGGGCTTCCAGATCATTCGGTGTGCTGGCGAGGACTTCTTCCAAAAGGGTCTTGGCATAAGCGGGTCGGCGCTGATACAGCGCGATCCGTGCTGTCAGATTGCGGGCCTCCTGGTTCTGTGGTTGCTCCGCGAGAATCCTCTCTGCCAGATCACCAGCCTCCTGCAGGAGACCTTGATAGGAGCGTACCCGGGCCTTGGCCAGCAGCAGGTTGGTGTCCTGCGGATAGTCGATCAGCGTGGCATCCAGCAGAGTAATGGCTTCCTCATAGCGGTCCTGAAACGCAATCACCAGCGCCAGAAGATAGGCGGCCTCGCTTTTGTTGTCGGCAATTTCC
>JAUSMU010000464.1 GCA_030645995.1 Gammaproteobacteria bacterium | reverse complement strand
GTCCTAGTGCTCTCATTGACAGCCCTCCAGGCAAAGATTGCCAACCTTCCTCTATGTTTATCTGCGAGATGTTGAGCACAGCCTACGTCAATCTGGATAGCCAATCCGTGCCGACCATCACATCGCGGACAGGGAGTCATGCCAGTTCGTTCAGTCTGTCTGTCTACTCTGTCCACTGGGGGTTCCAGACCACTTCCCACAGATGACCGTCCGGGTCCTGGAAGTAACCGGAATAGCCACCCCAGAAAGTGTCATGCCCTGATCTGACAAGAGTGGCACCGGCCGCCTTCGCACTCGTTATGACATCGTCGACCTCAGCTTTGGACGCGACATTGTGCCCCAGCGTTATTTCTGTGACGCACGGCGACGTCAAAAGCAGCCCCGAGTCATGGGCGATGCTCTTGCGCGGCCAAAGCGCCAGACGCAATCCGGGCTGCAATTGAATGAACACGACGGCGCCGAATTCAAACTCTTGGCCGACGATTCCTTCTGTCGGAAAACCAAGGCCGTCGCGATAAAAGCGCAGAGACTTTTCCAGATCGGCGACGCCGAGGGTGATGACGGTGATGCGAGGGTTCATGTGGATGCTTACAACTCCCACTTCAGTGATAACACCATCGCTGAGTTCCTATTGTTAAAATTTGAAGAGCCCGGAAAATCAAATTTGTAGTAGTTGTACTCCAACTCCAATTCCAGCTGTTCGGACAATTCATAACTGGCACCAAGACCCATCAGGGCATCTGACTCGCTGAAGCTCAACGTTCCGGTTCGGTTCATTCCACCACTTCTATTGAAAAAGAAAAATGACGAATCAGCAGACCACCAAATCTGACCCGCCTTCGCAAACAGAGCAATATTTTCAGATAGCGGGAGGTGCCCGGTCACCGCAGCGCTAACCCCCGTAAGATCGAAGTCGGTATAGGTACGGGTGGGGCCAGGAAATTTGCCGAGGTCGTTGTAACTCAGCTCAACACCGACATAAGGGCTGAATTGCCATCCAACTGCGGCTTTCAGTACAGTTGTACTCTCTTCCGGAAGTCCGGATTGAATCCAGTTTTGACCCACTCCCCCGCTGACATAGATTCCTGAATCCGAATTTTGGTCTGCTTCGGCAGTGTTCACGAAGAGTAAAACGGTTAAGGCGGAAGATAAGAGCAGTCGTAACGGTTTGATGTCCATATTGTTAATCCTTTTTTTTGTAAATCATATTTCAGTAGTGTCCGGTTAAATTGATTATGCAGATGCTAAGCCCAGTTATGACTGGGCTTAGCATCCGATTTCATTTGGAGTCGATTTGAAACGCGACGCCTTAAATTAGTCGTAAGAAAGGCAATTAGCAATCCCTTGGAACGCACTCGTCAACGCATTGCGTGCCGTGGCGGCGGGCGATGAGCACCAATCTCTCATCACTGTCTTTTTTGAACGCATCACTTTTTATGATCTGCGGATTGAGAGCGCTCTGGGCAGAATTGTGGATGGCGGTGACGCCGGATTGATATTTATCCGTGAAAATATAGGTGAATATTCAGCAGTTAAATCATTGAGATAGAGCTATAATATGTACATATAACCAGTGCTTTAAAGCCATCCATTTGCGGCCATTCCAAGGAGGAATCGTCTCATGTCACAGCTCCCGTCTCGTACT
>JAUSMU010000433.1 GCA_030645995.1 Gammaproteobacteria bacterium | reverse complement strand
GTGCCCAGTGTCAGAGGTTTGCTCGCACCGACACTTTTGCTGGCCACTGTGCCGGTACCCGACACGTTCAGCGTCTCGGTGCCGACCAGTGCATTGGTGCCAAGTACCCCGGACAGGATATTGACTGATCCATCGTAAACTCTGGTGCCACTGAGGTTCACGACGTACGGGTTGATCGTGCTCGCGGTGTTGGACGCGTAACTGACGGTGTAATTGCTGCCGCCATTACCATCGCTGACCGTGACGCCCGCAGCCGTGACAGTCTTGTTGCTAAGGCCGACGTTCTTGTCCGTGAATGCAAAGGTGCCGCCACTGATTGTATCCCCAGTGAACAAGGTGCCACTGTTGACAACCGCAGTGCCGAGCGCGGAGAGATTGCCATCATAAGTCTTGCTGACGGCACTGGTGCTGAGTGTCAATGCGGCAGCGGTAATCCCTGCAGTGTGTGTGCCTCCAGTGACCGTATAGTTGCTCGCGACTCCCCCGTTGGCGCCGTTGCCGAGTGTCAACGACCCCAGTGTCAGTGTCTTGCCTGCACCGACATTCTTGCTGGCCACCGTGCCGGTACCTGACAGGCTTAGTGTCTCGGTGCCAATGAGCGTGCTGGTTCCCAGCGCGCTGGCCAGGATGTTGACTGAGCCATCGTAGACGCGCGTGCCGCTCAGACTGACAACAAATGGATTGATCGTGCTGGCGGAGTTGGACGCATAGCTGACGGCGTAATTGCTGCCACTATTGCCGTCGTTGACGGTGACACCTGTTGCGGTAACTGTCTTATTACCGAGGCCGACATTCTTGTCCGTGAAAGCGAAGGTCCCACCACTGATTGTATCCCCAGTGAACAAGGTGCCACTGTTGACGACTGCAGAGCCAAGCGCCGAGAGATTACCATCGTAGGTCTTGCTGACAGCGCTGGTGCTGAGTGTCAGCGCGGCTGCGGTGACGCTCGCTGTATGCGTGCCGCCCGTGACGGTGTAGTTAGTCGCGAGCCCGCCGTTGGAGCCATCGGCGAGGGCGAGTGTGCCCAGTGTCAGAGGTTTGCTCGCACCGACACTTTTGCTGGCCACTGTGCCGGTACCCGACACGTTCAGCGTCTCGGTGCCGACCAGTGCATTGGTGCCAAGTACCCCGGACAGGATATTGACTGATCCATCGTAAACT
>JAUSMU010000461.1 GCA_030645995.1 Gammaproteobacteria bacterium | reverse complement strand
TTCGTGGCGCAAGCCGGAGACACGGGCAAACTCTTTTACGTTGTCTGTGATCAGCACTGCGTCGACTGCCATCGCGTGCCCGGCAATCAGAATATCGTTCGGGCCTATCGGATTGCCGACCTCTTCGAGTTGTCGCTTTATAAGAGCCGCCTGCTCGGCCGCTGCTCGACCCCAGTCGGATATGCTGTCAAGCCGGGACACAAAGTCAGCAACAATGCCCGGCATTTTGGGGCTGGCACGCTTGTTGTTCGCGCCGAACAGGAGCTCTGCATATGTGATGGCGGATATGCAGATGTGGTCTCCAGCAGTGGTGACTTCCTGCAGACGATCCAGAACACTGCTCGGCCGCTGGCGAATGATGAAGCTGCAGATATTGGTGTCCAGCATGTAACGGGTGCGCGCCATCAGAGCTTCACTCGCTCGGGGTCTACAAGGGGTTCACGCTCCGCGAGAAAGTCTTCATCGGCGGCTTCCACTTCGACGAAGCTGCTCCAGTTCTTGCGCACGGGCGTAATGATGATGGTGTCGCCCTGCCGGTGCATCTCTACTTCCGAGACTCCTTTGAGTTCCATTTCGCGCGGCAGACGGATCGCTTGGTTGCTGCCGTTCTTGAATATGCTGGCTCTGGTCATGTGTTGGGCTCCCTCAGAGATGATATGTAAGGTTGAGTATAGGTGCAGATAGGCATATGTCAAACATATGCCTATGCCCGCTTCCACAGGTTGCATATTGGATAGCGTCATCACTGGCAAGTTGATCAATCACACCGGTAAATTCATGCCTTTAAGTGCAAAACACACCCATAAAAAAGATATTCAAGATTGAAAATAAGGGTATTCCGCGATATGTTGACGTCCATCCAAGGGGGTTTTTTATTCGACCCAGAACAGACAAGAGCGTTAAATGAACCGCAACCAGTTGATATCAATAAAGAAATGGCTGAATAAAAGCCACAGGAAACCTTTGGTAGTCCGGGGCGCCCGACAGGTCGGCAAATCTACTCTGATTGACTTATTTGCGCAGCAGCAACACATTCCCCTTACGCAGATCAATCTGGAGCGTTTTAACAATCTTTCTCCTGCTTTTCAAAGCAACGATCCACGCGCCATTCTGGATGTGCTGGAAGCCTTGCCCGGCGTCAACACAGTATCTGCCGCCAGCCTGCTTTTTCTGGACGAAATTCAAGCTGTGCCAGAGGCTATCGCCGCGCTCAGATATTTTTATGAGGATATGCCTCAACTGGCCGTGGTCTGCGCCGGCTCCCTGTTGGAGTATGCCTTACGGGATCAGCGGTTTTCCATGCCGGTGGGCCGGGTTGAATATCTGCACATGGGGCCCATGACGTTTAGCGAGTTTCTGGAGGCACTGGACGAAACCAGGCTACTGGCTACGATTTGTGAGTTTACGCTGGACAGCGAGATCAACCCCGTTGTGCATGGCCGGTTGATGGAGCTGCTCAGATATTATTATTTTGTAGGGGGCATGCCGGAAGCGGTGAGTGTTTTTGCGACGACCCGTTCGCTGAAGGAAGTGGGCGATGTGCACAATTCCATTATTCAGACCTATAGGGAAGACTTTCCGAAATACATCGGATCGCGAAGTTTGAGCCGGGTGCAACAGGTGTTTAATTTCGCCGCCAGGAATGTCGGTAAAAAAGTGAAATACAGCCAATACTCCAACGTGGATACCAGCGCTACCATCAAATCTGATATTGAGCTGTTGTGCCTGGCGCGTGTCCTGTCAAAAGTGATTCACAGCCACTGCAGCGGACTGCCCTTGCAGGCCGATCTCGAAGAAAAAATGTATAAGCTGATCTTCCTGGATGTAGGACTGATGAACGCCATTTGCGGCGTGAACTGGAACAGTATTTCGCGCATGACGGAAAGCACGTTGGTGAATGAGGGCACCATTGCGGAACAATTCATTGGCCAGCATCTGTTGGAATTGCTGGCAGAGTCCCCTAACCGCGAACTGAATTACTGGTTACGCGAGGGGCGCAGCAACAACGCCGAACTGGATTATGTGATTGCCCTTAACGGTCGTATCGTACCCATTGAAGTCAAGGCAGGAGCCACCGGCAGCCTCAAATCCTTGCATCAATTTATGGGGGAAAAGTTGGCGTCAGAGGCTTCCCCGCTGGCCGTGCGTTTCGACATGAATCTGCCGAGCCGCCAGACCATCCAGACGCGAATTAAAAAAGGCGAGCAGGTGCACGACCTTCAATACGAGCTGCTGTCATTACCACTTTATCTGGTAGAGAGGCTGCCGGCGCTGGTGTGAATTTGTATTTGGTCGCGGGCAGGCCCGCTCCCACAGCGCTCCCACAGGAGAGGGATCTTATGAGTACACAGACCTACCCGCAGTTTCTGCATCACGGCGCCGCCGACGGCGTCACCGGCAGTTGCCATCGCTACCTCGCCAGCCCTGAGCTGCATCTGTTGATTGACTGTGGTTTGTTTCAGGGAGTGGAGGCGGGGGGTGACGAGCGCCGTCCTTCTGAAATTGAATTCGACATCTCACTTGTGCGCGCCCTGGTTGTCACCCATGTGCACATCGATCACGTCGGGCGCTTGCCCTATCTGCTGGCGGCCGGTTTCAAGGGGCCGATCTTCTGCAGTATTCCCTCCGCACGTTTGTTGCCTCTGGTGATTGAGGACGCTCTTAAGCTTGGCTTCACACGCGATGCGCGATTGATTGAGAATTTTCTCGCGACTGTGCAGCAGCAATTGATGCCCCTGAATTACAACCAATGGTATGTGATGGTGAACCAGGATTTGCTGAAGTTGAAGGTGAGGCTGCAGATGGCGGGGCATATTCTTGGGTCTGCCTATGTGGAACTGGATATGCAGTGGAGAGATACGGTGGATTCCAAGTGGACATCGCATCGCACCGTTTTCTCTGGCGATCTTGGGGCGCCTTACGCGCCTTTGTTGCCTTCACCGAAGGCGCCGTATGCGGCAGATACCTTGGTGATTGAGAGTACGTATGGGAACCGGCGGCATGAGAGCCGCCGTGAGCGCAGGTTGAAGCTGAAAGCGTTGGTGGAACGAGCGCTGTTGGATGGGGGCACAGTGTTGATTCCGGCGTTCAGTATCGGGCGGACGCAGGAGTTGTTGTATGAGTTTGAAGGGATTATTCACGATGTGCGCAACGTGGGAGCGGGCCTTGCCCGCGATGGAGTTGCTGCTAAGTCCGATCGCGGGCAAGGCCCGCTCCCACACAATAAGGTTGATTGGAGTGAGTTGCAGGTGATCGTGGATTCACCGCTGGCGGCGAAGTTCACGGAGGTCTATCGCGAGCTGAAGCCGTTCTGGGACAAAGAAGCGCTGCAGCGCGTGCGAGCCGGGCGGCATCCGTTGGATTTTGAGACGCTGCTGACAATCGATTCGCATGAGGACCATGAGAAAGTGGTGCGGCATCTGGCAGAAACGAAACGTCCGGCGATTGTGATTGCCGCCAGTGGAATGGCTGCGGGAGGGCGGATCGTGAATTACTTGAAGGCAATGATTGATGATCCAGTGCATTGCGTTCTGTTCGTGGGGTATCAGGTGCCGGGGACGCCGGGGCATGCGATTTTGAAGCATGGAGCTGTGGGAGCGGGCCTGCCCGCGATTGCTGGCGCGAAAGTTAATCGCGAGCAAGGCTCGCTCCCACAGGTGGGGTTGGATGGGGAGAGGTATTCAATCCGGGCGATGGTGGCTTCGATTGGTGGGGATAGCGCACATGCGGATCAGCAGAACTTGTTGAGTTTTGTGCGGGGGATGAAGCGCTGGCCTACACAGGTACGGGTGGTGCATGGTGATGACGAAGCGCGGCGAGCGTTGAAGCTTCTGTTGGAGGCGATGGCCAAACGAGCAGGGAAAGAAATGGAAGTATTACTGCCGACGCGAAGTTGAATGTGGGAGCGGGGGCTAGTGAGGTCGGGTTGCTTGCGAGGGGGTGTTGATTCTGCGGCGGATTGGATCCCACGCCATGTAGACTGTAAAGATTGTCATGAAGAGCGTGAACATGAAGACTTCGCTGGCTTCGAAGAGATAGCCCATCAGACCGACTGATCCCAAGAGTGCGCCGACTAAATAGAGGCCTACAACGGTCTGCTTGCGGCTGAATCCTGCTTCCAGCAGCCGGTGATGCAGATGATCCGTGCCTGCAGAGAAGGGCGACTGCCCGCGCAACGGACGTTTGATCAGCAGGCTGACCGTGTCGATCAGCGGGATGGCGAGGAACCACAGTGCGTAGACCGGCGACATCATAGCATCAGCGCCTTGCGTGGCCTCGATGATCAGCCAGGTCATCATGAAGCCGAGCATGGTACTGCCAGCATCGCCGAGATAAACCAGCGCACACTGCTTCCACGGCAGGCGGAAATTCAGCATCAGGAAGGCAAGCAAGGAGCAAACCAGCAGTGTGGTGAACTGCAGCATGGCGACGTGACTGGAATCGAAGGCCACAACGCCCAGGAAGAACAACGCTACCACAACCAATCCACCCGAGAGCCCATCAATGCCATCTGTCATGTTGACGGCGTTGATGACGCCAACCGTCGCAAACATCGTCAACGGGATAGCGAGGATGCCGAGTTCAACTGGCCCGAAAGACAGAATATTGCCGAGCGAAAGAAGCTGATTCCCAGCCACAGCCGCCATCAGCCAGGCCGCAAAGCCATGAGCGCCCATGCGAACTGATACCCGCAGTTCACGTGCGTCATCGAACATGCCGACAAACAGAACCAGGGAAGAGATGGCCAACATGGCGCTGTAGTGCAGCAGCACCACAGGCGTAAACAGGCTCATGCTGAGCGTGCCGAGATAGATGCCCAGACCGCCGACGAGCGGGGTAGGGGCTTTGTGTTGCTTTCTGCCACCGGGCACGTCAACAAGACCAACCCTGCTGGCCACCGGTTTAAGGGCGAACAGCGAGATCGAGGTGATGATAAAGGCGCTTAAGAGATTTAGAAAACTCATAATCAGACTATCGGCACATGAAAACCACGTTGATGGGAGGCAAGTGCCAGATTCCTTGTTTATTGATTGAGACTTTCTTCGACTGAGTCCTTCAATTTCTCTGCTTGGCAGATATTCCGGGAAAGCGCGCTGACACGCCTTCCCGGAATTGAACGTCCACGATTACGGCGTTGCGTACAGCGCCTGTATACCAACGGTACTGAGTACCTCGTAGTCCATGCGCCCGTCACCGTTGATATCCTTCGCGCGGAACGCAAAACCATCCAGGTTCTTGTTCGCGTTCAGGTAAGTCACATCAGCGTTGCGAAGTGGAGTGATGAAGAAGCCGGGCTTGAAGCTGCCCACAGTGGCAATGTTCATCACACCAGTGTTGCGGTCTGTAGCAATCTTCAGCTTGGCCTTGTTGATCACATCAAAGAACGTTGTGATGTTGATGAACGGCACAATGCGCTGGGTGGCACCGTTCGCGCACTTGGCAACGAAGCTGTAACCCGGTGCATTCAGTGGCCCGGAAGGCTGCTCGAAGGTGATAGCGCCACAGGCGCCCGTTGAGCCGGCCAGATTGTCGTAACCGAAGGTACCCGTGAATTTCTCGTTGCCGCTCAGGCTCAGTGTGAAGCTGCCGTTGCTGTTGAAGCTCACCCCTTGTGATGCCTTGGTCACCGCTGCCGCGAATCCAAGCACGTTCGCAGACGTACCGGACAGTTCAATAGCCAGGCCATTGCTGACCGCGACGACGCGACCATCAGGCATGACACTGACGCCTTGCGGGAACAGTGCTGTCACTGCTTTCACTGACACGACCGACGCGGCATAGGAGCCTGTATCGTTGGCGATGCGCACTGCCCCGGTCACCGGGTCAACACTGACAGACGGTGCGGTCGCATTGAAGCTTTGCAGGCCTTCCTGTGTTGCGGCAGTAGAGGAGCCAAACAGCAATCCAAAGGCTGATGTCAGCGAGAATAGAGGATTAAACGTAGAAGATGGCACAAAGTTGTTGATATTCACTACCGAATTTTTGATAGAACTAACAACCTGAACTGTCTCGTCCTGGCTCAACTCAACACCAGTATCGACAAGTTGCTGCGTCACCTGCTGCTGTTGCTGCGCGTTGTTCTGAGGGGCTGGGATCTCCATGGCCTGACTCAGAACCTGGTCAAATACTTCAGGGTTCTGCTGCAGCACTTGTTGCGACTCTTCATTCGTCAGGCTTCCCGAAATGCCTAGTGCGATAAATTGATCTTGTGCGGCCTTCTGTGTTGATTGCACAGTGATGTCCTGAACCAGTTGCTGGTTTTCCACAGAGAACACACCGCCACTGACCTGCAGGATAGAGCCGATAAAGTTTGCAGCCGATTCCATCATTTTCTCTGCATGTTCTTCACTAACAACGGTGCCCGTACCACCGCTTGGGTTAGCGCTTACGAAAATAGACAGCAGGTTATCAAGCGCCTTATCAGCGATTGTGTTGATTTGATCCTTCTGTGCATCGGTCAAATCTTCTGGAGCTGAGCTGGAAAGTGAATCGAGAAGGCTGCCCATACCTTCGGTGGAATCGATAAAATTACTGATATCTACTGTCTCTGTGCCCGTGCCGGGTTGCAGTGTCGCGGAGCCCAGGTCGAACGCGTTGTTGGCGGAAAACAGCAGCGTGAAACCTTCTTCCACTGAAAGATCACCACTTTCCAGTTGATCTGCAGCAGAGCCAGTCAGGCCACCGAGGTCTTCAAGGATATTCTGGATTTGTTCCAACTGTTCGTCAGACGGACCCACGCCAGAGTTCGGGTCGAATGTGATTCCGCCCAAAAGGTCATCCAATTCATCAAGCCCAGCGTCTACGTCCACAGGAATTTCTTCTGGAATTGGAGGGAAGCCTTCCGGATCCGGGAAATCTTCTGGATCTGGGAGGTCTTCGGGATCTGGGAGATCCTCAGGGTTAGGCAAGGACTCCGGGATAGGAGGGAGGTCTTCAGGAACCGGTTCCTCGGGTTCCCCGCCACCGCCACCACCTTCGCAGGTGTCAGTGAAGGCCGTGAGGGAGTCAAACGCACCTGTCGAACCATCGACACTGAACTGCCCCTGCACGGCGTACGCTTCCGTGAAGTACTGTGCCAATTCGCCGGATGCTCCGACTGTAGCAGGGTTCAAGATGAATACGGCGTCGCTCTCGGAGGTTGGGCTCAAGGTACAGGTTGTTCTTACTTTCGGGAACAATGTAGTTGTCGGGTGACCTGTGCCGAAACCAATTGCTTCGGGCTGGCCACCGGAATGCTGCTGCACAACGATGCGGTATGTGTAGTGTGCGCCAACGGTGAAGCGGTTGAGAATGCTCGTAAATGCCGGGTGCTTGTTGCCGATGGCCTGCATCAGATTCGCCGAGTTGATGGTGACAGTACCGTCGGAGACAGTGACCGGGCCGTTGTCTGCGGTATTGGTGATGTCTGCGAGAACGACAGCGGTGCCGGAGTCATCACGCCCCAGAAGACGCATATCCTGGCCGCCTGGGATAGAACCATTGATCGTGTCACCATTATCCGTCACGTCGAGGATCAGATTTGGAATCATGGCCTCGAGACGACGATCTGAATCATTATCCTGGAACGTCACGGCGACTCGGAAATTGTATTCGCCGTCCGTGAGATCTTCGGTCTTTAACAATGTGAAACTGAAGTTGGGAATGCCGAAGTCGTCAACGACGGGAACGTCCACTACGTTGTCAACAGTGCCATTCGAGTAGATGGCTGCTGCCTGGGAGAAGCCAGCGCTGGCTCCTGCACCGGTGATGGTAACCTGATTGTTTTGCAGGGAAAGATCTCCTGCATGAGCATATACCCCCAATCCGGTCAGCAGGCCAGCCATGGCGACACGGCTGATGCGCTTGTAGCTGCGACGATTCTTCATCATTGTTATTCCCTCAAAGTTCCATTGGGTTGTAGCTTAAGATAAGTTGTCAGTTCCGCAATTCGATTTCGGTAATACTGTGAAGTAGCTCACGTTACCCACAATCCGAAGTTGATGCGTCTGCTATGGCTCGCGATTATTACATTGAAAAGCCCGGTTTGCCTACACTCATCAGTGGTATAGCGGCATATATACCTTTTTTAAAAAATATTTTCACCTCAGGGCAGACCATACAAAATCTGTTTTCCATTGGCATCGATCATTTCATAGTCAGTTCGTCCGTCGCCGTTGAAGTCGCCACCACGGAACGAGATGCCATTGCTGACCTCGTGCTGGTTCAGCCAGGTTTGATCTGCTGACTGCAATGGCTGCACGAAGAATGATGGTTTGAATTTGCCAATGCCGGTGATGTCGATAACGCCTGTGTCCCGATTCGTCTCTACGGCTACGCCCTGACCGCTGACCGCAGCATAAAATATGCCATTGCCTACGAACGGGAGCACTCGTTGTTCTATACCATTCGAACATGTCATTTTGAAGGCATAGTCCTCTGCACTTGGTGAACCTTGCGGTGTGGTGAAGCCAATGCTGCCGCACTCTCCTGAGGCGCCAGCGACATTATCGAACGCAAATGCACCTGAAAAGTGCTCTCCGGCCCCTAGTGCGATAGCCACACTGCCGTTACTGCGGAAAGTAGTGTCAAAGCCTGCGCCCTCTACGGCGGCAGCAAAGCCCGCGACATCACGAGGCGCCGAGGTCAGCTCAACCGCGATACCACTCTTCACCGCCAGCATACGGCCGTCCGGCAGTTTGCTGAGGCCTTCGGGTATCGTAGCAGGGACCAGGCGCATACCGTTTGCCTGCAGTGACATGGTTTTGGTTGTGCCCGGCACTGTGATGCGTCCGGTGGTGGGGTCGATGGTAGCGCTGCTGGCACCGAACGCCGAAGAGATTGCATTCAGCGCGGTGCGAGAGGTTTGTCCATCAACGCCGACGCTGGTTGGATTGCTGATGGTAGAGCTGATGCTGGCCGCGATGCGTTCAGCATCCTGTGTGCTGACACCTTTCGCGGTCAGCGAGCTGATGATGCTGGCTTGGCTGAGTGCGGTAGTGGGGCTGAGCGGAATGGCATGGCGCAGCGCTGCATCGAGCAGCACCGGGTTGGCGGCCAATTGCGCTTTCAGCTGTTCGGTATTGCCCACATTCAGTGTGAGGCCGAGGCTGGTTGCCAGGGCTGGCAGCGAGCGCTCCATGGCCTTGCTCGTGAGGGCACTGGCAGCGTCGGCCAGGCCTGTGCTCAGCGGAGCGCCGGCACTCAGCGTCTTGGTCAGCACATCGGTGGAGGCGCTGATGATGGCGTTGACCTCGGCACTGGTGCTGGTGCTGGTGATCAGTCCACCGCTTGAGCCTAGCGTCGTCTGCGCGACGCTGCCGACCTGGGATTTCTCCGCACTGGTGAGATTTCCTTTGTCCTTTAGTGCGCCGATCACATCGGAGACACCATCGAGTGATGCTGTGACACTGCTCTGTGTGACGCTGGCGCCGCGCTGGCGGGCGCTGCTGGCAACTTCCAGTGTACGATTCAGTGCTTCCAGCGCCGAGATGGCGGCACTGTTGGTCAAGGTGCCTGCATTGATCTGCTGGGTGGCTTGTTCTGTCACAGTCAACGCTTTGGTGAAGGCGTCGCTGATCGCTGTAAGCGTCGATTCCGGCACCGGTCCCGTGGCAGGCAGACTGATGCCGTCAAGCGCTGTAGAGAGCTCCGTTGCAGCCTGTGTAGCGCCGGTAGAACCGCCGCTGGAGCCTCCTGTTGAACCGCCTGACGATCCGCCGCTGGAGCCTCCTCCCGAGCTTGCGGTACAGGTTTCACTGAACGCCGCAGGTGCGGCTGCTGCACTGCCAGCAGCTCCAACTACACTGAACTGGCCTTGTACTGCATAGGCCAGACTGAAATTGCTGGCCAGTTGCTTGTTGTTCAGAATAAAGACTTCATTGGCCTGGGAGTGAGAAGACAGTGTGCAAGTGGTCTGAATGCGGGGCAGGGCGCTGAAACTGCTCGCCTGTGTTGTTCCAAATCGAACAGTCTCGGGGCCACTGATTTGTTGGGTCACAATGCGATAGGTGTAGTGAGCGCTGCTGCCAAATTCATTCAGAACCGTCTCGAACGTCGGCGCAGCGCCTTTGATACGGCTGATCAGGTTATCGGAACTGAAGGACACATTGGCGCCATCGATGCTGATCGGTCCTCCCGTGGACGGGTTGGCGATGCTGACGAGCAAAGTCAGGCTGCTGGTGTCGTCTCTGCCGATGAGCTGCAGCGACTGACCGGTGGGGATATTGCCGGTGAGCGTGTCCCCGCCATTGGAGACCTCGATGTTGACCGTTTGAATGACGGCCTCGATGCGGCGCCCGGAGTTATCGTCATCAATGACGACGCCCACCCGAAACGAATAGGTTCCGTTCGTCAGCGTGCCATTCTTCGCAAAACCAAAGCTGAAACCGGGGATGCCGAGGCTTGATGTCTTGGGGACATCAGCAACCCGGCTGATCACGCCGTTACTGTCTAGCGTCGGAGTCTGCGAGAAGCCAGTGCTGTTGATGGCGACTTGATTGTTGGTGAAGGTAAAGTCACCGGCCTGCACGGCACCGGCCACGCCCAGCCCGAATGCGATGCTGCTGACGAGGAGTGATCTTTTGAAACTAGTGTGGGTGCGCTTCACGATGACAACGGTATCCTTGCTAAATGGCTGATTGCGATTGAGGGAGTTCACAGCTGCAGGCCCAGTTGTATGCCTGCGTATCCATAAGGTTGTTCAGAGAAAGATCCGCTCAAGGGATTGTTGTAGTGCGGAATGACCCCCAGGAACTGATTGCTGAACAATTTGCCGGTAAGGCTGACGTTGAATTTCGGTGTCACCCAGTAACTGATGCTTCCCCGCAACGTATGGTTGTCATTGGCGTCAATTTTGTTCACGTTATTGGCCTGCAGGAACGATGGCAA
Source organism: Gammaproteobacteria bacterium (assembly GCA_030645995.1). Taxonomy (GTDB): domain Bacteria; phylum Pseudomonadota; class Gammaproteobacteria; order Pseudomonadales; family Pseudohongiellaceae; genus UBA5078. The sequence continues at coordinate 2,184 of JAUSMU010000461.1, read as the reverse complement.
TAGTACGTTCGAGGGATTGACAACTGTCGTGACGTCGCTGGTGTTGATGCGCAGATACTCATAGCTCAGCTGGAGTGGAATGCGCGGGGTGATCTGCCAGTTGAGGCCGCCCCCCAGCAGGAGCTGACTTTCTTCCACTTCGAAGGATTGATCGAACGCGGCTGCCAGAGCGGTGACCTTGATGTCTGACCCGGTGCCGGAACTTGCCTCCGTTTCGGCATATCCGGCCCACAACGACGTCGTCAGTGCGTCACCCAACGGGAAGCTGTAAAGCACACGTGCCTGCCAGCCTTCGTCGTCCATGTCCTGCACCCGGAAAGTCTGTGGCTGCGTAAACAGTATCGTGGTGTTGCCGCTCAGCGTGATCTTGTCCAGCGAACCGGAGAAATCATCTGTGTTGTTCTCTGTGCGGGTGATTTCCAGGCTGGCCGATTGCCAGGCGCGCGTGTTGTCGAAATAACCGGACTCAAAGAAGTTCCACTTCAGGCCATAAGCAGTGGCAGTTGTGGACAATGCGTCATCAATATCCACCAGATTTATGGATTTGATTTCACCTAGATCGATTGTGAGGTTTTGTTGCTGTCTGCGATAGAAGGCGCTCAGATATGAGGTGATTCCAAACTGCAGTTCTATTCTCTCGCCCTCAAGATCACCGCTGTCACCCTCAAGCTGGCGTGTACCGGCCAGAAGATCTTCACGGATGTTCAGGAAATCGATTGTCTCATTCACGGCCAGAGAGCTGGCGGTGAGGTCGAACTTCATTGCGTCCAGCGTGTAGGCATTCAGGTGGTCGGAATTCATCCAGCCAAGAGGAGTATCGGCATGGCTTGGGCTACAAGCAGCCACAGCCATGAGTGCGGTAGACAGAGGAAGAGTAATGCGGGATTTTGGGACGCGGGCTAAGCTGGGCATGGACAAGACTTCACTGATTCCTGCAACGTCGAAACCCTCCCCTCGGCAGCTGCCGGGAGAGGAACTCATGTGTCATTTGTAATGAAAAGGAGCTTAGAGGCATTGGCGTTGATTGTCCAGCCACCCCGCGCCGGGATTTTTTTGTGTCATTCCTCGCGCCATATCGGATAAACTTACCCGCGCCCTGAAGCTCTCGGAAGAGCCCTCCAAAGAGTCTTGAAACAAGCCTTCAGGCGCAACCTCATTAAAAGTCTCCGAAATCCTCTGCATCTCACTGATTTCGTGGCGCTAATAACAGAGTCTTTCATGCGTTTGAAATGTATCAAATTAGCCGGTTTCAAGTCCTTCGTTGATCCCACTACGGTAAATTTTCCCAGCAATCTGTGTGCGGTGGTCGGGCCTAATGGCTGCGGCAAATCCAACATCATTGATGCCGTGCGCTGGGTGATGGGAGAAAGCTCGGCGAAGAACCTGCGCGGCGAGAACATGACCGACGTTATTTTCAACGGTTCGGGTGGGCGCAAGCCGGTGGGGCAGGCCAGCATCGAGCTGGTGTTCGACAACAGTGACAACCGCATCAAGGGCGAATACGCCCAGTACAACGAGATTTCCATCAAGCGCAAAGTATCCCGTGACGGCCAGTCCGGGTACATGCTCAACGGCATCAAGTGCCGCCGCCGCGACATCACCGACATCTTCCTGGGCACCGGCCTTGGTCCGCGCAGTTACTCCATTATCGAGCAGGGCATGGTGTCGAGGCTGATCGAGTCGCGCCCCGAAGATTTGCGCATCTTCATCGAGGAGGCTGCCGGTATCTCCAAGTATAAAGAGCGCCGCCGCGAGACCGAGAACCGCATCAAGCGTACCCGCGAGAACCTGGAGCGTCTGACCGACCTGCGCGACGAGCTCGGCCGCCAGCTGCAGCATCTGCACCGTCAGGCGCAGGCCGCCGAGAAATACGGCGAGTTCAAGCAGCAGGAGCGGGCCATGACCGCGCAGCACAACGCGCTGCGTTGGAAGGCGCTCAATGATGAGCTGCAAATCAAACAGGCCGCCGTCGGGGAGCTGGAGATCCGCATCGAGGCGACGATCGCGCAGCAGCGCTCGATCGACGCCCAGATCGAGAAGCACCTGGTCGACAACTCCGAATTCAACGACCAGCTGAGCGAGATTCAGGGCCGTTACTACAGCCTGGGCAGCGACATCGCCCGCATCGAACAATCCATCGAGCACCATATCGAGCGCGTTAGCCAGCTCAAGCGCGATCTGGCC
>JAUSMU010000412.1 GCA_030645995.1 Gammaproteobacteria bacterium | reverse complement strand
AACTGGAATAACCGTTTCGACGGCAACCGCAAGCGTTACGACGTCGATGACATCGAGCTGACGGCCGGTGACCCCAACGTGCAGGCCTTCGTGGAAATGGTCGCCTTCAACGGCATCACCTTCCGTCTGGATGCCCGCAACATCACTGACAACCGTCAGTGCCGTGAGAGACATCGCTATCTTGGTCCTATCACAAGTGGCATCATAGAAGAGTACGAGGATCAGTGTGGTGGCGGCGGTCGCGTCATGTCACTGAAGGTCAACGGCACCTTCTAGTCATTGCCAGGTAACACCATGCAAGCGCAATACGATGTAGCCCTGGAATGGCTGGAAAGCCATTCAGGGCTCTATACCCTGCTCAGTGTGTTCCTGCTGCTGGTGTCAGCCTGGCTGGCCAACTGGATCGTCAAGCGCGTGCTGGTGCGCGGCCTTTACAGCGCCCTGCGTGCCACGCCGATGGGCGACGATTCGGCGCTGTTCGATTCCCGCATCATTGCCCGCCTCGCCAACATTGTTCCCTCGGTCATCATTTCGCTGGGCATCGGTTTCATCGCCGGGCTGCCGGAAGAGCTGGTCATCGTGGTGCGCAATGTCTGCCAGAGCGTGATCACGCTGGTGGTGGCGATGGCTCTGAGCGGCGTGTTGTCGCTGGTCGGCACTCTCTACGAGCGCAGGCCCAAGGCGCGCGTGAAGCCGATCAAGGGTTATGTGCAAGTCGTCAGGATCATCATTTATCTGATCGCGCTGATTCTGGTGGTCGCCGCGCTGCTGGACCGTTCGCCGCTGATTCTGCTGTCGGGCCTCGGTGCCATGGCTGCCGTTCTGGTCCTGATCTTTCAGGACACTCTGCTGTCGCTGGTGGCCAGCGTGCAGATCTCCTCCAACGACATTGTCCGGGTGGGGGACTGGGTGGAGATGCCCCAGCTCAACGCCGACGGCGACGTCATCGACATCGCACTGCACACCATCAAGGTGCAGAACTTTGACAAGACCATCACCAATATCCCCACCAAGCGTTTCATCTCCGATTCCTTCAAAAACTGGCGCGGCATGCGCGACGCTGGTGGGCGCCGCATCAAGCGTCACGTGTTGCTCGATCAGAACAGCATTCATTTCCTGGACGCTGACGAGCTGCAGCATCTGTACCGCTTCAGCCTGCTGCAGGACTACCTGCAGGACAAGGAGACCGAGATTGCGGAGTGGAACAGCAAGCTGCCCGAGCGCGGCAGAGATCCCGTGAACACCCGCCGCATCACCAATATAGGCACCTTTCGAGCCTATCTGGACTGTTATCTGCGCAACCATCGCGGAGTCCGTCAGGATCTGCACCTAGTCGTACGCCAGCTGGAACCGACCTCGGATGGTCTGCCGCTGGAAGTCTATTGCTTTACCAATACGACGGTCTGGCAGGATTACGAACGCATCCAATCTGACATTTTCGATCACCTGCTGGCTATTCTTCCGGAATTCGGCCTGCGGGTGTTCCAGCATCCGAGCGGTGCCGATATGCGAGTGAGTAAAACATCATGACGACAGCAGCAATCAGACAGGCCACAGAAGGCGGGCAAAGTCTGTGGCTGGACAACATCACGCGTGACCTGCTGGACAGCGGCACGCTGGCGCGTTACATCCGCGAACTCTCCGTCACCGGGCTGACCTCCAATCCAAGTATCTTCGATGCCGCCATCGGCAGTGGTACGGCCTACGACGCCGCCATTCGTGCCAAGTGTGCGGAGGGCAAGTCTGGTGAAGCATTGTTTACACAGCTGGCGCTGGAGGACCTGCGGCGTGCCGCCGATCTGTTCGCACCCGTGTTTGCTGCGACCCAGGGCAGAGATGGTTGGGTGTCGATGGAGATATCGCCGTTGCTGGCCAGTGACACGCAGGGCAGCCTTGCCGCAGCGCAAGAGATTCACTCGCAGGCCGCGCGCCCCAATCTGTTTGTAAAGATTCCTGGCACCCCCGAGAGCCTGCCCGCCATCGAAGAGGCGATCTTCGCGGGCGTGCCCGTCAACGTCACTCTGCTGTTTTCCCGCTTGCAATACCGTGCGGCGCTGGAGGCTTATCTGCGCGGCATAGAGCGTCGCGTGCAAGCAGGGCTGGATGCAAACGTGGCATCTGTGGCCTCGGTATTTGTGAGCCGCTGGGATGCAGCGGTGAAAGACAAGGTGCCTCCAGCGCTTAACAATCGTCTCGGGTTGGCGGTATGTGCAGAGGTCTTCGCGGCGGAACAGGATATGCTGAATTCGCCGCGCTGGCAGGCGTTGAGTGCGGCGGGAGCACGACCGCAGCGGGTGTTGTGGGCGAGCACCGGAACCAAGGATCCGGCGGCTTCCGACA
>JAUSMU010000411.1 GCA_030645995.1 Gammaproteobacteria bacterium | reverse complement strand
TGACCCTTTCGATGAATGTTCTCAACCTGACAGACGAGAAATATGCAGAACGTGCCGACTTTGCCTTCGGCCGTGATCGCTACTTCACGGGTCAACCACTGCGGGCGTTCTTCTCGGTGAACTGGAAGTACATGTAAGCACAAGTGCTGAGGACTGTGGGGGCGGGTCCATGACGATTCCAGAACCCAGCCAGGCTGATCCGTTGCTGCAGAGACTGCTGCGCTACTTTGCGCAGCAATCTCTGCAGCTCCAATCACACCCGCCCATCCCGCACCCCGACCAGAGCATCAATCGCCTCATCAATTCGCCGGAACTGCCCGAAAGCAGCTTTCGCCACGCTGCGGTGTTGATTCCGATTGCCTGCAGCGAGAACGGCAGCAGCGTCATTTTCACGCTGCGCACCGAACATCTGAGCAGTCACGCCGGGCAGGTCAGCTTTCCAGGCGGAACGCGGGACAGCGACGATGACAGCATCGAGCACACGGCGCTGCGGGAATGCGAGGAGGAGATTGGCCTGCGGTCAGAGTCGGTGCGGATCATCGGGCGGCTCGGCAATCTGCTGATGCCTTCGGGCTACTGTGTCACACCCGTGGTCGGCCTGTTCGCGGCGGGCACGCCGCTGACACCTTCCCCACGGGAGGTCGCCGAGATATTCGCGGTGCCCACTGAGATTGCGCTCAATCCCGCCAGCTATCAGCGCGCATCGATGCTGTACCGGGATATGGAAAGGGAGGTTTTGGAGTTTCATCACGATGGCTATCGGATCTGGGGCGCGACGGCGACGATCCTGCATCATTTGGCGCGTGAGCTTGCCGCCTGCTAATTCCCCAGCAACAACTTACGCTCGTCGTGACTGACCCCGGAATGATTCTCCAGCGGCGCGTGGCAGACTTGATTACGGCCATTGGCCTTGGCCTGAAATAGCCAGGAATCAGCACGATGCAGGAATTGGCTGGGATCATCGCGATCCGCAGGCAGGTAGACATCCACACCAAAACTGGCCGTCACGGCCACGGGTTGATCGTCACAATGCAGAACGGAGGTCGCGATCTTCTGGCGCAGCCGATTGGCCAGCATGATGCCGGAGCGCAGTGAGGTATCCGGCAGGATAATCGCAAACTCTTCGCCTCCGTAACGGCACGCGATGTCCAGCTTGCGAATAGTGTCCGCAATCAGCCGGGCTACATGCACCAGCGAGGTGTTGCCGAATTCGTGCCCCCAGCGATCATTGAAAATCTTGAAATTGTCGAGGTCCAGCATAATCAGCGCCATCGGCTTGAGTGACCGGCGCGTGCGCTCCATCTCCATCTCCATGGCCTGCATGAAGTGGCGATAGTTGAAGAGCCCGGTCAATTCATCCGTGCGCACCAGTGCCGAAAGCGCCTTGACCTCCGAGCGCAGCTGATCCAGCTCGGCCAGAAAAGCACAGGCAGGGTCGCCCAGCGGACATTGCAGCGGTGACTGCTGTTTTCCCGCGCGTGCTTCATTCTTTCTGATTTTCTTGTCTGACTTCACATTTTCGTTCAAGTCAGTCTTCTCGAACGTTGACAAGTCTCACTCCTTGATCTAGTGGCATCGGATACCTCCGATAACCTGATATCGACCCGCCCACGCAAGACTAAAGCGGGCAGCACTCCTTTTCAGCGCCGAGCCCAGTCCGGCATGGCCCCCAGCAGATCGAAAGACAGGTGTCCGACCGTGTACACGAACAGTGTCACCAGAATGACGGCCAGGGTATCCAACCAGAGCCCCGCCCACACCATCTTCATTATAGGTACACGACCGGAACCGTAAACGATCGCATTCGGAGGCGTCGACACCGGCAACATGAAGCCACAGGACGCAGCCACTGCGGCGGGAATCATCAGCAACAGCGGCGACACTTCGATGGCCTGCGCGAGGCTGCCCATAATCGGCATTGCCATGGACGCCGTCGCCGTGTTGGAGGTCAATTCAGAGAAAATGGTGATGAAGGAGACCACGCTCATCACAATCGCCAGTGAATTGGCATCGGCTAGCAATGTTTCGAAGACATCGGCCAGATAGCCCGACAACCCAGACACAGCGAATCCCTTGGCCATT
>JAUSMU010000407.1 GCA_030645995.1 Gammaproteobacteria bacterium | reverse complement strand
CTGACGAAGGTTGCAAGGTAGATGATCAGCTCAGAGCGTACCTGCGCATAGTGCTTGATGTCGAGCCACTTGATCATGTCGGCACCGACGATGAACAGCGTGCCCGCCATTGCCGCCATCGGCATGTAAGTCAGTACCGGTCCAAGCAGGGTAATGAGCACCAGCACAAAGCCTGAAGCGGCGATGCCGGAAAGGGGTGTCCTGGCACCCAGACGCTGGTTGACCTTGGTGCGATTGAAGCTGCCGGCACCTGCGAAGCTGGAGAAGAACGGCGCGAGGAAATTGGCAAGCCCCTGCGCATACACCTCCTTGTCGAGATTGATATCCTGATCAGTCCCCATCTTCAGCTCCCGCACGATCACCAGTGACTGTGCCAGACCAATGAAGGCAATTGCCATGGCAAAAGGAAACAGTTTGGTGCTGATCATCAGGTATTCCCTATTGACCGTGGGCACATTGAACGGCAGCCATTGCAGGGGCATCCGCCCGAGATATTCCAGCTCCGTCACCGGCTGCGGCCAGATGAAGGCGACCAGCAGTCCGCTCAAGTAGCCGACACACACCGCAATCAAGAGAAAATAGCGCGGTGAATAACGCCGCCCGAGATAGCCCGCCGCAATGGTGCACAGACCGATGCCCAGGCTATAGGGACTGACCAGGTCAACCGCATCGCTGCCGATCACGTAGAGCTTCTCGTAGAAGAAAGTCGTGCTGAAGGTGGAAAGCCCGAGAATGCTGTCCAGCGAAGTCATGACGATCAAGAAGCCAGCCCCGGCGGAGATGCCTGAAATGGCTGCCGGCGAGATATATTGGAAAATGCGGCCCGCACGCAGCAGCCAGAACAGCAATTGGATTATTCCCACCATCATGCAGAGCAGGAACACAAAGTCCACGTACACCGGACTGCCCCGCCCCGCCAGAGGCAAGACTGCTGTGCCAATCAGAATGGCCACAGCTGTGTTGGGGCCACTCATCATGGATGAGGTTCCCAGCACGCTGGCAAACAGAGTCACGAAGATGGCGCAGTACAGGCCGTATTCCGGCTGCATACCCGCCAGATAGGCAAAGGTAATGCCCTGAGGGATCACCAGAACTGCGCCAACCAGACCTGCAAACAACTCCGTACGCCATTGCTCCGGGTTTCGCCACCAGGCAAACGAGGGCGTGGCTTCCTTGAGGAGTTGGGAGATCAATTAAGGAAGTCTTCCAGTAACTTGAGGAATTTGCTCTGCCCAGGATCTGCGGGCCGCAGTTGCAGGTTGAGGTAGGCCGAAACATCGAGCGCCTGCTGATGCGTCAGCGAGCGTCCATTGCCCAGGGGCATGTTGGCCCAGATGAACCCGGCGGCCTCCTGAATGCGATTCATCCCGGCCCCGCTGTTGTAAGAGTCCAGCCCCCACACGGGTGGGACATCCTCGGTGCCATCGCCCTGCTCGCCATGACAACTCGCGCATTGCTCCATGTAGACCAGCCTGCCATTGGCTGGATTGGGGTCATAACCGGTGTCCTGTAGAGTCGGCACACCCCGCCCTTCCGGTTCGACACCCATCACCTGTCCCTGCGAGAGATAGCTGATGTAGGCGGCGATGGCCAGCACTTCCGGCGCATCCTCTGGCGGCATGATGCCATCCATGCTGTACAGGAAACATTCGCGGATGCGCAGACCAATGCCATTACGCTTGCCATTCTTGGCGCGCCACTTCGGGTACATACCGGCCACATTCAGCGGCAGGGCATCCTTCTGCGTACCCGCCTGCAGGTGGCAGTTGGTGCAGTTCAGCGCGTTACCTACATAACGACTGGCGTGCTTCTGGCTGTTGGTGATGATCTCGTAGCCATGGACGACATTGGAATAGTAGTCGTCCAGAAATGGCTCCTGGAGCAGTTGTTCGATCGTGGGCTGGGTTTGGGGCTGAGGTTGCTGGGCGTGAGCGACACTCATCTGCAACAACAGCAGCAGAACAACGAAGATATTGAGCTTGGCCATAACCATTAATTCTTAGGTATTAGCAGCTCATTCTAAGTAAGGTCGAACACAATGAAAATGACAAAGCGCAAACTTGCAGCAGAATGCCATGTGACATTTTGTCGCAGGGAACGAGTGTCACTAATTGTGGGAGCGGGCCTGCCCGCGATTGAATTACGCTTTCGTTTCAAGCAATCGCGGGCAAGGCCCGCTCCCGCAGGACAGAATCATTATCCTCGCAGCACAATTCTGCCTTGTGCTTTGCCCGCCTTCAGATCGGCCAGCGCCTGCGTGGCCTGAGACAGCGGCCGCTCCTCAATGCGGATCGGGGCGATGCGGCCAGCGCGCACCAGTGCCATGAGTTCACCCATCTCCTGCAGGCTGCCGACGTAGCTGCCTTGAATAATGCGCGCATTCATCGGGATGAACGGCAGCGGGATGTTCAGCGCGCCGCCGTAGAGCCCTACGATAACAAGCCTGCCTCCCTTGCGCAGGCAGGACAATCCGAAGCCTGTCGAGGCCTCGGAGCCCACAAAATCCAGTGCGGCGAACACCCCGCCGTCACTCAGTTTCTTGATCGCCTTGATCTGCCCGAGGTCAGAAGAATCAAACACGCGGCTGACCCCGAAGGCCTTCGCGGCCTCACGTTTACGGGGATCGATGTCGGCCACCAGCGGGTCGATGCCCATCGACAGCGCGATCTGCACCGCCATCATGCCGACGCCGCCCGCACCGATGATCAGCACCTCGTCGCCCTCAACGCGGTCGGCTATTTTTTTCAGCGCGCTGTATGCCGTCAGCCCGGAGCAGGCATAGGTGGAGGCAAGCGCATCATCGACAGCGCCTTTGTCGAACAGGTAACGACTGTGAGGGACGAGCACGTGATCCGCGAAGCCACCGGGCATGACGGTGCCGAGCCCACGGCCCGGCGTGCACAGATGTTCTTCGCCACGGCGACAGGACGCACACTCACCGCAGCCGATCCACGGGTAGACGACACGCCGATCACCGATGCGCGCACCAGTCACCTCCGAACCCACGGCGACCACTTCGCCGAAGATTTCGTGGCCCAGCACCAGACCGGGGCGTCCTACTTCCAGGCGCTTGTCATTGCCGAGATTGAAGACGCCTTCGTGCAGATGAATGTCGGTGTGGCACACGCCACAGGCCAGCATCTTCACGAGTATCTCGGTGCCACGTGGCACCGGCGTGAGTGACTGTATCGCCACCAGTGGTGCACCCGGTGCGGCTGTCTCGTATGCAATCATGTCAATTGACCCCCTGTGGGAGCGGGCCTTGCCCGCGATTGAGTTTGTGCTTCAGCTATCGCGGGCGGGCCTTTATGCCCTCGGGTGCGCTCCCACAACTATCGCTTGCAGGCAAGCTCCCACAAATCCTCTCGCTATTCCTGCGTGGCTGCCCACGCGGCGAATGTGCTGCCTTCCTTCGCGAGTTTTTCCAGCAGCGGAGCAGGCTTCCAGAACTCGGCGCCTTGTTCATCGCGGAAGCGGCAGATGCTGTCGTAGACATTCTTGAGGCCGACTTCATCGGCGTAGAACATCGGGCCGCCCTTCGCGCTCGGGAAGGCGTAGCCGTAGACGTAAACGATGTCGATATCGCCGGGGCGCTGCGCGATGCCTTCTTCCAGAATCAACGCACCCTCATTGATCAGTGGATACATCAGCCGGGCCACAATCTCGTCGCTGCTGATCTCGCGCTGCCTAATGCCGAATTTCTCCGCGTGCGCCTTGATCAGCGCATCCACCGCCGGGTCGGGCAGGCGGGCACGCGTCTGCGGATCATACTGGTAATAACCGGCGCCGGATTTCTGGCCGAGCCGTCCCATCTCCACGAGTGCGGAAGCGATGCTATGTGTGCGAGGGTCGATCTTGTCGCCAGCGGCTTCGCGTGCCTGCCGAGCCTTGTAGCCAACGTCCAGTCCGGCGAGATCACCCATCGCCAGCGGCCCCATCGCCATGCCGAAGTCTTCGGCGGCAGCATCAATCTGCGCGGGACTGGCGCCGTCGAGCAGCAGCAGTTGCGCCTGTCGGCCGTAGCCACCGAGCATGCGATTGCCGATGAAGCCATAGCACACGCGTGAGAGCGCACACACCTTGCCAATCTTCTTGCCGATCTGCATGGCAGTGGCCAGAACGTCATCGGCTGTCTTGGCGCCACGTACCACTTCCAGCAGTTTCATCACGTTCGCGGGACTGAAGAAGTGCATGCCGAGCACATCCTGCGGACGCTTGGTGGCGGCGGCGATATCGTCGACGTTCTGGTACGAGGTGTTGGTGGCCATGATGGCGCCGGGTTTGCACACCGCGTCCAGTTTGGCGAACACCTCCTTCTTGATGTCCGGATTCTCGAACACAGCTTCAATCACCAGATCGACATCGGCCAGATCGGCGTAGGCAGTTGTGCCATTGATCAGCTGCAGACGCTCGGCCATCTCTGCCTCGCTCATCTTGCCCTTCTGCACGGTGATGCTGTAATTCTTGCGGATGATGCCGAGGCCGCGCTCCAGCGCCTCCGCGTTGATCTCCAGCATGGTCACCGGGATGCCGACGTTGGCGAAGCACATGGCGATGCCCCCACCCATGGTGCCGCCACCGATGATGGCGACGCGTTTGATGTCGCGCACCGGCGTGTTGGCAGGCAGATCCTTGATCTTCGCGGCCTCACGTTCGGCGAAGAAGACATGACGCATGGCGCGGGACTGGGAAGACTGCAGACACTCGACGAACAAATCGCGCTCCACCTGCAGCCCCTGGTCCATCGGCAGCCGCACGGCAGCTTCGACGCAGGAGACAATGCGATCCGGCGCGATCTGACCACGGGCACGCTGCGCCAGTTTCTTGCGGTAATTCTCGAAGAATCCCGGTTCCAGCAATGACGCATCGATCGTGATGTCACGGATGCGCTTGAGCGGCGCCCCGGATTCGACCAGGTCGCGGGCATAGCGAATAGCCCCGGCGCGCAGATCGCCCTCGATCACTTCGTCGATAAGACTCATGTCACTGGCCTCGGCGGCGCTGATGGGATTGCCGCTGGTGATCAGCTCCAGCGCCGCTTTCACACCGGCAACACGGGGCATACGCTGCGTGCCACCGGCGCCCGGCAGAATACCCAGCTTCACCTCGGGCAGACCGACCTTGGCGGAGGCGACAGCACAGCGGTAATGACAGGCCAACGAGGTCTCGAAGCCACCGCCCAGTGCCGTGCCGTGAATCGCCGCCACAATCAGCTTGCGGGAATTCTCCAGCGTGATCAGCACCTCGGGCAGCGACGGCGACAACGGCGGTTTGCCGAACTCGGTGATATCGGCCCCGGCGATGAAGGTGCGGCCGGCACAGATCAGCACCAGCGCCTCACTGGCATCAGTCTGAGCCGCCGTGACTGCGGCCTGCAGACCCGCCCGCAGCGCCTGCGACAGCGCGTTGACCGGCGGATTGTTCACGGTGATGACGCCGATGTTGTCGATAATCTCGTAGCTGACGACTGCTGTGTTGGTCATGCCTGTACCTCATTTTTTGAATTCGATTTTGTGGGAGCGGGTTCAGTGTTAATCAAGCCGCTCGATAATGGCCGCCACGCCCTGCCCAATGCCAATGCACAAGCTCACCAGCGCATAGCGCCCGCCGCTGCGCTCCAGTTGTCGAACTGTGCTCAGCGCGATGCGGGCACCGGAGGCGCCCAGCGGGTGGCCGATGGCAATGGCACCGCCGTTCGGGTTGACGCGCGGGTCATCGAAGGCGACGCCAAGCAGCTGCAGACACCCCAGCACCTGCGTGGCGAAGGCCTCGTTGATCTCGATGATGTCCATGTCCGCCAGCGTCAGGCCCGCGCGAGCCAGCGCCTTGCGTCCGGCAAACACGGGGCCGAGCCCCATGACACGCGGCTCCACCCCGGCGATGGCACCGGCAATAATGCGGGCACGCGGCCGGACACCGTATTTCTCGCCGATGGCACGGTTACCGATGACCAGAGCGGCGGCGCCGTCATTGATCCCGGAGGCATTGCCAGCGGTGACCACGCCACCCTCAAACAGCGGCCGCAATCCGGACAGCGCCTGCAGCGTGGAGTCGGGGCGCGGATGCTCGTCTTCGGTGACCTGCAGCGGCGGCAGCTTGCGGCCCTGCGGCACGGGCGTGGCGATGATCTCGTCGTGGAAGAACCCGGCCACGCGGGCGGCCTCATACTTGGCTTGTGAGGCGGCGGCGAAGATATCGCTGGCAGCGCGGGAGATGCCCAGGTCGGCGGCGATGTTGTCGGCGGTCTGCGGCATGGTGTCGCCACCGAACGCGGCAGCAAACAGCGGATTGGTGAAGCGGGCGCCGAGGGTGCTGTCGGCCAGTTGCTGACCACGGTCATAGGCCGAGGTCGCCTTGGAGAGAATCAGCGGCGCACGGCTCATGGACTCGACGCCACCGGCCAGGAACAACTGCCCCTCGCCACTCTTCACCCCTCGGGCGGCATCCAGCACGGCGGCCAGCCCGGAGCCGCACAGGCGATTGACGGTCAGCCCGCCGACGGAGGTCGGCATGCCCGCCAGCAGCGCGGCGAAACGTCCGACATTGCGGCAATCCTCACCAGCCTGATTGGTGTTGCCCATAATGACGTCTTCGTAGTCAGCGCCCGCAAAAGGATTGCGGCCGACCACAGACTTGATGATGTGGGCAAGCAGATCATCCGGACGCAACGAAGCAAGCGCCCCGCCGTGTCGTCCAAACGCGCTTCTGCCGCCATCATAAATAAATGCGTCCAAGGTACCGGTCATGACTCACTCTCTTTGGTTCGGGGGCACAGCGTAGCACAGGGCCTTAAACAGGTGGAATTCGCTTCACCGAGTCTTTAAGCTGCTCCGCAACGACCTGTGGGAGAGCAACATGATTCGTGATCAGGAAATTCTGGATCAGCTGGTTGATCTGGTGGATCGCTTCGTAAAGGAACGCTTGATCCCCGCTGAGCAGCACGTGGCGGAAGAGTTTCGTGTGCCTGATGCCATCGTGCAGGAAATGAAAGCGCTGGGGCTCTTCGGCATGACGATTCCCGAGGAGTACGGTGGCCTCGGGCTGACCATGGAAGAGGAGATTCACGTGGCCATGACGCTCGGCCAGACCTCGCCCGCCTTTCGCTCGATTCTGGGCACCAACAATGGCATCGGCTCGGCCGCAGTGGTGTTCGACGGCACAGAGGAACAGAAGCAGCGTTTCCTGCCCCGCTACGCCAGCGGCGAACTGATCGGCTGTTTCTGCCTGACCGAACCGGACGTCGGTTCCGACGCGGCCTCCGTCAAGGCAACCGCGCGTCGCGAAGGCGACCACTACATCCTCAACGGCACCAAGCGCTACATCACCAATGGCCCGGTCGCCGACACCTTCAATGTGATGGCCCGCACCAACCCGGACATCAAGGGCGCGCGCGGCATCTCCGCCTTCATCGTCGAGAAGGGTACGCCGGGCATCACGCTGGGGCCGGTGGACAAGAAGATGGGGCAAGCCGGTTCACTGACCTGTGACGTGATCTTCGAGGACTGCCCGGTGCCGGCCGCTAATCTGATCGGCAGGGAGGGCCAAGGCTTCATCACCGCGATGAAGGTGCTGGACCGCGGCCGCCTGCATATCGCGGGCATCAGCGTCGGCGTGGCGGAGCGCCTGATTCGCGATGCGCTCCAATACGCCATGCAGCGCAAACAGTTCGGCGTGCCCATCGCCGAGCATCAGCTGATTCAAGCCATGCTCGCCGATTCCAAGACCGAGGCCTACGCCGCACGCTGCATGGTGCTGGAGACCGCACGCCGCCGCGATGCTGGCCAGAACGTCAGCACCGAGTCCGCCGCCTGCAAGCTGTTCGCCACCGAGATGGTGGGCCGGGTGGCCGACCGCGC
>JAUSMU010000404.1 GCA_030645995.1 Gammaproteobacteria bacterium | reverse complement strand
GATGCGATACTCGGTATCGATCAACGCACGTTCGGTCATCAGGCGCGTGGTTTCCAGGCCGTTGCTGATGTTGGCGAGGTTGTTCAACTGCTCGGTGGTCTGCGTGTCATTGCTCGCCAGTTGTAACTGCAGATCGCCGGGCAGATGAGCAATATGCAGGACAACCTGACACTTTCCGTGAACAGTTACGAGATCCTGTTGGTGCGTGCGCCGGTTGCCGGACAGCTGACCTCGCTGCCGGTGGAGATTGGCGAGAGCAAGATCCGAGGACAGCGCCTCGGCCAGATTGACGTGATCGACAAGTACAAGATAGTCGCGCAGGTTGACGAATACTATGTAACACGGGTCGCGCCGGGACAGTCTGCACGCTTCACGTTGGCTGGCCAGCAGTTTCAGGCCAGCGTGCTGAAGGTGTATCCGGAGATCATAGAAGGTACCTTCACTGTGGATCTCATCTTCGAAGGTGGGACGCCCGACAACATCCGTCGCGGACAGACACTGCAGCTGGATCTCACTTTGGGCAATCCTGTGGAATCCTTGCTGCTGCCACTCGGTGGCTTCATTCAGGACACCGGCGGTAACTGGGTGTTCGTCGTGGATGCGGAAAGCAACTACGCCGCTCGCCGCAACATCGTCACCGGCCGACGCAACAACCGTTTTGTAGAAGTACGTGAAGGACTCTCGGTCGGCGAAAGTGTCATCACGTCCGCGTATTCACAGATCGGTGATGTAGAGAGGATTGAGCTGGTGCAATAGAAGTGGCGAAAGAGCCCAACGGGTGGCGCTTTTCAAGATAGTTGTCGCGGGTTTTCCCCGCTGATGCCTTCCATTTTTGCAAGCTCCGACACCGTCATGTTGTACGGTGGCAGCAACCGACTTAAAACTGCTTCTTTGCATCCTTCTGAAAACCGTGGCACTGCTATTCTCAATCGCCCAATCTGGTAAAAAGTGGGTGGTGTCAACTATCCTGCCAGAGCGGGGCCTTCTCCTGACAACCAAGCCATGCAGCAAGCTAGCAGCGAACTCGTCTTGCTGGCAGGACTAAATCCTGGAGTCCTGGCGAGCCAGCTTGTTGCGCAGCTTCTTACAACCTTTCGAATATGTTTAGCGTATGCCATCTGTGACAGGGGCGTCGCATGCTTATTCATATCTGAGCGATTTCACCGGACTGAGCATGGCCATCCTGTAGCACTGGCTCATGACGGCTACGGCCGCCAGTGCAATAGTGCACAAGGAAACCATTACGTAAATTGAAATGGAGAAGTCAGGCCGCGATGAAAAATAGGAGTACAAATAATTCACCGCATAATGACCGGCCACCGAGGAGAAGACGCAGGCAATGGCAACTGGTTTTAAAAAATCCACGAGAATCATCATCGAGATCAATTCGGGGGTGGCCCCGAGCACGCTGCGAATACCGATCTCCTTGGTTCGACGCTGAGCCGTGTAGAAGGCCAGCGCGAATAATCCTAAAAAGGCGATGACAATGGTGGTAATGGCGGAAAATATTGACGCAATCCGTACTCCGGCGGTTCTCTGCTCGATCAACGAGCCGTATGCCTGTTCTAAAAAGGTCATATTCACAATTTCATTGGGGCGGTGACGTGACCAGACCTCCTCAATGTGCCTCGTTGCGCTTGAGATTTGAGCCGGATCCAATCTGAGGATAAAGTATTGGAGTTTCTGATCCGTCGCCCACAGTGCGCGAATTGAAGAGGCGCTGTTCTCCATGCCGCCTGAGAGACGAAAATCTTCGACTACACCGATCACCTTAGTGGTCATGCCATTGAACTCCAAGACGCTTCCAACGGCTTCTTCCATGGATTGGAATTCAAGGTCAGTGACTCCGGATCGGGTCAGTACCACGCCATACACTTGTTCGCGGTTCGCATTAGTTGCTGGAATAATGTCACTGGGAAAATCACGCGAGTACCCACGGCCGGCGATCACCTTCAGTTGCAATGCATCGATGTAATTGACATCCACGGCGTTGTTGCTCAATAGCATGGTTCGATCGGCAGGCCACTCTGCCCTCCTCCAGGGATTTCTCCCGCCCGCAGCAGGTGGAGCACTAGACGACTTTGCTACCGACAGAACACCCGGGTGCTGACTCATCTCATTGGCCAAAGCTTCGTAGTTGTAATCCCCATAAGATCTGGGATTGTAGGTGGCGGCCATAACCACGAGATCATCTTTGCTGTATCCAAGATCCATCTCGTTCAAATAATCAATCAGCACATAGGTCGCGATTGCGAGCAGGACAAAGGTGTTCGACAGGAAAAACTGAACGGTTGTAATCGCTGAGCGTGCTGCTGAGCCTCTCCTGCTCACCGTCATGCGTCCGGTGCTTGATATGTTGGGCTGAATTCGGGACAGGACAGTGGCGGGGACAAGGCCGCACAGAACTCCCACAGCAATGACCGAGGAGACCACCCAGAGAATGGAGGCAGAGCCTGCCAGATGCCCAAATGACAAGGATGTGTAGGTGAAATTTTCAAAAGCGGGCGTTGCAAGAATCACGATAGGAGCCGCAACGATAAAAGCGAGCGCAGTAAAGAACAGCGATTCGACTACAAACTGAACGGCAAGTTGGGACCTGACTGCCCCAATGGTTCTTCGTACTCCGATCTCTTTGGCGCGGCTTTTGATCTGTGAGATCGACAGGCTAATGACATTGATGCAGGAGGCCACCAGTACAAGCATGCCAAAAGCGTTGATTGCGTAGAAAAATGCTTTTCTCTCATATCCGCCGCTGTTGTACCCTGGCAGAGGTGACATAAAGACGTCTGCCAGCGGCTCAATGTTAAGCCTGAGATTCGACTCGGTAGCATACGCCCTAGTCTGCTCGGGAATATTCCTTTCCAGAAATCCTGTTCGATCCTCATAAATTGCCTGAGCATCGCTTGAAGAGCGCACAGAAAAGTAGGTCTGGGTTGGCGCAAAAACGATCCAGTTATTGCCCCCCATGAAGCCTTCTCCGAAAATGCCCCTGCCAGTTTGAACAGTGATCATGGCAGAAAAGTCAAAATAGGAGTTCTCTGGCACGTTGCGTACAACGCCCGTTACCATCAGATCCGCTATACCATTGTATGTCACCCGCTTGCCGATCGGGTCTTCTTCCCCGAACAGCAACTGCGCGGTGTTCTGGTTTATGACCAGTGAATTGGGCTCCAGCAGGGCGCTTTGCGGCGCACCGGATTCAAACTCCAATGAAAACAACTCGATGATTTGCGGATCGACCCAGAAGAACGGCAGCTGATAGGATTCACGCTCCGATGTAAAAAGACCGTTCTCTGGTCTGATCTTGGCAATTTTGTCGATCTGCGGATAATCTAGCGCAAACCTTTCCGCATACGGCTCGGGAGCGCTGTTGAAATCTGCTCTGGTGCTGGCTGACAGGCGATAGATGTTTTCCCAATTATCAAAGCTCTTGTCGTAATTGTTCACATAGTTGGTATACATCAGGACAAGCACGCTGGCAGACAGGCCCAGTGCGAGGCTGATAATCTTGATAGCTGAAATCAAGGGATTCCTGGCTATGTTGCGGAAGGCAATGATCAGGTAGCTTGCGTACATTTCCTGTCTCTTATTTGATCTTACGGTCCTGATGTGGGTGCACTATTGCATTTGATATGTTCTATGAATATTGGTTTTAGATGATATCACTATCTTGACGGACCAACGGCTATGGCTCGCGAGCGTTTCATCAAATGAGGAGTTCCTGACGGGATTGGGAGTAGCTGGGCGTTATTTGGCGGCCTTATTAATTTTTCTTTTTTTCTGATTTAGCTCCCGGAGAGCACGTTCAATTAGCCCTTCTCTGACATCGGGCTCCACGAAGAGGGGGTGGAACGATTTCTCGCATCTTAAAATGGTTGCAGCGTCTAAATAGTGACGCAGGGAGACCCTGTCATCTCCTCGCTCCATCCTGCTGTAAGTGGAGA
The DNA here is from genome assembly GCA_030645995.1 of Gammaproteobacteria bacterium. Classification (GTDB taxonomy): domain Bacteria; phylum Pseudomonadota; class Gammaproteobacteria; order Pseudomonadales; family Pseudohongiellaceae; genus UBA5078. The sequence continues at coordinate 38,968 of JAUSMU010000404.1, read as the reverse complement.
CACCGACTCCTATGCGGATTGCAGTGTCCCGTTGTGTATCTTTAGGGAAAACCTGCTTTCGACGAGCCTTTAGCTGACGGCCTATCATTACCGACAAGCCTTCGTTGATTTTAATCATATATGATCGTTTTGGCCTGTTTTAATCACATATGATCAATTTCTTTCAAATTCATCATATGTGATTCATGTATGGGAATGTCTGATAGTTAATCGACAGTCGTCGTATCATGGCGCGGTTAACGGCGACACCGTATACCTGGGTGGTCAATTGCGTGACGCTATTTGAATTGCCGTCGATTGGAGACAATTTATATTGATCTTAGCGATGTTTGCTTATCTCAATAACACTCCTAATTTCCCTATAAGTGAACACCGCTGCAGGTCCATTTATCTCGGGCTCCTATGAAAATGAAGTCGTTGGAAAGGCCCGACTTTCGACTTGGACTAGGGCTTCTCATTTTCTTCTCTACTGCTGTTCAGGTCGATTGTCTTATCGGCGCGATAACTGGGTATAAACCCTGCCTCTGATGGATACCCCAGCTGATTGCTGACAACTCTAGTGCTTCCTATTTGGATGTCATGGCTGTGATGGTTGTGTCCAAAAATCCATAAAGCAGGTTGGAACTTCTCGATGATGGATTAGGCATAACAGCGATCCTTAACATTCCCTTCGTTATTAAATCTTGTGTGCACTACAGAATCGTCTTCAGTATTAATCTATAGCTTAGTTGGTAAAGATGGAGCTGCTCTGATTTCGTTGCTCCTGATTCAGCAGCAGTCTTCGATCGTAATTTCCCCAGCTAGACCAAAAAGCATGTCGTCCTGCGCACCAGGCATCAAGTAACTGCATCGCCTCTTCAAACAATGGCGCACAGTCGACATCATTTTGGGAGATACTTGTTAGCTGTCGACAAAATGGGCTCAAAATTGGGTTTTGAATAGGCCGAACAAACGTTGCGAATTCGTCAAAGACATTGCCACTTAGATCACAGAGGACACATCCGATTTCAATAGCTTCCATTTCGTCAATAGCCGGTGATACGCCATCCTCCCGGCAGGTGGCCTCTAGGTCACAAATAACGAGTAACCCTGAATTACTCATATTGCTCTCATCTCTCGTACAATATTTGCCCGCGGAATAAATGGTAGAAGCTTGGCCGTGTTTTTTGCGTCCGTAAGCGCCCGGTGAGGTACACCATCAAACTCCAGGCCATGGAAAGCCAAAGCCTGGTAAAGATCGGTGTTTCGACTGTGCCTAGTGGAGCGTCGCCAGGCGTCTTTGATATTTAAGTGAGGAACCTGCAAAAACTGAAACTCCTCCCCGTACCGCTTTTGTTCATTGAGCAAAAGCTTGCAATCAAACTTCCCCCAGCTGGCCCAGCAAATGTTCCTTCCACCCGCCCATATATCCAGCGCCTTCATGGCATCACAAAACAAGGGCGCATTATCGACATCTTCCTGCCTGATCATCGTCAGTTTGGTACAGAAATCTGTCAGGATAGGGTTTTGCACCGGGCGTACGAAACTCGCAAACTCATCTATCAGATGGCCCTCGAAATCAGTTAATAGACAGCCAATTTCAATGACTTCCATTCGGTCGATTGTTTGAGTCTCCCCATCTTCCCAGCAGGTGGCTTCTAAATCGCAGACCGCAATTAAATCACTCATGTCTTTCATCCCCGAAATTTATAACTGTCTGAATTTATTGCCGTAAGGGCCAAAATTATTGGCCATTGACACATTGCTTTTTGCAACAAACCAAACGCGTGTTGGCTCAGCATCAAAATCCACCTTGTAAGCGATAATTTGTGTCGTAAGATCTACCGATGTTGCATTGGTGTGCTGATCTGACAGGAAAATCCAGCAGAATCTGTCTAAGCAGTCTATATTGAAAATACAACTACAAACTTGTGCTGGAGATATCATGGAAACACGTTTACCCGGGTTCTATTGGACCATTTGCCGCCCTGGCGGCCGATGGGAAGTCGTTGAGTTTGACGGTATTGCCTGGCTGGGCGGCAACGGTGATGACACACCGATCCATCGAATAGCTGAGCGTATTCCTGAGCCAACGGACTGCTCACGTGTTAATCAACGACCATCTCAATGATTTTGTTGGGATCAAAACCGGTGATGGATTCGGACTCACGGCTATAACCCAATTGATTACTGACTATACGCGTCTCTCCCAGAGCAAAGTCTTGGCTGTCATGATTATGGCCGTAGATCCACAGCGCGGGCTGGTAACAATCGATCAGGTAGGCCACATTTGCCTGAAAATACGATGATAGCGGCCCTATCTCGAAATTCCGATTTTGCGTTTCTAGCCCTGGCCCAAAATGGCTCACGACTACCGTCCGATCGGGTTCACAATCTGCTAAGTTTTGTGTCAAAAATTCATAACTTTCCCTGAACAGCCGTTCGCAATCTTTAGGATGGAATGGAACCCTAAATCGCTCCTGTATCAACGAAAAATCGCTGATGTCGCGCTGAGCCTGCGCCATTGCTAACTCCGGTTCGCCGAGTAGGGAAAAATCGCTCCACAGTGTGAAGCCGAGGAATGTGACTCCTTTTATGTCTATACGATCGTTCTCTAAAAAGCGGATGCGATTATTGTCCTTAAAGGCATCCCGCAGCCGGATAATCATCTCTGGTCGCGGAATATGGCTGTAAAATTCATGGTTTCCCGCGACGAGTACGATTTCGGGACCTGGGTAACGCGCCGCGATTTCATGGACCATTTCAATTGTGGTGAGCCCATGCGAGATGTCACCCGCCAATACGAGGATATCTGGCGCCAGGTAATCTGCCAGAAACTCCTTTCGGTACTCTGCGCTGTGGGGTGTCAGATGCAGGTCTGAAGCAAGCGCGAGTTTTACGATTCTGGAGCTCATGAGTGCGCCTGCTAGTAAGGATTTTATTGAGATAGTGTTGATGCCCCCTTAACAATAGGGGATGACATTAAAACACCATGTTTGTGATAACGTCTGGCTCAACAGATAGTCTGACCCCTGGGCCCTGCATCACATAAAGGGTGTTTCGAGTACGAAAAAAACACGGCGCCTTAAACTGCGTCAGACAGGAAGTCCGAACCACCGAGCCTGGCCCGAATCGACCCTTCTCATCAAACTGCACACTCTCCGAGTACAGCACAGCAGGCTCCAAATTTCTCGTACTACGCAAGCGCGCGGTCATCTCCACACTCATACTAATATCGACCCACACCCAGTCGCTGACCACACAGACCGGCACATCTGGGAAAATCTCATGGCTGCGCGCCAAAAGCTCTCCGACTGTTCCATGACACCCCAGATCACTCGGATCTCCATCGCCGCTGAGGATTCGCGAGAATTGTTCCAGCAGGCGTAAATTTCGTTCGTCCAAAGGCTAGGCTCCATTTAGTTAGACTTAACATGGCATGTATTAAATTCTTAAGTGTCAAAAACATATTTTATTGTGGCGGCTTTTTTGAGGGCGGCAAGAGTTTTTCTGAGGGATGACACCCAGCACCATCTGCCGACGACGCAGCAAGGTTTTTCCGGAAACAAAGTTTTGGCCAGTGCGATTTTTTCGCCAACCGTGTCCTTACTGCAGCCGAAATCACAGTAATCGCCTGTTTCGTTCAGCAGCTGAAAAAACGATTGAGCATCAAACCATTACTTACCATCACTGCTGGTTCCTGTGTTACTCGTTTTATTTCCTTCAAATAGATCAAGGACACGCTGGACATACTGCTCAGACAGATAGAGGCTGACAAACATCCATGGCGGACTATATGCACCCGTTTCCGCATTGTCCTCCCAATCAACAAGAGTGTGGGCCAAATACAGTTCAGAGTTGGTGCTAATAGTCTGATCAATTTGTGAACCCATACCCAGCGAGCCTGAATCATCAATGATGAGTTTGCTGACAACCGATTGATCCGAGGGCAGATCGATCTGAATCCGGTGGCAGTAGTCCTCGAGTCTCGGCTCTACGTACAGGTACAGCCAGGCAGTGTCATCGATTGAATTGGTGCGACGAAGGATGCGGCCTAACACCTGACGCAGATAGAGCTCTGTCCTGACACGGCTTAGATAGCAGCACACCTGTAGTCGAGGTATATCAGTCCCTTCGCTGATCATGCCAACCGACACAATCCATCGCTCGTTCCCGTACCTAAAATAATTTATTGCTTTTTGTGAACCTGCATTCTGATAGGAGACGACTGTCGATTTCTCGCCTAACCCTAATAGGATGTTAGAAATCTGATTAGCGTGAGCTACTGTGGACGCAACGATGAGTCCGGCTGCATCCGGCGTCTCCATGCGAATGAAATTTAACCGCTGATTAGCAATCTCCAAGATCTTTGCTATTGCAGTATTTTGCTCTAAAAAGTGTTGATAACGAGTCTCAGAGTGGAGGAGGAGTTCCCGTATACTGCTGAAATATTCTGTACAGTATTCCGATAATCTGGATTCGGTACGCTCGATTTGCTCATTGTCCAGCAATACAATCCTAGGTCTTCTGCACACCCTGTCCTCGATCGCTTGCGCAAGCCCATAGGTGTAGTCTCTTACTAATTCACCCTCAGGAGCTGTATACCTCGCCAATGCGACTAGCCCGTCGTCTGTTCGCCATGGGGTGCCTGAAAGTGCCAGCGTAAATTCTGCTCTGGCCTGAATTTTGTCTGCAATTTGCTGTCCCCAAACATTGCCTGATAACGCGTCCTGACTGGCGCAGTGGTGGATCTCATCGAATATCACAAGCACGCGATACTGATCGAACAAAGACCAGAATCGCTCATCCTTATAAGCCATCGATTGGTAGGTATACACCCCTCCCAGCGACCCCAATTGACCATCGAAGGGAGCACCGAAGATGTCTTCAAGAGTACGAGTGAATGAGTCCACAACTTGTATCGTCGGCGCAAAACAGACGACTAAATCGATCTTGCCCTCGGCATGAAGCTGTCTTGCCAACTCGGCGGACATCCACGTTTTACCAGCGCCGGGTGTGGCCTGACAAAAGAAATGCCGTTCACTCTGGTAGTGACTAAGCGCTGCCCCTATGCAGGCGGATTGCCACGCTCTCAACCCGGCGGTTGCAGTCATAGCTGTTCTTCCAGAATTTTGACTGTGTGCTCAAGAGCTCTTAGCTGACCCATCAGGCTCAGGCTTTGATCTCTGGATCGATGGTAGAAATCCTCTAGCCTCTCTCGCAAACAGGGGTGATCGGCCAAAATTGATTTGTATGTTTCGGCTTCTCCGAGTGTCGAGATGAAGTCCATCCTGACTGACTTTAGTTTGGCTTCAATGTGATGGAGTGAGCTTGCTGCGGGTGTAGGGTTTGAAATGCGATCTGTTATGAAAGATTCAGTATCTGATTCAGCGGGTAATTTTTGCCCGAATGCGGGTTCAGTCAGGCTCAGTGTGATTGCCGTAGGCATCTCCTGTACATGATATTCAACATTTCGGCTCATAGGCGCGCCGTGCCTGACCACCCAACCAAGTCGGACCATACGTCCGACCTGTTTATAAAGATATCGCCGGACAAGTGGCACGGACAGCGAGGAATTGCTGGCTATACGGCGCATATACTCCGACCGCAACTGCGTAATCGTAAAACTCGTGAAGCTAGGCGAATGGATAATTTCACTTAGTATCCGATCCAGAGCAAAACCCCGTTCTGTCATAAGCAACTCGCTTTGGTGATCAAAATATCACAGAAAGAGGATTATAGTCCGTGGCCTTATAGTCCGCAATGCATGATATTTGCCAGATGAATTTGGCATTATTATTAGGTAAAAGAATTCGTTTGCTGCGTAAAGCGGCGGGGTTTTCTCAGGAGAGCCTTGCCCTTGCATGTGGGTTGGATCGCAGTTATATGGGGAGGATTGAGCGGGGAGAGGTCAATATCACTGTGGTGACTTTGTGCCAGATTGCATGCGCCTTAAATTGCTCGGCCAAAGAGCTTCTGCCTGAAGCAACTATCAGCTAACCAAGAAATGCACAATTTGTTATTTCCTCGTTGCACTAGGCAGGCGACTTTGCACTTGATCTACTGACGCGGTGTCGGAAGCGGCTGGCGAAAATCATTAAAGCGCTAAAGGGCATAAAAAGTTAAGTTTTGAGCCCTGAAATTGTCTCAAAAAGACAAAAATTAACTAAAATTCCATTTTTCTATAGATATTGAGCAGTTTTTTTGTATGGGCGATCCTTGAGCCCTTAAGAGTAGGGTCTTTAAATCCACCCACCAAACTTAACGAAAAATTAATGGGGTAGATGATTAAACTGAGCCATAACGAACGAATTCCCGTGGTGTGTTTTCTGAATTAGGCGCGGGCATTATGGCATAGAACTCATGCGCTCCGTAGGCCGCACGGCGCTGGCGATGACGATGGTCAGGACACGCCCACGAGCACATCCATGTGGGGCTCGGATCGCGCCATCCATGGCGCTCAACGGTCCTGCCCATCGTCATCGCCTACGCCGCGCTGACATCCGCGTTACTCGTGTGCTTTCAGCCATTGTTCAACTGCGTCTAGCGCGGGTCGAACCCCCATAACCTGCTGATAATGCTCTTAATAAGCGCGGGTCGACAGGTTAAAGCGTGCTTAAAGCCAGCAAATACGTCCTCAAATTAGCAGTTCTCAAGCTAATCAAATGTCGATTTTTTTGCGGCAATAAGAGCTTCTTAACGCTCTAAAGAAGGCCTTCCGGGTGCTCTATTTTTATTAATTCAATATCTTACGTGGGTCTGACCCGCGAGGAGGGAGGAAATTCTCTTTGAGGGTAGGGTGGCGGTGTGGGGGAGGCCCATGGTGGACCGTCTTGAGCCATGGATGGCGAAAGCGAGCCCCCACGGATGGGTTCACGGCGTGTCCTCCATAGGCCTCCGTCACACCGCCGACCGGCATGCGGAGTGATTAGTTTCAAGATTGTGGGTGCTCACGCAGGAGCCTTGGGTTAAAATGCCGCTCCACTGAATCTTAGGCCTGCCAATGGGGAATTGCATGTTTAGTAGTGAAATGACAATTGCGGAATTTGATCCGGAGCTGAGCGCCGCCATCATCGCGGAAGCCCGGCGTCAGGAACACCATATCGAATTGATTGCTTCGGAGAATTACACCAGCCCGCGCGTCATGGAAGCACAAGGCAGTGTGCTGACCAACAAGTACGCGGAAGGCTATCCGGGCAAGCGCTACTACGGCGGCTGCGAACACGTCGATGTGGTCGAAACGCTGGCCATTGAACGCGCCAAACAACTGTTCGGTGCCGACTACGCAAACGTTCAACCACACTCCGGCTCTCAGGCCAATGCTGCGGTCTACATGGCTCTGCTCAAGCCGGGCGAAACCGTGCTAGGCATGAGTCTCGCAGATGGTGGCCACCTCACTCACGGCGCCAGCGTCAGCTTTTCCGGCCGCATCTACAATGCCGTGCAGTACGGCCTGAACAGCGCGACCGGTGAGATCGACTACGATCAGGTCGAGCGACTCGCCCTCGAACACAAGCCCAAGATGATTGTGGCCGGTTTCTCCGCGTATTCCCGAGTCGTGGACTGGCAGCGCTTCCGCAAGATCGCCGACATGGTGGGCGCTTGGTTCGTGGTCGACATGGCTCACGTCGCAGGTCTCGTTGCCGCAGGTGTTTACCCCAGCCCCGTGCAGATCGCCGATGTCACCACTTCGACCACCCACAAGACCCTGGGCGGCCCGCGCGGTGGACTGATTCTGGCCAAAGCCAACCTCGAGCTGGAAAAGAAACTGAATTTCGCCGTATTCCCCGAGAGCCAGGGTGGCCCGCTGATGCACGTGATCGCCGCCAAAGCTGTCTGCTTCAAGGAAGCCATGAGCCCCGAGTTCAAGGTCTACCAGCAGCAGGTCGTGACCAACGCGCGGGCGATGGCAGCAGGCTTCATCAAGCGTGGCTATGACATCGTCTCCAACGGCACCGATGACCATCTGTTCCTGCTGAGCCTGGTCAAGCAGGGAATTACCGGCAAGGATGCAGACGCTGCACTGGGCCGCGCCAACATCACCGTCAACAAGAACGCCGTGCCAAACGACCCGCGTCCACCCTTCGTCACCAGCGGTCTGCGTATCGGCTCCCCGGCTGTCACGCGTCGCGGCTTCAAGGAAGCGGAAGTGATGCAGCTCACCGACTGGATCTGTGACATTCTCGACAACATCGAGAACGAAGCCGTGATCGACCAGGTGAAGAACAAAGTGCTGGCCCTGTGCGAGCGCTTCCCAGTCTACGGCTGATCCAGAGGCCCGGATACTCTGGGTCTGAATCGACGACATCAGGCAGATTCGGTTATGCATTGTCCCTTTTGTAACGCGGTGGACACCAAGGTGATCGATTCGCGTCTGGTGTCCGAAGGCAATCAGGTCAGGCGTCGCCGCGAGTGCATCACCTGCGCCGAGCGCTTCACGACCTTCGAGAGCGCTGAGCTGGTGATGCCGCGCATCGTGAAGTCGAATGGGAATCGCGAGCCCTTCGACGAAAGCAAGCTGCATTCCGGGCTTCTCAAGGCGCTGGAGAAGCGCCCTGTCAGCATCGAGAAGGTCGATGAGGCAATCAACCGCATCAAGAATTACCTGCGCGCCACCGGTGAGCGCGAAGTGCCGTCCCGCATGGTAGGCGAGCAGGTGATGCAGGAACTGCGTCAGCTCGACGAGGTTGCTTTTGTGCGCTTCGCCTCGGTTTACCGCAGCTTCAAGGATTTGAATGAGTTCCGCGCCGAAATCGACCGTCTGGCCAACGATAACTGAGCATCCGGACCCTGTGATGAACAGCACTGCCGCTTACTTCATGAACGTGGCCATAACGGCGGCGGCCAACGTCTATTCGACGACGCCCAACCCGCGCGTGGGCTGTGTCATCGTCAAGGATGGTCAGATTGTCGGCACCGGCTGGCACGCGAAACCAGGCCATCCCCATGCCGAAGTCAACGCGCTTCTGGACGCCGGTGACGCCGCCCGTGGTGCCGTCGCTTATGTTTCCCTCGAACCCTGCTGCCATCATGGCAAGACCCCGCCCTGCACCGAGGCGCTGATCGCCGCCGGAGTCGCCGAGGTAGTCTATGGCATGCTTGACCCGAACCCTGTCGTCGCGGGCAAAGGGATTCAGGCGCTGCGCGACGCGGGCATTCGTGTCAGCGGCCCGCTGTTGGAAGAAGAATCCCGTGCGCTCAACAGAGGCTTCATCAAACGCATGACGCGGGGGCTGCCCTATGTGCGTTGCAAGATGGCCATGAGTCTGGATGGCCGCACGGCGATGGCTTCCGGGGAAAGTCAGTGGATCACCGGCCCGGCTGCCAGAGCGAATGTGCAGCGACTGCGAGCCTCGGCCTGCGCGGTGATGACGGGCGTGAACACGGTACTGATCGACAACCCCAGTCTCAATGTCCGTCCCGACCAGTGGACCGATACTCATCTGGCGCCCGATCAGGTGCAAGAGATTGCTGCGCGCCAACCCCTGCGGGTCATCCTGGACTCTGCCTTGCGGACGCCGCCCGAGGCAAAGTTATTGTCGTTGCCGGGGGATACCTTGGTGTTGACGTGCAGTCCGCATGGTCAGCATGCAGAGCGCTTTGCTGAAAGCGGTGCGATCGTGCGCGAAGTCTCTACCGAACAGGAAGGGCGCGTGGATCTGCGTGCGGCCATGCAGTGCCTGGCGAATGAATACGGTTGCAACGAGGTATTGCTGGAGTCTGGTCCCACGCTTAGCGGCGCCATGATCAAGGCTGGTCTCGTCGACGAAGTCGTCATTTACATCGGTGCCATGTTCCTGGGCAGTGATGCACAGCCCTTGTTGAATCTGCCGGGGCTGCGGCATATGTCGGACCGTGTGCGCCTGGACATCATCGACGTGTGCATGCTTGATGGCGACTGCCGTATCACGGCGCGCATCATCCATCATTGAGCGGGAAGCGAGGCAACGACAACATGTTTACGGGAATCATCGAGGCGCTGGGAACGGTGGCGGATCTGCAGCTCAGAGGCGGCGAGTGGCGTCTGAGCGTGAACAGCCTGAAGCTGGATTTCAGTGATGTTGTGCTGGGCGACAGCATAGCCGTCAACGGCGTGTGTCTGACGGTGACCCGCCTCGGGCCAGCGCAATTTGAAGCCGACGTCTCCAACGAGACCATGCAACTGACCACACTGCATGGCCTGAGCAAAGGCGCGAAGCTGAATCTGGAAAAGGCCCTGACCCCGACCAAGCGCCTCGGCGGCCACATCGTCAGCGGCCATGTCGATGGCGTTGGCGAGTTGATCGACCGCCGCCCCGATGGCGCCAGCGTGCGCATGGACTTCCGTGCCCCCAAAGCGCTGGCCAGATACATAGCCCAGAAAGGCTCCATCTGCATCGACGGCACCAGCCTTACCGTGAACACCGTCAACGGCGCCACCTTCAGCGTGAACATCATCCCGCACACCCAGGCCCAGACCATCATCCAGGACTACCGCGCGGGGCAGCAGGTGAACCTGGAAGTAGACCTCATCAGCCGCTACCTGGAGCGCCTCATGCAAGGCGACCACGCCGCCGACGAGACAGAGGGCGAAGGCAGCAAACTGACGCATGCCTTCCTGGCCGAGCGAGGTTTTGCTTGAGGACAGAGTAAGCACCAACCGACAAGCGGAGTACAAGTCGCCAGCAGGCTGGCTCATACAAGTGAGTGACTGAGCAAAACATGAAACTGAACACCGTAGAAGAAATTATCGAAGACATCCGCCAGGGCCGCATGGTCATCCTGATGGACGATGAAGATCGCGAAAACGAGGGTGACCTCGTCATCGCCGCCGAGCGCGTGCGCACCGAAGACATCAACTTCATGGCTACCAATGCGCGCGGACTGATCTGCCTCACCCTCAGCCGCGAGCGCTGCGAGTTCCTCAATCTGCGCCCCATGGTCAGCAAGAACGGGACGCAGTTTGCCACCAATTTCACGGCGTCGATCGAAGCTGCGACTGGCGTAACGACGGGCATTTCCGCCGCCGATCGTGCCCGCACCATTCAGGTGGCGGTGGCGCGCGACAGCAAGCCGGATGACATCGTGCAGCCCGGCCATGTGTTCCCGATCATGGCGCAGCCCGGTGGTGTGCTGCAGCGCGCCGGTCATACTGAAGCCGGTTGTGATCTGGCGCGGCTGGCGGGCTTTACCCCGGCGGCGGCCATTGTCGAGATCATGAATGACGACGGCACGATGGCCCGGCGGCCGGACCTGGAGATCTTCGCGCAGAAGCATGGCCTGAAGATCGGCACGATTGTGGATCTGATCCATTACCGCATCGCCAACGAATGCACGGTGGTACGCAAGGACAGTCACGTCGTCCAGACCGAGCATGGTGAGTTCACGGTGCACACCTTCAAGGACACCATTCAGGGTGGGCCGCATCTGGCCTTCACCATGGGCGAGATCAACATGATCGACCCGACTCTGGTCCGCGTCCATGTCGCCAATACGTTGCGCGATGTCTGTGATGTGGTGAATCCCGCCTGGCCATCCTGGTCCTTCGGAGCCGCACTGGCACGAATCGCACAGGAAGGGCGGGGGGTGGCTGTGTTACTATCCGGCGCAGAATATGCGGAGGACATCAACGAGACGCTGAGCAGCGCTTTCGGCGATGACAGTGGAACGCCACGGGCCGCGAGAAAAGGCAGCGATCTGACCATCGGCACCGGCTCGCAGATACTGCGTGATCTCGGCGTTAGCAAGATGCGTCTGCTCAGCTATCCCGCTCGCTACCATGCCATTTCCGGTTTTGATCTGGAGGTGGTGGAGTTTGTCCCGTTTGACGAAGCTTTCATGCTGTCAGCGGAAGCGCGCGACTTTTCGAATCAAAGGTGAGGGAAAATGAACAATATCAAGGTAATAGAGGGAAATCTGGTCGCTGAAAAGGCAACCTACGCGATCGTCGTGGCGCGCTTTAACAGTTTCATCGTCGACAAGCTGCTCGAAGGGGCAATTGACACCCTGCGCCGTCATGGCGTACCGGATGAAGACATCACCGTTATCAAGGCTCCTGGTGCTTTCGAGCTGCCGGTGCTGACTCGCAATGTACTGGCCACCGGCACTTATGATGCGGTCATCGCTCTGGGCGCCGTAATTCGTGGCGGCACGCCACACTTCGAGTACGTCGCTGGCGAGTGCGTGAAAGGATTGAGTGTTGTCAGTCTGGAGAGCCGTATTCCCGTGGCCTTCGGTGTCCTCACCGTCGACACCATCGAGCAGGCTATCGAACGTGCTGGCACCAAGGCCGGCAACAAGGGCGCGGAAGCTGCGCTGAGCGCGATCGAAATGGTCAGTGTTATCAATAAATTGAAGTCGATGTAGGTGATGCTAGTGTCCGTTAAACCCGAATCGTTGGAATCCCTGCTGGCAAAGCCGCTGTCTGCAAAACTCGAGGCCGATCCCAGTCTGCCAGGTGCCCGGCCGCCGTTGCCGAGGGCTGCGCGTGACGATTCCAAGAAGAAGCTCTCGGAGCGCCAGAAGGCTCGCCGCATGGTGCTGCAGGCCTTGTATCAGTGGCAGATCGCCCGCGCTCCGGTGGCCGACATTCAGGCGGAGTTTCGCAGCTACTACCTGGGCAAGATCGACTGGGCCTATTTCCTCGAAGTTTTCCCCGCCATCCCGCCGCTGGTAAAAGAACTGGATGCCGCTATTGAGCCGATGCTGGATCGCCGTATTGACGCGCTCGATCCCGTGGAGCTGTCGCTCCTGCGCTATGGCATGTACGAGCTGTTGCACCGTATCGACGTGCCTTACAAGGTCGTCATCAACGAGTGTGTGGAGCTGGCACGGGTGTTTGGCGCCACCGACGGCCACAAGTACATCAACGGCATTCTCGATCGTGCTGCCCGCTCCATCCGGACTCTCGAAGTTTAAGACCGAAAGTCTGATATCCGAGGTCTGAGACCCGAGGTTTCCCGACGTGGCTTCTGATGAATTCGACATTATCCGCCGCTATTTCCAGCGCAGTGAACTGGCATTTGCTGCGCCGGGCGTAGCGCTTGGCATTGGCGACGACTGCGCCCTGCTGCGGGTCGGACCCGGGCAAGAGCTTGTAATGTCTATGGATTTGCTGCAAGAGGGTGTGCATTTCCTGCCTGACAGCGATCCTTACCTGCTAGGTCAGCGGGTTTTATTGGTCAATCTCAGCGATCTCGCTGCCATGGGCGCACAGCCTGTCTGTTTCACCCTTGCTTTGAGTCTTCCTAACGCTGACCCGCAATGGCTGGAACGTTTCAGCGCCGGACTCGGCGTTGTCGCCAGCGCGCATGCCTGCCCCCTCGTCGGCGGTGACACCACGGCCTGTCACCCAGACCATCGTGTGTTGACGGTCTGTATTCAGGTCCATGGCAGTGCGCCGCAGGGTGCGGCTCTGCTGCGCAACGGTGCCCAGGAGGGCGACATGATCTATGTCACCGGGACGCTCGGGGATGCAGCTGCCGGGCTGATGCTGTTGCAGGGCCGAGCACGGGACGAGCGCGCGACGCCCGCGCAGCGGCAGGCGCTAATCGCTGCCTTTCATTTGCCCGAATCCAGAGTACGTGCCGCCCTGCGCCTGCGGCAGCTGGCCTCCGCCGCCATCGACATCTCCGACGGCCTGGCCTCCGATCTCGGACACATAGCCCGTGCCAGCGGGCTCGGCGCGGTCGTCAATGTCGATGCCTTGCCGCTGTCCGAAGCCTTTCGTGCGCTGATTCCGCCGCAGGATCATCTGGCGTTGGCGCTCGGTGGTGGCGACGATTATGAATTGTGCTTCACCGTGCCCTCCGACCACACCGAGATGCTCGAACAACAGATGCGGGAGGCCGGTACCCCGGTGGCGTGCATCGGTCACATCGCGGCGGGCAGTGGTGTGCGCTGGCAGCGCGATGGTGAGACTTTGGACTTGAACGTGCGCGGCTACAATCACTTTCCCGCCAGCGGCACTGCCGCATCCAGTTCGCAGGAGCGTCGCTGATGGCATCCACACCGCGTTCAGTCTGGCGCAATCCCGTGCATTTTGCGGCCTTTGGCTTCGGCAGCGGGGCAGCCCCTGTCGCCCCCGGCACCTTCGGCACGCTCATGGGGGTGGCCTTGTATCTGCTGCTGCCCGTTTTGAGCTGGCCGCTGTACCTGCTGTTTGTGCTCGCCGCTACACTGGTCGGCATCTGGCTCTGTGACAAAACGACGCGTGACATTGGCGTGCATGACCATGGCGGTATTGTCTGGGACGAATTTGTTGGCTACTGGATCACCATGTTCATGGCGCCGGCAGGCTGGTTGTGGATCACGGTCGGCTTTGTCTTATTCAGATTTTTCGACATCGTGAAGCCCTGGCCGATCCGCTGGCTCGATCAGCATGTCGAAGGCGGGTTCGGCGTGATGATCGACGATGTGCTGGCGGGAGTCATGGCACTGAGCTGTCTGCAGGCTGCAGCGTATATAACAGGTCAATCAGTATTCGGTTAAGAGAGGAAGATTCAGTGCAAGTCAAATACGTGGCGGGAGCGATGCTGCCCACCGAATGGGGTGACTTTACCATTCACGGTTTCGAAGATGCCCGCACCGGCAAAGAACATGTCGTGCTGGCCATGGGTGATCTGAGCACAGGCGAGCCAGTGTTGTGCCGTGTTCATTCCGAGTGTCTGACCGGCGACGCGCTGTTCAGCCTGCGCTGTGACTGTGGTCCGCAATTGCAGTATGCGATGCAGAACATCGCCAAGGAAGGGCGTGGTCTGATTCTCTATCTGCGTCAGGAAGGACGCGGCATCGGGCTGCTGAACAAGATCAAGGCCTATGCGCTGCAGGATGCCGGGGCTGACACGGTAGAGGCGAACGAGCGTCTGGGGTTTCTAGCAGATGGGCGTGAGTACGAGATCTGTCGGCCGATGCTGGCGCATTTCGGGGTGAAGGCGTTGCGGTTGCTGACCAATAATCCGGCGAAGGTGGCGGGGATGGAGGCGATCGGGGTTAGTGTGACGGAGCGGGTGCCCATTCATACGGGTCATAACCTGCACAACAAAGCCTATCTGGCGGTCAAGGCGACCAAGATGGGTCATCTTACGCATGACGATTAATCACGCTGTGGGTCGATCTTTGGGTGGCCTTGGCCCGTTCAGGACACGCCCGTGAACCCATCCATGGGGGGCTCGGGTGCCGCCATCCCTGGCGGCACACGGTCCTGAACGGGCCAAGGCCACCCAAAGATCTGGCTGCAGTGGTTCGCGGAAACCCGGAGTCTGGGCGAGGATGAACATACTTGCGGGGGAGCGGAGCATGCTGATGTGCTCACGAGATGAGCAGTGCTTGCATCTCATACGTTTGAGCTGGTTGTGACTTTCGACGTTCCACAGAAGTGAGAGCGGGGTTGGGCGGGGTGGGCCAGGCAGGACCGTTGAGCGCCATGGATGGCGCGACCGAGCCCTACAGGGAAGTATTCACGGGCGTGTCCTGACGACCCCACCCCGGCCAACCCCGCTCGCCCTACGAAGCACACCAAGACTCACACCCGACTGGGCTGAGAATTCTGGCCAAGGCGCTGGACAGCATCTTCCATGTCTGCCAGTGAGATGGGGCGGCCCAGGAAATAACCCTGGATGTAATCACAATCGAAGCTTCTCAGCAGATCGATATCTTCCTGCGACTCCGCCCCCTCCATCGTCACCAGCATCCCATTGGTGTGACACAACTCCACCAATGGCTTCAGGATCTGCCGGTTGCCCCGCTTCAACGTCTGCTGAATGAAATTCTTGTCGAACTTCACCATTGAGATTGGATACTCCACGATGCGCAGCAGCGACGTGAAACCCGCCCCGAAGTCATCCAGCGCCAGCAGATAACCGGCATTGTGCAACTGGTTCAAGAAAGTGCTCGCGTAGGACGTGTACTCGATGTTGACTGTCTCCGTGATCTCCAGCTGGATAAACTGCGGCTGGATGCCGAAGCGCTGGGCGTAATGATCCAGCACCTCCTGCAGATTGCTGAGCTGCAGTTGCGCAGACGAGATGTTCAATGAAATCTTGAAATCGCGCGCCAGCATGTTGCGAATAGCAGGGTAACTCGACAAACCCATACGGATCACCCATTCATCGATCATGGCAAATACGCCACAGGACTCGGCGATGGGCACGAATTCATCCGGCTCAACATTGCCGAAGCGCGGGGAATCCCAGCGCAGCAGCACCTCAAACCCATCCAGCTCTCCACTGCGGACGTTGAGCAGTGGCATGTACACCAACTTGAACTCCTGATCCGGATTGACAATCTTCAGCTCTGTCTCGATTTCCTGGCGTCGTCGCAGCTTGCCCGCGAGTGCTGGCGAGTAATAGGCGATCTGATTCTTGCCCTGCAGTTTGGCCTGATGCACGGCCGTGTCGGCGTTGGAGATCAGCTGGCTGACAGAGTCGGCGTCCTGCGGAAATACCGCAATGCCGATGCTGACGGTGATGGGGAAATGGGCATTAGCAAAGCTCAGTCCGCTGGACAGCAGATTCAACACCCGCTCGGCAATCTCGCGAATGATGATGAAGGCCTGTGGATGACGCACCAGCAGACAGAACTGATCACCGGCGACCCTGCCTGGCAGGATCAGCGGAATCTGCTCCTGATTGGCCTTCCGGGTGGCGATGTCTGCCACTTCGGAGAGGTGGGAGGCAAATGCCACCAGCAGCTCGTCGCCGAACTTGTGGCCGTACTTGTCATTGACGAACTTGAAATTGTCCAGATCCAGATAGAGCAGGGCGACCTGTTCTCCCGACTCCTTCGCCTCCTGCAGCGCAGCTTTAGCCATCTCATTGATATGGCTGAGGTTGTAAAGGTTCGTGAGGTTGTCGCGCTGCATCAGGCGGCGCGTGGCCTCGTAGGCACTGGCGAGGTCGCCATAGAGGGCGCGGAAGGTGTTGGCGAGACGACTGATCTCGTCATCCCCTCCCTGTCGGACAGGAATGCTGGCGCTGCGCCCGGCGATGACATCCGAAAGATCTCGCTCCAGCACCGACACCGGGCGCGTGACATAACGGCGCACCAGACCATGCAGGCAGATGGAGGCAGTCGTCGCGAACAGCAGAGAGATCACAATCAGCCATCCGGTAACCGGGCGTAGTTGCTGTTGCAGATGATCCTCGGGCAACCCGGCGAACAGGAAGCGGTTGCCGCTGAGTTGGGCGGACGCCTGCAATCCTGCAAACTCGGGTGGCTGCTCGGCGATGACGAAATTTGCCCTCAGCTCGGCTTCCAGCTGTGCACGCAATTGATTGAACTCGGTGGGCTCGATGGCCAGTTGTACGACAAAACTGTCTGACAGTTGACCGGGAAAGGGTTCGGCGAGAGTGAAGCGATCGATCAGCTCGGCCTTGACGATTGTATTGCGCTCACCAGATGGTTGCAGGTAATTCCAGCGCTCGGTCTTTCCGCTCTTGAAGACGTCGAACGCAAATTCGGAGAGTCCCGGGGAAATGGTGCTGAAGGGGTTGTCGCTGAGCTCGAAGTAATACGTGATGGCGGGTTCGGGAGAGCGATTGGCGATCGCCAGGCTGAGGTAGTCGGAGTGATGCTGCCGGAAGCTCCGCAGGCTGTCTTCCACGCTGCGTACCAGTGCCAGCTCGTTGTAGGCCTCGTCACTGGTTTGCAGATACTCGTGAAAGGCGTGGCTCTCGGTAATGGCGTGCAGATAGCTTTCGGTGAATGTCGTGTACTGGTTGAAGACAGCGGCGAGCTGGCTGACCGCATAGTTGAGTCGATTCTGCTCCTGGCGCTGGACGAACAACTGCGCCTGCTCATAAATAATCAACGACGCCACGAGGAAGCTCAAGAGCACCACGGGTGATATGACGAGTAGCGAGCGTTTACTCAGATTCATGGATATTTACCAGCGAGCTGGTGATGCGGTTGCGGAGGCGTACATTGGAATTGTCCATTTCGTAGTCATAATTCTGACTGTTGGAGAGCGTCTCCTCATCTGGATAAATAAGAGGATTGTTGCGGAAGTGCTTGGACTGTAACGGCAAAGCCGCCGCATTGGTCGTGGCAACGAACAAGGCCTCCGAGTTGGCGGCAGCAACGTCCGGACTGTTCATGAAGTTCAGAAAATTGAAAGCCAGTGCCTGATTAGGCGACGTCGACAATACCGCCAGACAGTCGACCCATAAGACAGTGCCTTCGCTGGGAATGACGTACTGCCAGAGATCGCCGCCGCTTAATTCGTTGAGCTCCAATTGGTCGCCGCTGTAGGCCAGCGCGAGGTGCAGATTGTCTGCCTCTGGGTTCTCGCCGACGAAGGTGATCGGATAGTCGAACGTCAGGACAGAGGGCAAGAGGCTGCGCATCTCGGCGAATACTTCTGCCAGCAACGCCTCGTCGCTGGAGTTGATGTCTGCACCGCGCACCAGCAGAGATGGAGCCAGCGTGTCGATGTAGTCTTCCAGCAGACCAATATGACCGCTCAGGGTTATGGAGGGCGTCAGCAGGTCGCGCCAGGAGGCAGGGGCCTTCGCCAGTTTGTCCGTGCGATATACCAACCCCATGGTTCCCCAGAGATAGGGGGTGCTGTATTCGCCACACTGGGCCTGCCACATCGGATCGATATGGCGCAGATTCGGAGTGTCCTGATATTTTGCCAGTGGCAACAGGATTCCCCGTCGGCCGAAGACCGGTGCCGTGACCTGATCAATGATCACCAGGTCGATGGATCTCTGGTCATAGGAGGTCAGCAGCGAGTTGCGAGTCTCGTCGTTGTCGAAATAAATCTGTCGGATGGAGGCGCCGGTACTGACTTCCCACTGTGCGATGGCCTCCTCGGAGAGATAGGCATCCCAGTTGAGAATAGTAAGAGTTTGACCGTACCCGATAGGGCACATCATGAAGCCGGTCAAGAAGAGTGTCAGTCGTCGCAATAGCATGGAAAAAGCGCTTCGCCGCAAGGTACGAAATTATAGTCCGACGGCACGGGAAATATCGGAGGCTCTGCACAATATCGCCGAAGATGTCCCCCTTTCTTCCAGCAAGGTGCCTGCCTGCCGGTGTGAATGTGCAGTTTTTCCCGTGGATAGATGAGAGTCATTGTTATTAACGGTTGTTGACAGGGCTGTGGCGAGCGGCCTCGATGTGTTGGCAAGTCTGCTCGGTGCCACTGAGCACCCGCAGGCTGTGACGCTGGACCAGATCAGGGGGGACGAAATAGAGATGGCCATTGGCGACCGCCTGCATCTGTGGCCAGCGCAGCCAGTCGTCCAGCCAAGCGGGGCGGGAAGCGTCCATGCCGCTGACGATGATGACCGCAGGGTCACGCAACAGCACTGCTTCTTCGCTCACCTTGGGGGCCAGGCCCAGATCGCCGAAGATGTTGTTGCCGCCACACAGCCGAATGATGTCGTTGATCAATTCATTGCCCCCGACGCTGATCAGCGGTTCGTTCCAGACCTGGTAGAACACGCGCACGGGTTCTCTGTTCCGGTAAGTGTTGTCCAGCTGGGCCAGCTCTTCGCGAAAATGTTCGGCAGTGGCAAGTCCTATAGCTTGCGTGCCAGCCAGGGTGGCGAAGCGCTCAATGTGGTCGGCAATGCTGGCAATGGTGGTGGGTTCGGCTACATAGACGTTGAAACCCAGATCGATGAGGCTCTGCACGGCGGAGCGTGGATTGCCGGTGCGCCAGGCGACGATGAGATCCGGCGCGAGGGCGACGATGGTCTCCATGTCCAGAAGGTCATAGCGTCCGACGACAGGCAGGGTCTTGGCTTCCGGTGGAAAGTCACTGTATTCGCTCACCCCGACGACCTGTGCGCCTGCGCCTGCCGCATACAGCAATTCCGTTAGTGATGGCGCCAGGCTGACAATGCGCTGAGCGGGCTGGGCCAGCGTGACGATTCGCTGGTTGTCATCGGTCACGCTGATGGAGGGCGGGTTGATGGCGGGCGGGTTAATAGAGAGCGGGCTGGATTGTGCGATTGCTGAGGAGGTCAGCGCCAGTGTCAGCGCCAAGAGTTCAGTCTTGAACCCAGTCATAAACCGCATGGATGAAAAGTGTCGCATCAGTAGTCGATCCCTTTCTGTACCTTGATGCCGCTATTGAATGCGTGTTTGACATCCCGAACCTCGCTAACTGTGTCGGCCAACTCCATCAGAGCGTCGCTGGCGTTGCGTCCAGTGACGATGACGTGCTGGTGTGTCGGCCGTTCTGCAAGTGTCTGCAGTACTTCGGCAGCGTCCAGGTACCCGTAGGTCAGCATGTAGGTCAGCTCGTCGAGGACCACGACCTGCACCTGCGGGTTACGCAGCAGCTCGGCCGCATGCAGCCAGGTGGCTCGGGCCGCCGCGATGTCCTTGTCTCGGTCCTGCGTCTCCCATGTGAAGCCTGTGTTCATGACGTGGAACTCCACGAGGGGATGGTCCTTGAACAGCAGGTGCTCGCCACACTCCCATTGTCCTTTGATGAATTGCACGACGCCGCAGCGCAGGCCATGACCTACGCTGCGGGCGAGCATCCCGAAGGCCGACGAACTCTTGCCCTTGCCATTGCCGGTGAGCACCACCATGAGCCCTTTGTCGATGGTCGCGGCGGCGATGCGCTCGTCGACCAGCGCCTTCTTGCGCTGCATCGCCTTCTTGTGGCGTGCGTTTCTATCGTCCTGCATGCTCATGGGGGCTCCCGGCGGTGATGGTTTACGGCTTGTCAGAAGTTGGCGCGAATGCCGACATAGACCGACCTGCCAGCGGTGTTATACCCCAACACTTCCTCGTAGTCTGCGTCAGTCGCATTATCGATTCTGGCGTAGACGTTGAGAATGCGGGAGAGGTCAAAGCTGGCGCTCAAATCGACCACATCGTAGTCCTCCAGCGCCACAGCGCTGCCTAATAGAGAGTCGATGGTGTCCTGTGAGCGACGGTAGAAGCCGCTCAGATGCAGACGTTCATCGGCGCTCTGCCAGGACAATCCCAGGTTGGCGAGATGTTTGGGGCGCAGGAAGCGCTGGCTGCCGTCGGGCCGCAGCGCCTCGTTGTAGGTGTAGTTGCTGTTCAGGGTCAGCTGAGCCGTCAGTGGCAGGTTGGCGGAGAGTTCTACACCCTCTGAGGTGCTCTTGCCGACGTCTTGCAGATAGCCGGAATAGGCGTTCAGGTCGAACTGAATGGCATCCTCGATTTTCTGGTCGAAGTACACGGCCTCCAGGTGCAACCCGGCAGGCGTGTAGTATTCCACCGCCAGCTCGTATCCGGCACTGGTTTCCTCGGTCAGGCTGACCAGCGAGGCTGGTGGCTGTGCGGACGGTCCTCGGTTATAAGCAGCTTCGTAGGGGCTGGGGGCGCGGAACCCGGTGCCCATGCTGGCACGCAATTTCAGTTCCGCGTTGTTCTGCATGCCAATCAGGTAAGCGCTGCTGATGCGATAGCTGTTGTGATCGCCGAAGTCGTCGCTGTCGTCACGCCGCGCTCCGGCGGTGAGGAATAACGCGTCCGAGAAGTCGCTGAGATATTCGATGTAGTAGCCACGCTGGTCACGCGTGTCGCCATGATTGTTCTCTTCTTCCAGATCGGCGCCGTAGACGAGATTGAAGGTGTCGAATCCGGTAGCGGTGCCCAGATACTCCCAGCGCTGAGTCTTGCCGGTAAAATCGTATGCCGGTGCGCCCAGCGTAAAGTAGCCACGCTCGGTGGCTGTTCTGGCATAGGCCAGGGATTGGGTGCCGGTTGCCCCTTCATAGGTGGCAGAGGCACGGGATGCCTGTTGCTCAAAATCCACGTCACAGTCGTGGACCTGGCTGTAGTTCGTGGGATGGAAGCAGCCATCGTAAGCAGACTCACCCGTGACGTCGCGGTGTACCAACTCCAGTCGCAGATTTTCGCGAGCATTGACGCTGACGCGTGCGTGCAGTGATGTGTTGTCGTAGCCGTCATCATCAGCGGTTACGGTGTCGGCCTTGCGGGTATTGAAACCATCGGTTTCCAGCTGGCTCGCGGAGACGAAAAAGTCGCCGAGATCATTGCCGGCGCTGACGTTGCCGTTCAGCTGCCGCGTGCCAAAGGCGCCGGATAGCACATCCACGGTGGAGCGTAATTCATTGGTGCTGCGGCGCGTGCTGATATTCACCACGCCCCCGGCATCGGCGCCGTAGCTCAGGCCTTGAGGGCCGCGCAAAATCTCTACGCGTTCGATGCCGCTGCTGAGCAGGTGCTCCAGTTGTGGTTGCACTTGTGTCACGCTCGGGTCCGACAGTTTCATGCCATCTAGCAGCGTGAGTGTGCGATAGCCTTCTTCGCCGCGAATGCGCATCGTCGTGATCTGCCCTTGTCCCCCGTTGTTGCTGACGGCGACGGCGGGCAATGTGCGCAGGATGTCGAGCAGGGAATCGTTTGATCGCGCATTCAGGTCGTCGCTGTTCAGCACGGACACGGAGGTGCCGATTTGCCGGAGCGGGGTGGCGATGCGGCTGGATGTGACGATGACCTCGTTCAGTCTGTTGGACTCTGACGAGGTACTCTGTGCAAGTGCCGGTTGGCACGCCAAAGGGGATAGCGTAGCGCCTGTCGTACATGCCAGGGCCAGGAGTTTACGGTAATGCATGGTTGGTTTTCCTCTATGAAAAAAGTTTCATGAGGGAGGGGAGCGGCAGGAAAAAATCGACAGGAGACGACTGAACCGACCACCGATGGAGCCCTCCGCTTCATCACAGGTGTAATTCATCGTCAGGCTGGTGTCGGGCTCATGCAACACGCCTTTGAGAGCATGTCACGCATTACCGTTGCGGGGGCAGCGCTGGAATCAAACCAGCTTCCCATTTATCTCGACAGCGGCTAGTCCTTGAACGAGCAGCCATCGAGCACCTGAACAACTAATCAGCATTGCGGCGCGCGCAAGGCCCGCACCGCAATGCCGGCGAGTCTACGCACTGCTCCCCCCTGAGTCAATCCGCGCGGGTTCCGCGCGGGTCAGACCCGCGTAACAGCATGAAATTTAAGTACTTGTTGTAATTTTTTGTGATGTTTGATGGCTAAGAATGCAGTTTTGTACTACCTTTTAAGCAGGTAGACATCGTTTATCGGAGGGCAAGGATGCCGCGCGCCAATCGTTTTTTCCTGCAGGGACATGTCTGGCACATAACCCATCGCTGCCATCAGCAGCAGTTTCTATTCAAATTCTCCCGTGACCGCGCGCGCTGGCTCTATTGGCTGTTCCAGGCGCGAAAGCGTTACCAGCTGTGCGTATTGAATTACGTTGTCACGTCAAACCATATCCATCTCCTGGTGCAGGATCGCGGCCTTGGTGAGATAGCGGATGCAATGCAATTAATTGAAGGCAGAACGGCCCAGGAATACAACCAGCGTAAAGCGCGCCGAGGGGCTTTCTGGGAGGATCGTTATCATGCCACGGCGGTTGATAGCGAGCGCTATCTTGCGGAATGTCTAGTCTACATTGATATGAACATGGTGCGAGCGGGAGTCGTGAATCACCCGGAAAAATGGGCACATTGTGGATATCTGGAACTGCAGTCTCTCGTCAGGCGCTACCGGATTATTGATTCAGACGCTTTGTTGAAGTTACTTGGATTCACGACCGAAGTTGAGATGCGTGATGCGCGCAAGCATTGGGTTCAGGAGGCGTTGCTTCGTGGACATCTGCAGCGGGACGAGCGATGGACGAAGAGTCTTGCCGTTGGGAGCGAGGAGTTTGTAAGGCGATTCCAGAAAGATCTAGGCATAACCGCTCGCTACCGTGAGGTGCTTGAGCAGACGGACTTCTGCTCGCTCAGAGATAACGGCGGTTCCTATAGCATTGATTTTGAGGCAGAAATCATACTTCCAAGCCTTAAAATTGCGGGGAAATGAGGAAAATACTAAATATTATCAATATATTACGTGGGTCTGACCCGCGCGCGTCGCGCGCGGATGGCGGTGACGATGGAGGTTGTGTCCAGGCCGGCTTTGGCGAGGATGTCAGGGACTTTGCCGTGGCTCAGGAATGCATCGGGCAGCCCTAGGTTTAGGACGGGAACGCGATGGTCCGCGTGCAGTAGGAACTCGTTGATGGCCGACCCTGCGCCACCCATGACTGTGTTTTCTTCCAACGTCACGATCAACTGATGTTGTCGTGCCATGTCTCCCGTCAACTCCTCATCAAGAGGTTTGATGAAACGCATATCCACCACCGTGGCGTCGAGAATCTCTGCAACTTCCAGCGCGGTAGTCACCATGCTGCCAAATGCGAGAATGGCAATATCCTGACCCCTTCTGCGAACCAGGCCTTTGCCGATCGGGAGCAATTCCATCGCCTGGCGTATCTCGACACCTGGCCCCTTGCCGCGCGGATAACGAACCGCAGCTGGCCCTTCGTGACAGTAGCCAGTGTAGAGCATCTGCCGGGCTTCATTCTCATTGCTCGGTGCCATGACCACCATATTAGGAATGCAGCGCAGGAAGCTCAGATCAAAACTGCCGGCGTGAGTGGGGCCGTCTTCGCCCACCAGTCCTGCGCGATCGATGGCAAAGAGCACATCAAGGTTTTGCAGTGCTACGTCATGTATCAGTTGATCGTAGGCGCGTTGCAGAAATGTCGAATAGATCGCCACCACAGGCTTCAGCCCGTCACAAGCCATCCCGGCGGCTAATGTCACGGCGTGTTGTTCGGCTATGGCGACATCGTGGAACTGGCGCGGAAATTTCTCGGCGAACTGATCCATGCCCGATCCGGCCCCCATGGCCGGGGTGATGGCGGCCAGTAGCGGATGATCGACCGCCATGTCGCACAGCCACTGTCCGAACACCGCCGAGTAGGTAGGAGTTTCGACCTTGCGTGCGGCGGGTTGTGCTTGTTTCGCCTCGACCTTGTTCATGGCGTGCATGCCGAACGGATCGCATTCCGATGCCGTATAGCCCTTGCCTTTCTGCGTTACGATGTGCAACAGCTGCGGGCCGCGTAGTTGTTTGATGTTGGCAAGGATATCGATCAGCCCGAGCGTGTCGTGTCCATCCACGAGACCGATGTAGTTGAATCCAATCTCCTCGAACAGAGTGCCAGGTGACACCATGCCCTTCATATACTCTTCCGCTCGGTGCGCTGCTTTCAAAGCCGGAGGAATGTGCGAAAGGACCTTCTTGCCCCCCGTGCGAATGAAGTTATAGGGGCGGCTCGCCCACATACGGGCAAAGTAGCTCGACAATCCGCCGACGTTTTTGGAGATCGACATGTTGTTGTCGTTGAGTATCACCAGCAGATTCTCGTCGATATCGCCGGCATGATTGAGCGCCTCGAAGGCCATGCCTGCGGTCATGGCGCCATCGCCGATAATCGCAACCGTGTGGCGGTCGATCTGCTGCTCGCGGGCGGCGATCAACATGCCGAGTGCGGCGCTGATCGATGTGCTGGAGTGTCCTACTCCGAAACAGTCGTACTCGCTCTCCTCGCGACTCGGGAACGCTGCCAGTCCTCCAGCCTGTCGCATTGTCAGCATGCGCTCGCGCCGACCCGTAAGAATCTTGTGAGGATAAGTCTGGTGGCCGACATCCCACACCAGGCGATCGTGCGGAGTATTGAAGACATAGTGCAGCGCGATAGTCAGCTCCACGACCCCCAGTCCCGCGCCGAAGTGGCCTCCGGTCTGCCCGACAGAATAGAGCAGGAATTTGCGGACTTCCCGAGCGAGGTCTTGCAATTGGGCTGGGTCTATCTTTTTCAGGTCGTCCGGACTTTGAATCTGGTCAAGCAGCGGAGTGTCAGGGCGGCTAAGGGGGATTTCGTCGAGCATTTGGATGTGCTTACTCTTGATGGATCGGGTTGGCGCTAACTTAATGGAATGACCTGACTGCGTCAATCAAGCGCAAAATGGGTCAACTTTTGCGCTCCACTATATAAAGGGCTACCTGCCGCAGGGCGTCGGCGTGGGTATCGAAGTCCCGCAGTGCGTCGACAGCGGCATCGCACAGTTCACGCGCCTTGCGGGTTGCCCCTTCCAGCCCCAGCAGTGATACATAAGTCGGTTTGTTCAGTGCCTGATCGGCCCCCTGCGTTTTGCCTAGTGTGGCGGTGTCGCTGATCACATCGAGAATGTCATCCTGCACCTGAAAGGCCAGGCCTATGCAACGGCTGTATTGCTGCAGTGCCGCCAGTTGTGCCGCTGTCGCCCGCTCCGTGCACAATGCGCCCAGTTGCACGCTGGCGCTGATCAGGGCTCCGGTTTTCAGGCTGTGCATGTTTTCCAGCTGCTCTAGCGTCAAGGTGTGTCCCATAGCGTCAAAATCGATAGATTGTCCTGCCACCATGCCCTCGTAGCCGGAAGCGGTCGCTAATAAATTGACCATGCGCAGGCTGGTGCCGTCGCTTACGCCCAAGTGCTGGGGGTCGCTGAGAAGGCGAAAGGCCAGACTCAGCAGCGCGTCGCCGGCCAGAATGGCGGTAGCCTCATTGAAGGCGATGTGTACCGTCGGGATGCCACGGCGCAGGACATCATCGTCCATGGCCGGAAGGTCGTCGTGTACAAGTGAATAGCAGTGCACCAGTTCGACGGCACTGGCGGCAAAGTCGGCTTTCGCCAGATCTTCACCCAGGGCCTGTGCGGCGGCATATACCAGTAGTGGACGCACCCTCTTGCCGCCCTGCAGGCTGGCGTATTGCATCGCGCTGCGCAACCCGATTGCACTTGGGGGCAAGGCTTCCAGATGGGTGCTCAGTGTCGCTTGAATGCGCTGCTGGCACAGCTGCATGAAGTCTTTGAGCGCGAAAGAGGGGGAAGCGTTTGTGCTGGAGAGAGGGCTGGTCATTGTGCTTCACTGTTATCAACGGCACCGTCATCGACGGCGCTGCCATCAACGGTATTGGCAACATCGAAGCTGATGGGTTCGGGGCTGCCATTCTCGTCGATGAGTATCTGCACCGTTTGCTCTGCTTTCTGCAACGCGGCCTGGCATTCCCGGGTCAGGCGTATGCCCTTCTCGAAGGCCTGCAGTGATTCTTCCAGGCTCAGCTCGCCATCTTCCATGGCAGACACCAGACTCTCCAGGTTCGCGAGAGACTCCTCGAAGTTGAATACACTGTCTTTTTTCTTGCTCATCGACCGGATTCCAGTGGCTTGCGCGGGCGGCTAATTATCGAATTTCTGCCCCGCAATAGCAATGCGCGGCGCCCCGCCTTGTTATTCGTTGACCCGCCAGAGGGCAGGCAGTAATCTACCCAGCGTTCGCTGCAGCTCGCGGTTTTATTGGGAAAAATCCCGCTGCAAGCAAATTCCGAATTGCAGATCGGTGGAGAAAGAAAGTTGGAAGAAGTCAGTCAGGACAAGAACATCCCCAGCGATATAGAAAATCAGCACAACGACTGGAGGATTTTGTTCGGCCTGATTCTGACGCTGGTGTGGCTGTTGCTGGCTGTCCTCTATATCTCCACCAATGTCGGCTGGAGCTATTTCATCTATCTGCCCATCGGTGAGATGGGTAACTTCCTGGAAGGTGCGTTTGCCCCTCTGGCATTCCTCTGGCTGGTCATCGGGCTGTTCATTCAGCAGAGTGTGCTGGCGGAAAACAATCGCGAATTGCGCCACAACAACGTGCAGTCCGAGAAGCAGACCATGGCGATTGCCGCCACGGAAATGAATGCCCGTCAGGAGACCTTCTTCAAGATTGCCGACAACACCCGACGTCAACTCGGTGGTATCAGTGGTCTGCTGTTGCAATCGAGCAAGGGACCGCAGGGCGACGAAACCTATTCGGAAGCGGAGTCCATGGAAATGTGGCATCTGTTCGCCACCGGCGACTTCGAAATTTTTTCGCGCAATTTCCTGGTGCTTTCGGGCAAGGGAGTGGATCTGCAGCCATTGTTTTACGGCACGCAGATACGCAGTACACATACCGATAATTTCATCATGAACTTCGACCGCCTGCTGCGTCTGGCCAAGGAGTGTGATACCAATGGCATTATCACTGATGCGCAGTTACATTCTGCTCACGGACTGTTGAGTTCCCGAATGCGGGAACTGCATCCACGCATCAAGTTCAAGCGTTATGAGGTGACTCGCTCCAGTTCGTATCTTGAGCAGATCATCAAGAACAGCCAGGGACAGGCACAATAAAAACCACGTTTAGAAGGAGCAGGCCCGATGGAGTATGTCGCACTGGTGATCGTTGCAGCATTGCTGCAATATTTCTATTTTGGAATCCTGGTGGGCAATGCGCGTGGCAAGTACAGCGTCGCCGCGCCGGCAATCACCGGACATCCGGTTTTCGAGCGGTATTACCGGGTGCACCAGAACACTCTGGAAATGCTGGTGATCTTCATTCCCGCCATCGTCCTGTTCGGTTACTGGGTGCGGCCCGATCTCGGAGCCGGCATCGGTGCAGTCTATCTGGTGGGCAGGCTGGTCTATCTGCGCGCCTATGTTTCTGATCCTGGCACTCGCTCTCTGGGCTTCGGTTTGAGCATTCTCCCCACACTCATTCTATTGTTGGGAGGTGGCATCGCCGCCGTCTTTTCGCTGCTGTAGTCGTTGATAGTAGTTATTGATAGTTTTTCGCGAAAGTCTCCAGCCCCATTTCTCTTATCTGTTCGTCGATCAGGCTGTCCATGATCCGCAGCAGCGGCGTGTATTTATTCTCGTCGTCTTCTACAAAGCCGAGCGCATGGACAATAGCCTCTAGCGTTGAGAGTGCATCGCTGTGCGGCTCCTTGCGGATTCGGTAACGACTCGGTGGTGGGGATTCCAGATGATAACGAGGCTGCGCGGCGAACCATGCGGATTCCAGCAACAGTCGCCGACTCTTGCGCCAGGTGGCATCGATAAAGAGTAGTCGTTGTGGCGGCTGTTCGCGCAGAACCGAGAGTGGCTGACTGGCGGTGCCAGGATAGATCAGCGCGATGCTCTTTTCAGCAACCTGCCCTGCAACCTCAGCCTGCAATGTCTCTGTGTCGCCGACGAGCAACGTGCAATCGCCCAGCCCCAGTTGTGCGATGCGGGCAGTGCCGAGCGCGTGACGACTTTCCTGCGGATGCTGCAGGATCGTGACGGGCCAGTGGTTCTGCAGGGCGGGGGAAGGCAGCTGCGCGCAGTAACAGCGGAGGGAAGGACGCTGGCAGCGTGGGCAACGCGCTCGGGGCGGCATGCGGGTTACCCTCTGTCAGCGTTTCCAGGGCGAACCGGTTTCTTCCGTGCCGGCATCCACATGCATGGAACAACGCCGAACCTTGAATTTCTGACCCTTGATGGGACGGCCTGCCAGTTGCTCCAGCGCCTCTTTGACGAGGGCGGTGTCGATCGCGACGTAGCTGGCATGATCCAGAATGTCGATCCTGCCGATGGCTGTAGCTGGAATCACGCCTCCCGCAGTCAGCGCGCCGAGCACATCGCCTGGGCGGATCTTGTTCTTGCGTCCACCCGCGATACTCAGCGTCTGCCAGGAGGGCGGTGCGGGTTTGCCGCGTTCCTGCGGCACCATTGCAATGCTCTGGATGTCGGAATCCGACAGCTGTTCCTGGCGTGCCCGCAACGCATCCACTCTGAACCTTTCGTTCTCGAAAAAGACGCTCAAGGACATGCCCGTGTTGCCAGCGCGTCCGGTGCGCCCGATGCGATGTGTGTAGACTTCGAGGTCGCGCGGCAATTCGCAGTTGATGACCATCGGCAATTGCTCGATGTCCAGACCGCGCGCCGCGACATCGGTGGCCACCAGTATCTGACAGCTCTGATGACGGAACTGGATCAACACCTGATCGCGTTCGCGTTGTTCCATGTCGCCGTGCAGGGGCATGGCACTCAAGCCCGCGTGCACGAGAAATCGTGCGGTGTCACGGGTAGCCTGTTTGGTATTGCAGAACACCAGGCACGATTCGGGCTTGAAATGCAGCAGCAGGCGCAGCACCGCGACATAGCGACTGTCGCCCGCCTCGGTGGCGCCGCAGCTGTAATAATGCTGGGCAATGCTGGCGGCACCATGACCTTCCTCGATGGTCACCCTGCGAGCCCCTTTCTGGTACTTGGCGCTCAGGCTTTCGATGTCGTGCGGGAAGGTGGCCGAGAACAGCAGGGTCTGCCGCGTTGCCGGGGTCTGGTCGATGATCAGCCCGATGTCTTCGGAGAAGCCCATGTCGAGCATGCGGTCAGCCTCATCCAGCACCAAAGTGCTGACGCGGCTCAGATTCAATGTCTGCTTCTCGATGTGATCGCGAATGCGCCCGGGCGTGCCGATGACGATGTGAGCCCCGTGTTCGAGTGAACCGACCTGTGGCCCGAATGCTTGTCCGCCACACAGCACCACCACCTTGAGGTTGGGAAGGTAGCGTGCGAGTCGGCGAATCTCGGTCGCGACCTGGGTGGCCAGTTCGCGGGTTGGACACAGGATCAGGGTCTGGGTGCCGAAGTCGCGCTGGTTGATGCGGTTGAGCAAAGCGATGCCAAAGGCGGCAGTCTTGCCGCTGCCGGTGCGCGCCTGCACGATCAGATCGCCGCCCTGCAGCGCAATCGGCAGCGCCTGCGCCTGCACCGGAGTCATGCGGGTGTAGCCCAGTGCCGTGAGGTTGTCGATCTGCTCGGAGGGCAGATTCAGTGCGGTGAAGGCATCGGTCACAGGTTGCTCGCTCATTCCACGCCTTGTTGATGCAGATACTCGTCGTAGTCGCCCTTGAAGTCGGCGACGCCATTTGCCGAGATTTCCAGAATGCGAGTCGCCAGTGACGACACAAACTCGCGGTCATGGGAGACGAAGATCAAGGTGCCGGGGTAGTTCTCCAGCGCCAGGTTGAGACCTTCGATGGACTCCATGTCCAGGTGGTTGGTCGGTTCGTCCATGACCATGATGTTCGGTTTCTGTAGCATCATCTTGCCGAACAACATGCGGCCCTTCTCCCCTCCGGAGATGACTTTGACCTTCTTGAGGCTGTCGTCCTTGGAGAACAGCATCTTGCCCAGAATGCCGCGAATCACCTGCTCGTCGTCGCCGGGCCTGGCCCACTGGCTCATCCAGTCGAACAGATTGATGTCGTCTGCGAATTCGTGGTTGTGGTCCTGCGCGTAGTAGCCGATGTTGGCATTCTCCGACCACTTGACCTGGCCCGCCAGCGTCTCGCCGGGCACTTTGCCGAAATTGCCGGTCAAGGCCTGCAGCAGCGTGGTCTTGCCGATACCGTTCGGTCCGATGATGGCAACCCGCTCGCCGACTTCGATCATCAGGTTGAGATTCTTGATCAGCATGTTGTCGTCGTAGGACAGACTCAGCTTGTTGATCTCCAGTGCGAGACGGTGCAGCTTCTTCTCCTGTTCGAAGCGGATGAAGGGGCTGATGCGGCTGGAAGGTTTGAGGTCTTCCAGCTTGATCTTCTCGATCTGCCTGGCTCGTGATGTTGCCTGCTTGGCCTTGGAGGCGTTCGCGGAGAAGCGGCTCACGAACGACTGCAGCTCGGAAATCTGGGTCTTTTTCTTGGCGTTGTCGGACTGGATGCGTTCGCGCGCCTGGGTCGAGGCGATCATGAAGTCATCGTAGGTGCCGGGGTACAGGCGCAGCTCGCCGTAGTCCACATCGACCATGTGCGTGCACACGCTGTTCAGGAAGTGACGGTCGTGGGAGATGATGATCATGGTGCAGTCGCGCTGATTGAGGATGCCTTCCAGCCAACGGATCGCGTTGATGTCGAGGTTGTTGGTCGGTTCGTCCAGCAGCATGATGTCCGGATCGGCGAACAGGGCTTGCGCCAGCAGCACGCGCAACTTCCAGCCCGGCGCGATGGCGCTCATTGGGCCGTAATGCTGCTCCAATGGAATGCCCAGGCCCAGCAACAGCTCCCCGGCATTGGCCTCGGCGGAGTAACCGTCCAGTTCCGCGAACTCAATCTCCAGCTCGGCCACGCGCATGCCGTCGTCTTCACTCATCTCCGGGAGATTGTAGATGCCGTCTTTCTCCTCCTTGATCTTCCACAGCTTGTCATGGCCCATGATCACCGTGTCGATCGCTGTGAAGTCCTCAAAGGCGAACTGGTTCTGGCGCAGAATGCCCACGCGCTCATCGGCATCCACGTTCACGTTGCCAGCGGATGGCTGAATCTCGCCACTGAGGATTTTCATGAAAGTGGACTTGCCGGAGCCGTTGGCGCCGATCAGGCCGTAACGGTTGCCGTTGCCGAAACGCAGGGAAACATTCTCGAAAAGCGGCTTGGCACCAAACTGGATGGTGATATTGGAGGCAGTAATCAAAGTATT
The DNA here is from genome assembly GCA_030645995.1 of Gammaproteobacteria bacterium. GTDB lineage: Bacteria > Pseudomonadota > Gammaproteobacteria > Pseudomonadales > Pseudohongiellaceae > UBA5078. The sequence continues at coordinate 6,830 of JAUSMU010000404.1, read as the reverse complement.
GTCCGTTCTTTGCAGATGAGTGTTGCGGGTGAGAGTCACTGCGGAATTGCGGCAGTAGTGGCCCTGCAGGCGCTGCTGAGACTGCGGCGGGCTTGATGGTTGTAATTGTGATTGTCGATTGCAGGCGCGCGGCATTATAAAGGAGGCGTGCTCAGGCGACTACTGCTTATTTCCCGGCAGCTTGCTAGACTCACGCCGTTAGACTCACGGCTGCAATTGCAGTATCTTGCCGCCGCCACGGGCCTTCTGCCCTGGCACCGCACCAGTCATTCGGGGAATAGCGTTGAAAATCATAGTCCGCAATCTTGCTCGGGAAACGACACAGGCAGAGCTTCTCGCCCTGTTTCAGGCACAGGGGCGCGTGCAGTCCTGCACCATCGTCATGGATTCCGCGACCGGCGGCTCCAAGGGGTTCGGATTCGTCAACATGCCCGTCCCTTATGAGGCCAAAGCGGCGATTCGGATACTGAACAACGTCGAGGTGGGAGGTAGTCGCATCCGCGTCAAGAAGGCGCAGGAAGTGGCTCAGGCGTCCACGGCCGCGCAAGGTGAAACCGCAGCGGCAGAAGTTTCAGTGGAGACAGCAGCCCTTGGCGACGCGGCCGCTGGCCGTGCCCGCATCAAGAAGGATGGCACGCCGCTGGGGTTCAAAAAACCGCGCACCTTCAGCAAGAAGAAGCAGGACTGATCCATTGGCCGCTGCCCTTGCTGCTGAAGAGAAGCTGTTTGCCCGCATCGCCGAAGATCTCCTGGCAAACTCCTGGAGTGTCCTCCCCGCCTGCCTGCCCACCGCGTTAAGTACTGCCTTGCAGCAGCAACTGCACTCGATGGGCACAATCGATTTCAGCCCAGCCGGCATTGGCCGCGGGACTGATCACGCCGTCGTCGCGCAGGTTCGACGGGACGAAATTCTCTGGATAGAAGGCGCGACGGCGGCAGAGCGGGAGTGGCTGGACTGGTCCGGCCGTCTGCAGTCCTATCTGAACAGACGCCTGTTTCTCGGGCTCTTCTCCTTTGAGAGTCACTTCGCGCACTATGGTCCGGGAGCCTTCTACCGCAAGCATCTTGACGCCTTCAAGGCGCAGTCGAATCTGGACGCCGCCGGGGGAGACGGGACCAACCGGGTAGTCTCGCTGGTCGCCTACTTCAACTCGCAATGGCAGCCTGAAGATGGCGGGGAGCTGGTGCTCTATGCGGCAGACGGCAACATGGAGGTGGGACGAGTAACCCCGGCGCTGGGGACTCTGGTGGTCTTTCTGAGCGAGGATATTCCACACGAAGTGCTGCCCGCGCAGAGAGATCGCTTCAGCATTGCCGGCTGGTACCGCATCAACCAGACGCGCCACGGGCGCACGGATCCTCCGCGCTGATTTGCATTCGAGGGGGGGGCGCCGGTCAGGGGTTAATCGCCAGTTGGGGGTTAATCGCCGGTCAGGGGTGAATCGACAGACAGATGTATTGCAAGGTCAGTTGCCGCCTAGATCTTCTGGCGGTACCGAGGGGGCCCGTGTTACTTTTTTACCCGCATTCTTAACCACGTACCTCGGGGATTCTTCACCATGCTCAAAAACACAATTTCCAGAATTTCACGCCTCACTATCGCAGCAGTCTTCACGCTGGGCGCTCAATTTGCCAGCGCTGACGTCAGCGGCAGCTGGGCTTTCGCCGTTGATATCATGGGGCAGACCGGCAATGCCGCCGTGACCATGGCGCAGGGCAGCGATGGCGCTGTGACCGGGCACTATACCGGTCAGCTCGGCGATACAGACTTCGCCGGGACTGCCACAGGGGACGATTTCCAGTTCACGCTGACGAGCGAGGCGGGCTCTGTTGTTTACAAGGGCACGCTGCAGGACGACGGCACCCTCACCGGCACCGTGGATCTGGGAGGCATGGCCACCGGTACGTTTACCGGCAAGAAATCCGGCTGATCGCTCTCCTGCTCCATTCGTTTTGCCTTTATTCGCCCAGGGTGTAGCGCGAAAACAGCGCGTCATCCGCCTGCCGGGCTGACCCTTCGACGAACTGACGATAACGCTCGTCCCCATCCATGTAGAGCTTCAGCCAGGCGATTCCGTAACGCCCCAAGAGCGCAAGCGTTTCAAGAGGATTTCCGGTACTCCGTGCAGCACTTCATCATTGCAGGTTGCTTGATTTCTATGGCTTGACACTCCTTGAGGCGAAGTGTTTATATCGGCCGACCAAAAGCGGAGGTCCTGAAACATGCTCGGTTGTAAAAAGAAGTTGAATTGCCTGTCTGCCGCACTTCTGTTGGCGTCGCTGGCCGCCTGCTCTCCAGCGGGAACCCCACCTGCGGAAGATCCTGCTGCAGCCGCTGTTAGCGCCGCCCCGGCCAGCACTATCCCCAGGACACCCGACGGCAAGCCTGATCTCAACGGTATCTGGCAGGTCATGACCACAGCGAACAACAATCTCGAATCGGCGCCTGCCAAGGCTGCCCTCGCAATGGTGCCAGGTGATTTCGTACCGGTGCCGGCTCCGGAAATCGTGGCGATGGGGGCTATAGGTTCAGTGCCTGCGAGTTACTCTGTCGTGGATGGCGGGACCATACCCTACAAGCCGGAAGCATTGGCGCAGCGCCAGACCAATCAGGAAAACTGGCTGACCAGCGATCCCGAGATCAAGTGCTTTATGCCGGGCGTCCCCCGCGCGACCTACATGCCGCACCCTTTCCAGATTTTCCAGAGCCAGCAGGCAATGTTCATCGCCTATTCGTTCGCCGGTGCAGTGCGCAACGTCTACCTCGAAAACCCGGGTGAACCGCCCCTGGATGCGTGGATGGGGCAGTCTTATGGATATTGGGACGGTGATACCTTCGTCATCGAAGTCACAGGTCTTGACGATAGATCCTGGTTTGACCGCGCAGGCAACTATCACACCTACAAACTCAAGGTGACCGAGCGTTACACGCTCGTCAGCGAAAATGTGATTGAGTACGAAGCGACGATGGAGGATCCGGATATTTTTGAGCGTCCGTGGACTATCAGTATGCCGATCTACCGAAGACTTGAAGAAGGCTTCGAACTGCCGCAATTCAAGTGCGTGGAATTCGTGGAAGAGCTAATGTACGGACAGTTCAGAAAGGGACGTGAGGATGAACTCTTCGGACAGGAAGTTGACCGCTGAGACCAAGTTAATTCAGACCAAGCAAAGGGGTGAGAATATGAAGATCAAGACGATGATGGCTGTGGTGGCAGTCGCGGGGAGTATGGCCGCAGCGAGCATGCCGGCGTCCGCACACCACGCATTCTCTGCAGAGTTCGATGCGAATCTGCCGATTGCGCTGCGTGGGCCGATTACTCGCGTAGAGTGGATCAATCCGCACTCCTGGATACATCTGGAGAACACCAATGAAGACGGCACCAAGCAGCTATGGATGGTTGAGGGCGGCACGCCCAACACACTGCTGCGCCGTGGTATCAATCGCGATTCTCTGCAGATCGGTGCTGAGATCATCGTGACGGGTTATCAGAGCAAGGATCGTCTGTGCACGCCGGAATGCCGTGGCAATGGCCGTGACATCACCTTCCCGGATGGTCGCAAGCTGTTCATGGGATCCTCCGGCACTGGTGCTCCAGTCGACGGTTCCGATCCGGGCGACAGATAACAGCTCCGCCTGCGCTCAATAAAGCCCGCATTGCCAAGGCAGTGCGGGCTTTTTAATGGGTTGCTGTTCAGCGGCAACGACAACCGTCAGTTCAGGACTGGCTCCAGGGTCTGTTCGAAGACCCCACCGTCACGAAAGAGAATCGTGCCCTCGTAAAATCCTGCGCTGTGCAGACGCAATACCACTTCCTCGAAGGTGCGGTTTTCCCAGAACCAGCCATGAATGCCGGTGAACGGGGCGTGGTAAGTGCCCATGCTGCTGGTCGCGGTTCCCTTGTCAAAACTCTCCACAAATTCCTCGCCTTCCAAGTTATCGGGATCTGCATGCATGTCATAGACCAGCGCGCCCGTCGCCTGCCAGGAGTAGATCATGCTGTTGCCCTCATTGAACCGGTATTTGTATTCCAGTGACTGGAATGGCCCCAGCACGAACTCCACGGTGTCGGCTCTGTGGGCCGTGGTTTGAGCCTCTAAAGGCCCTTCGTTGGCGTCGGCCAGTTCCTGTAGTCCGAGCGCGCGACCGACACCCAGTGGATCGATCCCGAATTCGGCTGGTAGAACTGCTACGACCAATACTGCGCCTGCGATCAGAATGGCGGCTGCGGTGCCCAGCAGAATCTGTCGGCCTGAAAGTGGGGCTTGGGCTTGCTGGGTGTCAGTTGGTTCTGTCATCGCGGATCTCCAACCCCCTGCGCTCAGCATGTCGGGGAATTCATCGGTTCAGTTGGTCAGGCTCAGTTGAGCAGATAGTGGGTGAACTGGTAAGCGGCAAGCAGGAAGCCGCCGCTCATCAGAGCGGTGTTCGTGATGAAAGCATGACGCAGGTAGCTGGCGAAGCGGCGCCAATAGCTCAGCGCGATGAAAATGATGAATAGCGCCAGAAACTGCCCCAGTTCCACGCCGACATTGAAACTGATGATATTGATGATCAAGCCGTTCGGGGAAAGCTCGAATTCCTGCAGCTTGGTGGCGAGTCCCAGCCCGTGAAACAGTCCAAAAACGAATACAGCCAGGCGGGGATCTGGGTGTAATCTCCCGAGCTTCTCGAAGCCGCCCATGTTTTCGAGCGCCTTGTAGGCAATGGACAGACCGATGATGGCGTCAATCAGATAGGCGTTCACCTGCAGATCTGCCAGCACTCCGGTCAGCAGCGTGATGCTGTGTCCCACGGCAAACAGGGTGACATATTGAACCACCTGCACCGGACGATAGAGAAAGAAGACGACGCCGATCAGGTACAGCAGATGGTCGTAGCCGGTGACCATGTGCTTGGCGCCCAGATAGATGAAGGGCACGACGGCGGGGCCATCAATGTCTTGCACGAAATTGGCGTCATTGCCGGTGATGGAGTGGGCCTGGGCATTGCCAGTCAATGCCAGCAGTGTCAGCAGCATCAGTACGACTGAGGCGCTGGACACCCTCTGCTCATGCCAGAGGCATGGGCTGTGGCGAATCGCTGTCTTCACTGGCATGCGACGCATCGTCCAGTCAGTTGGTGGCAAACTTGGAAGTGATTTCGGGATTGTAGGACTGGTGACAGGCGGTACAGACGCTGTAGAGCTGTGCTCCGGCCTGGAAGAAGTCTTCCTCGTTCTGGACGGCGGCAGCCTCCATGGCGAGTGCTCCCGCCTGGCTTAAACCGTTGGCATACGTCAGCCAGGCGTCGTTGTCGACGGCCCGCCCCGGCAGCGCGAGCATGTTGCCAATCTCGATGATGAGTGCCGCATGGCGCCGCACGTAGTCCCATTGCTCGTCAGTGGTCGGGTAGAGCTCCTCGTAACCTGTCTCTCTGCTGTCTACCCAGCCTGCCGAATCCCAGAGGACGTCAGCTGCCGGGTCAAGAATCAGGTTCATGAAGTCCCGCATGTTCAACGAGGTGTCAAAGGCTACCGGCGCAGTATCGCTATCGGTAGCGGCAGTTGCATTGGGTTCGGTTGCAGGTTCGCTGCATCCTGCGAGAAACAGCAGGGCACTCAGCGCACCTGTCAACGAGCGGAAAAATTGCAGCGGGAGACTGAAGTGCATGGACCTGCCCTCGATAATTGTAGTTGGTGTCGCGTCTCTGAAAAATCGTGGTGCAATTGCCTGGCCGGGTGACTGCCAAGCCTGCTGATGCAAAGCATTCTACAGTAAAAGTTTGGCAAGGCGATTCCCGTGATCCCGGAGATCACTGTGGTTGGTCGCGATATCTATTGCAGCGCTCCTTGATTAAACTGAGGCGCTGGATTAATTTGCTCACAGGGTGTTTATTTGCGCAAAAATTGATCGGGCACAAGGATGGCGGGCAGAGAGCCTGACAAAATCCTGCGACTAAGGCTGCGACAAAGGCTGCGACGAAGCCTGCAATATGAAGTTTGCAATTTAGACTAAGGATGTTCATGAATTATCGCTTGTACGAATGGAAGATCATCTACGTCTTCATCGTGGTTTTCGCGTTGATCCAGGTCGGTGCCTACATGGTGCTGACGGTCAGCAATGAAAACATCGCGCGCGAGAACGCTGGTCATGATCTGCAGATCGCATCCGATGTCATGCGCAATCTCGTCCTCCTGCGCAGTCGGCAACTGGCATTGGCAGGCCAGGTGATCGCGGCCGATGCCACTGTGCGGGAGGCGATAGCAACCGGGGACAGGCTGGCCATTGAGGCGACGTTGCAGAATAACGGCTTTCGCATTCAGGCGGCAGCCATGCTGCTCACCGACATGAACCGGAATGTGATTGCCTATGTGTCCGGGCCAGCCTCCACCCGCCAATCCGGCGCTGTCAGAGTAAATCCTGCGATCCTGCAGTCGCCTCCCTCCCCGCAGATGATTGCACCGATGGATACCAGCGGCGAGGTTCTCCACCAGATCGTGACGATTCCCATCAATGCCCCGCAGCCAGTCGGTTGGCTCAGTATTGGCTTCCCGATGGGAGACCCTCTGTGGCAGGTATTGGGGGGAGACGCCAATGCCAATTATGCGTTCTTTGCCCGGATTGCCGGCACGCCGTGGAAGATGCATGCCTCGACCTTTCCGACAGAAGTCGGAGATGGTCTGCTGGAGCAGTTCATCTCGGCGGACGGGGTCGCACCATCGTTCGACAATGGCCAACATAACTATCTGGTGAACATGCTGCCGCTGGTTCGTTCCGAGGGGCTTCAGGTCATTGGTGTCATGGGTAAGTCGCTCGATGAGGTCATGGGCCCCTTCGATCAACTGCAG
>JAUSMU010000383.1 GCA_030645995.1 Gammaproteobacteria bacterium | reverse complement strand
GGTGTTACCATTTCGCATGACTAAATCGTCCCCAAAAGCGGTTCGAGCCTTCAAGACGGCGTGGTTTGCCAAAGAAGCTCGCAAAGCGAAGATATCCGATGGGGATTTGTGTCGAGCCATTCAGCAAGTTATTCAAGGACTGGCTGATGATCTTGGTGGTGGGGTGTTCAAGAAGCGGCTAAACGACAACATGCACCGATCAATCATTCTGGCCAAGGCAGGTAAGCATTGGATTTATGCCTACCTCTATGCCAAGAAGGACCGTGAGAACATCACGCCGAATGAATTGTCAGCATTCAAAAGATTGGCGAAAGACTATGCGAATGCCGGAGAAGACAAGATTGCCACACTGTTGAGAGATGAGGAGTTATTGGAGATCTGCCATGACAACTAAGACTATTACAGCAAAACCCAAGAGTGATGCATTTGCAGCCATTCATAGTGCAGCACAAGGATTGCACCGTGCTGGCGCTATTACCAAAACAACTCTGCGTGAATATGACGCGCTCTGCTTGGATTCGGTCCCGGAGTTTAATGCCAAAGACATCAAACGTATTCGTGAGCATGCTCACGTTAGCCAACCCGTATTTGCGCGCTATTTGAACACCAGTGAGTCTACGGTTCAAAAGTGGGAAACCGGCCAGAAACGCCCAAGCGGAATGGCTCTTCGATTGTTGAGTGTGGTTGAAAAGCACGGTCTTGAAGTGCTGGTCTGATCGTTACTGATTTCTCACAAGTACGAAAGTCACCTCCAAAGCAAGCGGCAATCATTGCTGTTTTCAGCAAATCTCCACAGTCCGGTTTGGCCGAACAGTTGATGTTCACTTCGCTTACCAATTTCCGTCCGCGCGCAATTAGCTGTAAGTAACCCTTATGATTGGCAACTTGCCTGCCGATTTCCGGCATGACTGAATTGGTGATGCCGAAATCCAACCGCGGATTCAACCCCAAAGCTGTCATGACATTGAGATAGGCGCCAATGGTCACAGACGGCTCACTGTTGTCGCACTGATGCGCAAAGATTTCTGTGAGAGGAAAATGTGTTTAATTGCTGGTTTTGGTCAGCGTGAAGGTGAAAGTCTTGGTAGCACCCGGGGGGATTTCCTCGGGTGTTGCTCGCAGCTCTGTCGGCGAGAAGGCATAACCACTCGGCGGTTCCAGTTGCAGGTAAGAGAAGCAATACACCTCCGTGCATGTGGCGGAAAGTGTGTGGGTTCCTGTCGCCATGGTCATGTAGTGGGAGAGGTTGGAGGAGTTGGTGTTCTTGATGACCACGCCGTCCAGCGTGATGCGGGCAAGCAGGGAGACATCACCGCCAATGAAAACCCACGCCTGTGTCTGCGGAGTGGTGGCCTGAGAAACGGTGACCGTCACCGGCTGGCAGTCCTGATTGCCGCCGATATCCCTTGCGCAGATCTGGAAGTTGTAAGTGCCAGCCAGTGAGGGAGTTCCCTCGAGATTGCCCGTCAGCAAATCCACTGTCATGAGTGGGGGCGGCGTGCCATACGCGAGCGAATCCAGCCGGTAACTGTAGGGTGACGAGCCGCCGGTGACTCCGGCTATGAGGGCAACATTGCAGTACTGATTGACGGTGCACGTGCCATTGCTGGTAGTCAGCTCCACACCGGGGGCGCTGACGCCACCGGTGAATGTGAAGGGCGCGACGGAATAACCGAGCCAGTTGTTGCTGTTCGCCGGATCACTGCCAGCCCGAACGGCGACCAGATAAAAACTGTAGGTGCCGTTTGCCACACCGGCGGGCAGCACCATCGCATAGAAATTATTCACCTGCAGATTCGCCAGCCCAAATCCCCTGGCAACGGGTTCCAGCGTGGACACCCAGCTGAGGTTGCTGTTGAGCGTCAAGATGGCGCCGCCCGGAGTGGCAAGTACCACGTAAAGATCGACAGCCTGCCCGGCATCGTTGGTGGGAGTAATCGCCGCCGACAGATAGAGCAGGCTTCCCGGACCGAAACTGCTTTGATTGGTGGTCAGCTGCAGTGTCGCTGCCGAGCTGACATGGGCTGCCAGTAGTGAAAGCGCCGCGACGCACACAAGCATGGCTGACTTCAGGCGTTGGCTTAGGGGTCTTGTCGAGATGGTGGAGGTATTGCTCATGGACTGACTGTATGGTGTCGCGTTCCGATGGTCAAGCAGGTCAGGGGGATTTCACTCGGCACATCCATGTGCCTCGCCCTTCGGGCAGCTCCTTCGTCGCTGTGCAAAACGGCAGTCCTGTCCAGTCGTCATGCGACGTCTGATTTGCGCCGGAAAATGCTCCTGCATTTCCGGCATTCGCGCCATCCATGGCGCTTACCCCGACTGTGCAAGTCCGAAATCCAGGGTTCGACCAGACAAAAGAAAGGCCCTGTCAGCTTGCGCCGACAGGGCCTTTCTTTTGTCTGGTGGAGGCGGGGGGATTTGAACCCCCGTCCGTCAGTCCGCTGCCTTTGGATCTACATGTGTAGCGTCGTCTATTAAGTTAACCCTCGCCGGCCCGACGGGCAGGGCGGTTCGGGCGAGCCCAGTACTTTTAGCTGCTTC
>JAUSMU010000366.1 GCA_030645995.1 Gammaproteobacteria bacterium | reverse complement strand
GAGTGCTGCTCCAGCAAACTGGTGCCGGCCTTGATGATCTTCTGCAGGCCGATGCGGTGCTGGTTGATGCTGCGGATCTGTTGATAGGAGCGGATGGAAGAGACCATCAACGTGATCAGCGCGCTGTGTGTCAGTTCGGCCTTGGTCTTGTAATCGTTGATGTCATAGTCGTGAATCACCAGCTTTTCGGGGGCATAGCCCGGTTGTCCGGTGCGCAGAATGATCCTGATCTCATCCAGGCCCAGCACATCTCTGATTTGGCGCACCGCCTGCAGTCCGGCACCATCACTCTCCATGACGACATCGAGCAGCAGCACGGCTATGTTCTTTTCCCGGGAGAGAATTTCCAGACACTCGGCGGCCGACGTGGCGTGCAGCAGTTCCAGTGGCCTGCCCAGCACTTCAACCCGGTCCAACGCAAGACGAGTGACTTGATGAACTTCGTCGTCATCGTCCACGATCAGCACTCGCCAGTAATCCCCGTGCCGCCGTGCGGGGCTGGTCTTCACCGGTTCCTCCGGGCGGAATTTGATCAGGTCGCTGTCAGGAGTCATATGGCGAACCTCTGCGATCCTGCCGTTCGCGCTGGCGCCGCTCCGGCGCCTCCCGAGGCAGGGTGATGATGAAACGAACGCCCTTGCGGGTCTTCTCATCCAACCGGATGTCTCCCCCCAGCATATCGGTGACGATGTTGTAGGCAATGTGCAAACCGAGGCCGCTGCCGCCCCTGCCCAATTGGGTGGTGAAGAAGGGGTCGAAGATGCGGTTGCGAATGTCCATGGCGATGCCGCGGCCGTTATCGCTGTATTCCATCTCGACGTGCTCGTCGTCGGTTTTCCTGACGATGATCTGCAGCAAGCCGCTCTCGCCAGGCTCGAAGGCATGAGCCAGCGAGTTCATGACCAGATTGGTGATCACCTGCCCGAGCGGGCCGGGATAGGAGTTCATCAGCAGATGCGGTGGCACGTCGACCTCCAGAGTGTGGGGCGTATGCTTGACCTGAGGTTTCAGCGTTGCCACCAGTTCGTCGATCATCACCGAGAGGCTGAAGCTGCGACGGCGCTCACTGGTCTGGTCAACCGCCACCTGTTTGAAGTTCTTCACGAGGTCGGTGGCGCGGCGAATGTTCTGTTCGATGATGCGCGTGCTTTCGGTCGCCGATTCCAGATAGTCGCTCAGCTCGGAATACTTCAGATTGTTGTCGTCGAGCAGCTTGCGCACCTGCGCCGTGCGGCTCTGCAACACGGTGGCGGCCATCAGGCTGTTGCCGACCGGTGTGTTCAGTTCATGAGAGATACCTGCCACCATGCCACCGAGCGCAGCCATGCGGCCCTGCTGGATCATCTTGCCCTGGGTGTCCTCGAGCTCCTCGGATTTCTGCCGCACCTGCCGTTCGATACGCCGCTGCTGGCGCAGCAGGTTGTGGATGATCAGGGTCACCAGCGCGGTGATGGCCAGGCCGATGATGATGGACGCATAAACCAGTCGGTAATTCACCGGGTTGCCGTTGTCTGCGTCGAACTGCCAGATCAACTCCCAGCTGTACAGCCCCATGTCGATCTGTGTGCGATGCGACAGCTCCGCCGGAGTATTCAGCGGTGGCAGGCTGGAGTGGTTGATCTCCGGATTTTCCGGATGATAGACCTCCAGGCTGGTGCCGCTGGAGATGAAATCAACAGTCACGTCCGTGAGCAAGTGGCTGAAATCAATCAGGCAGACCAGCACCCCCTCAATGCCGGCGTTGGGTACGGCGATGGCAAGTGGCAGGTAGCTGACATCGTCCCGCTTGAAGAGGCCTCCTGTGATGATGGCAGGTTTGCTGCTGAAGGCTTGTTCGATGGTGGGGATCAGGTGTTCGTCGAGGGTATAGAGCTGCCCGGTAGGCAGAATGTCGAGGTCTCCGGAGCCCTGTTGCACCTGGTAAGAGCCGTCCGCCGCTGCTGTGACAAAGGCTAATGACAGGAGGGGGTCGTGGGCGGTGGAGGCTACCAGTTGCGCTGTTGAGGCAATCAGCTCGTCCTGCGTGACTTCCGTGGAGCCAAAATAGAGGATGGACATTGCCACCAGTGGCTCGCGTTCACGCTCCACCCGATAGTTAAGTTCAGCACTCAGCCGTTCGGCCTCGGTGATTGCCTCGGTCTGCCAGTTCTGGAATGCCGCACGGGCGAGCAGCCACCCTACGAATGCTGTGATGATAACGCCCGTAGCAATGACACCACCGCGAATGAGGATACGCTGGACTTGGTTTTTATTGTCCTTGAACACTGGAGTCGATCCCTAATTCCCGCATTAAAGTCAGGGCTGCTGCGCAACACCATTTGACAAATGCTATTCAGGCAACAGCCGGACTATCATAGCCCGGCTGTTGAGAGGGGGGAAGCTTTTGCTGGACACTTTTTGTTCGATGTCAGTTGCACGTCAGACCAGCAAGCGTGCCAGGTGGATTCCGGTGTGGGATTTTTTCTTCGCAATCAGGGAGCGCGGCTCACCTTGGGCGACGAGCCTGCCACCACCAGCACCACCCTCAGGCCCCATGTCGATGACCCAATCCGCTTCGGCTATAACATCCAGATTGTGTTCAATAACGATGACGCTGTTACCGGAGTCCACCAGCCGGTGCAGGACCCGCAGCAATTTTTCCACGTCGGCCATATGCAGGCCGACGGTGGGTTCATCCAGAATATACAGGCTGTGTGTAGTGGTATTGCGGCGCAATTGTACCGATGGTTTTGCCTTGGCCAGTTCCGCAACCAGCTTGATGCGCTGCGCTTCTCCTCCGCTCAGAGTAGGGCTTTGTTGCCCCAGGGTCAGGTAGCCCAGACCAACATCCTGCAGCAGACTGAGCGGGTGATGCACGAGCGGAACGGGTGCAAAGAACTCGACGGCCTCGTCGATATTCATCGCCAGCACTTCACCGATATGCTTCTCCTTGTAGCGCACACCGAGGGTGTCCTCGTTGAAGCGCCAGCCGTGACATTCCTCGCAATTCACGCGCACGTCCGGGAGGAAATTCATCTCGATGCGCCGCATGCCGTTGCCGGCACAGGTTTCGCAGCGTCCGCCCGCCACGTTGAAGGAGAAGCGGCCCGGACCATAGCCACGCAGGCGTGCGTCGACGGTGTCGGCGAACAGCTTGCGGATGATGTCGAAGATGCCGATGTAACTCGCCGGGCAGGAGCGCGGGGTTTTTCCGATAGGCGTCTGATCGACTTGCAACAGCCGATCCACACTCTCCCAGCCGAGCACGGCTTCGCAACCGTGCCATGCCGCCTGCTTTCTGCGCGCGCCACGGGTCTGCAGCGCCTGCCGCAGGTTATCGAACAGCACGCCGCGAATCAGGCTGCTCTTGCCGCTGCCGCTGACACCACTGATGGCGACGAGGCGACGCAGGGGAATATCCAGGCTCAGATTGCGCAGGTTGTGCAGTGTCGCTTTCTCGATACGCAGCGCCTCGCCCTGCCATCGAGCTCGCGCCTCGTCATTACGCAGATCGGCGAGTGGATGGCGCAATGGGTTGGCGAGGAAGCGCCCGGTCAGAGAACGTTTGTTTTTCTTCAGTTGTGCCAGCGTGCCCTGCGCGACGATCTCGCCGCCACGGCTGCCTGCGCCGGGGCCGACGTCGATGAGGTGATCGGCTTCGGCCATCGTCGCGTCATCGTGCTCGACGACGATCACCGTGTTGCCGTGCTGTTGCAGTTCGCGTAGCGTGCTGATGAGCAGTGCGTTGTCGCGTGCATGCAGCCCGATCGTGGGTTCATCGAGGATGTAGCAGACCCCTTGCAGGTTGGAGCCGAGCTGGGAGGCGAGCCGGATGCGCTGCGCCTCGCCGCCACTCAGCGACGGCGCGGCACGGTTCAGGCTCAGGTAGCCGAGGCCCACCTTGTTGAGGAAGCTCAGCCGCGAGCGCAATTCCGGCAGCAGGTCGCGGGCGATGGCTGTCTCCTTCTTGTCGAAGCGGAATTTGCCGACCTGCTGCTCGGCGTCCTGCACCGAGAGTCCGGTGAAGTCTGCGATCGAGCGGCCTTCGAGGCGCACCGCCAGCGCGGTCGGGTTGAGGCGGTGGCCATTGCAGGACGGACAGCAGATGCGGGCGGGCGGCGGCTCGTCTTTATCCTCGGGAGTCTCCAGCCAGACCTCTTCTTCGCCGGTCTGCTCCTCGGTGAAACTGGGAATGATCTCGCCGGTGCCGAAGCAGGTGCCGCACCACCCATGTTTCGAGTTGTAGGAGAACAGGCGCGGGTCGAGTTCATCGAAACTGTCGCCGCAGGAGGGGCAGGCGCGCTGGGTGGAGAACAGCATGTCCGCGCTGCGCTCACCATCGGCTGCCTTGGCGGAAGCCACAATCAACAGGCCATTGCCGAGTTCGAGAGTCTGGTCGAGCAGTGCCGCCAGCGTCGCTTCATCGCGGGCACTGACCTTGCACGAGCCGGTCAGAATCTCGATGTCGTGCTCCTTGTAGCGGTCGGGCAGGGGCCAGGGATTGCTGTCGACGTAATGGCCGTCGCTGCGCATGCGCGCATAGCCTCGACTAGCCGCCCAGGCTGCCAGCTCCTTGTAGACGCCCTTGCGGCCGACCACCATCGGTGCCAGCAAATGCACCTGCTGGCCTTTCCAGTCGGTGAGGATGCGCGCCAGGATCATGTCGCGGCTCTGCGGCGCGATGGCCTCGTCGCAGCGCGGACAGTGCTGAGTGCCCAGCTTCACGAACAGCAGGCGCAGGAAATGATAGATCTCCGTGAGGGTTGCCACGGTGCTCTTGCGGCCGCCGCGGCTGGTGCGCTGTTCAATCGCGACCGTGGGCGGAATGCCGTGAATCGCATCGACGTCCGGCCGGGTAGCGGGCTGCACAAACTGGCGGGCATAGGCGTTGAGAGATTCCAGATAGCGGCGCTGGCCTTCCCCGAAAATGATGTCGAAGGCGAGAGTGCTCTTGCCACTGCCGCTGACGCCGGTGATGACGGTGAACTTGTTCCACGGAATGCTGACGTCAATATTCTTGAGATTGTGTTCGCGGGCGTGGTGAATCTGGATAGCCCTGACCGGCGCGACGGTTGGCAGCGCAGTGGCCGCCTCCTGCACCAGTGCGGCAGCCCGGCCACGGGTGTTCAGCAGGCTCTGTTCGTACTCGCGCAGGGCCTGCGCCGTGAGGCCCTTGCCGTGCAGCAGGAACTCCTGCGGGGTGCCTTCCGCCACCAGCATGCCGCCCTTGTCTCCACCCTCTGGTCCGATGTCGATCAGCCAGTCTGCGGCGCGAATCACGTCCAGGTTGTGCTCGATGATGAGTAGGGAATGCCCGGCGTCGAGGAGCTTGCGGAAGGCGCTCATCAGCACGCTGATGTCGTGAAAATGCAGGCCGGTGGTCGGCTCGTCGAACAGGAACAGCAGACCCTTGCCTGGCGTGGCGGCCCCGCGCTTGCGCGCGGCACTGGCCGATTTTTGCTGGCCCTGCGCGATCTCCGCCAGATGGCCTGCCAGCTTCAGGCGCTGAGCTTCGCCGCCGCTCAACGTGGGCACGGCCTGACCCAGTTGCACGTATTGCAGGCCGACATCCAGCAGTGGCTGCAGACAGGTCAGCACCGCAGCGTCGTCCGCGAAGAAGGCCAGAGCCTCGCTGACCGTCATCTCCAGCACGTCGGCGATGGTCTTGCGGCCGGGTGTGGCGCCGGAGATTCGCACCTCCAGAATCTCGCGCCGATAGCGCTGGCCGTTGCATTCCGTACAGCGCAGGTAGACGTCGCTGAGGAATTGCATCTCCACATGCTCGAAACCATTACCACTGCAAGTAGGGCAGCGGCCATTGCCGGCGTTGAAGCTGAAGGTGCCGATGGTATAGGCGCGCTCCTTCGCCAAGGGTTCGGCGATGAAGCGCTGGCGGATGACGTCGAAGGCGCCGACATAAGTGGCGGGGATGGAACGCGTGGTCTTGCCGATGGCGCTCTGGTCGACCATGACCACGTCCTGCACATGTTCCAGACCGGTGATCGCGGTGTGCGCGCCGGGGGCTTCGGTGGCCTGCCCGAAATGTTTGCAGGCGCCGCGATAGAGCACGTCGTGAATGAGCGTGGATTTCCCCGAGCCGCTGACGCCGGTGAGGCAGACCAGCCTGCCGAGCGGGATGCTGACGTCCATATTCTGCAGGTTATGTTCGCGGGCGCCGGTGATGTGGATGGACGCAGTCCCTGTGGGAGCGGGCCTGGCCCGCGATCTGTCCAGCGATGTGTCGCGCGATCTGTCCCGCGAAAAATACTCAGCCGCCACCTCCGCCACACCACCAGCTTGCTTCTGCAACACCAGATCCAACACCGAGCGCTGGCCGTTCAGATACTGCGCCGTCAGACTGTCCTTGTAGCGCAGCAGTTGCGCAGGCGTCCCCATGAAGCGGATCTCGCCGCCATCCTTGCCCGGGCCTGGCCCGATGTCGAGGATGAGGTCGGCGGCCAGCATCACCTGCGGATCGTGTTCGACGACGATCAGGGTGTTGCCCGCGTCGCGCAGGCGCTGCAGGATGCGGATCATGCGCGTCATGTCGCGGGAGTGCAGGCCGATGCTCGGCTCGTCGAGCACGAACAGCGTATTGACCAGCGAGGTGCCGAGCGCTGTGGTCAGATTGATGCGCTGCACCTCGCCACCACTGAGCGTGCGCGACTGCCGGTCCAGCGTCAGGTAGCCGAGGCCGACATCGAGCAGATACCCCAGCCGCGAGCCGATCTCCGTCATCAGCAACTGTGTCGCCTCTGTGGGAGCGTGCCTTGCACGCGATTGGCTCCCTCTATCGCTTGCATGCAAGCTCCCACAGTCAGCGGTATCGCTTGCAGGCAAGCTCCCACAGGCCACGCTCGCGAAAAACTCCGCGCAACGCTCCAGCGACAGCGTCATGATCTCGTGGATGTTGTGACTGTTCCCGCCACCATGCAACCGCCACCACTGACTCTCGGCTTTCAGACGCGTGCCATGACAAACATGACACTCGGTATACGCCCGATACTTCGACAGCAGCACGCGAATGTGCATCTTGTAAGACTTGGTTTCCAGCCACAGGAAGAAGCGTCGCACTCCGTACCAGAGCCCATCTTCGGAAGAGCCTTCGCCCTCCAGCACCCATTGCTGATGTTCGTGGCTGAGTTGTTGCCATGGCGTGTTGACCGGGACGCCGCGCTTGCGTGCAAACTTCAACAAGTCGTCCTGGCACTCTTTGAAGCTGGGTGTCTGCCAGGGCTTGATCGCCCCCTGTGCCAGCGTCTTGTTTTCATCCGGAATCACCAGCCCGAAATCCACGCCAATGATGCGTCCGAAACCGCGACATTCCTCACAAGCTCCAATGGGGGAGTTGAAGGAAAACAGGCTCGGCTGTGGCTGCGCGAATTCGATGTCGCAGTCGGGGCAATGGTGGTGGCTGGAGTAACGTAGAGGGGTGGTGGGTTGATTAGAGAGGTCATCGCGGGCGGGGCCCGCTCCCACAGGGTCCGCTCCCGCATAGACGACTACGCGGCCATTGCCGTGATGCATGGCGATTTCCAGCGCCTCACCCAGACGCTCGCGGTTGTCGGCGTTCAGGCGCAGCCGATCCTGCACGGCCTCGACGACGTCGCCCGCGCGCGAGTGAATACGGGTGTAACCCTGCTGCCCGAGCAGTTGCACGACCTCTTCCTCGCTGAAATTGTGCGGCACGCGGATCGGCAGGCAGATGATGACGCGCTGTTCCGGCTGCAGACGCTGGTAGAGATCGGCGACGATGCTCTGGGCGCTGTCCTTGCGCACAATGCGCGCACAGCCGGGGCAGTGCAGCACGGCCAGGCGGGCGAAGGCGAGTTTCAGGTAGTCGTTGAGCTCGGTCATCGTGCCGACGGTGGAGCGCGAGGTGCGCACCGGATTGCTCTGGTCGATGGCGATGGCCGGGGGGATGCCCTGAATGCTGTCCACTGCGGGCTTGTCCATGCGGTCCAGGAACTGGCGTGCGTAGGCAGAGAAGGTTTCGACGTAGCGGCGCTGCCCCTCGGCGTAGATGGTGTCAAACGCGAGGGTGGACTTGCCAGAACCGCTGACGCCGGTGATGACAATCAGTTTGCCGGTGGGCAGTGTCAGGCTCAGGTTCTTGAGGTTGTTCTGCCGTGCACCCTTGATGACGATGCTCGTGCCGGAATTGTGTTTGGCGGACTGCTCTGGATGCATGGCAATACCTGTGCTGGGCTATTGATAGACCGTCGTTTGTAAATCATAAACTGTAACAATATACAGTATGGCGCCGATGAAAAACACACGGAGTTTGGCACAGAAATCGAAGTGTGGATATTCGCCAACAATTGCACGAATTGGCGAGCAATATTTCTGATTCTTTGCCTAAATTTAAAATAAGGCCTTATAAAACAGCGAGTTGAAAATAGAAAACTAGTTGGCGCAAATGTTGCTGAATCGTCCCTCAAAGAAAGCCGAAACCGCCGCGAATGCGCAAAGGCTTCGCAAAAACGCTGACCACGAGGCTTTTTACGATTATCAACCGCGAACAAATTGGAGACTTTCAGTAATGGAAACACACACGACCAGCCATGGCTTGTCACTCAAGAAACGCGTCACCCTGTTTACCTCTTTCCTCATTCTACTGCTGCCTATGGTGGTAGTGGCGGATGTCTGCACCTATGAGAAAACCGTGTCATTCACCGTGCTCGTCGACGCCGTTCAGCGTCTGAGCATACGCGCGGAAACCGGCGCTCTGGCTGTACATGCACTGCCTGCACAAGACGGCGGACAAGATGAGGTGCGTGTAGAGGCCCGCGTCTGCTCGGCCAGGAAGGCTTATCTGGATGACATGGATGTGGCGCACGCATTGAATGGTGATGTCCTGCTGGTGCAGGCAGTGATCCCGGAGATCGAGTCCGCGTTCTGGATCAATCATTACCCCTATATCGACCTGGACATCGGCATCCCGGCCGGGCTGGCGGTCACGATCAAGGACAGCAGTGGCGATATTCAGGTGAGTGGCACCGGCACGCTGCGCATAGACGATGGCTCGGGCGGCATCAATGTCCGCAACATTGTCGGCGACGTCACAATCGAGGACGGTTCTGGTGAGATCAACGTGGAGCAGGTGGACGGCGCGGTCGACATTCGCGACGGTTCCGGCTCCATTGATATCAGTCATGTGATGAGCAGTGTGGTCGTGGATGATGGTTCCGGAGAGTTGCGCATCGCCCAGGTCGGTGGCACTGTCTCGATCAGCGATGGCTCCGGCAGCATCGACGTCATGGATGTGGAACAGGCAGTTACCATATTGGAAGACGGCTCCGGCAGTACCGAATATCGCAATATCACTGGAGATATCTTTCTGCCTTGATGCAGACGGACAGTGAGCAGAGCTGTTAACATCGACCGCGTTTTCTACTCTTAACTCTTGCTGTCTGTTCTTGCTGACAGTTCTTGCTGACAGTTTTTGCTGATAGTTCTTGCGGTCATTCGATGGAAATTCTGATTGCCTGTGCAGTTGTCATGCTGGGCGCTTTTGTGCAGACCGCCCTGGGCTTCGGCCTGGCGGTCGTTGCCGCACCGATTCTGTACTTCATTGATCCTTACTATGTTCCCGCACCCGTCACGACCTGTGCCTTGGTGCTGTCTGTCTTCAATGTTCTGAGCATGCGTCAGCAGGTGTCCTTCCGGGGGCTGGGCAACGCTGTGATCGGCAGGGTGCCGGGGTCATTGCTGGGGGCAGCGCTGCTGCTGTGGATCGACAAGGACTGGCTGGCGTTGTGGATCGGCCTGTCAGTATTGCTGGCGGTGGCGGTCAGCATGACCTCGCTGCGCTGGCAGCCAACGCCGGGACGCATGTTGCTGGCAGGTTTCATGTCCGGCTTCATGGGCACCAGCTCGTCGATCGGCGGACCACCGATGGCACTGCTCTGGCAGCATCAGGAGGTCAATCTGATCCGCGCCAATCTCTCTGCCTTCTTCGTGATCAGTTGCCTGATGTCGCTGATCATTCTCGCCCCCATCGGTCAGTTTGGCAGCCGACAGATTCTGCTGTCGTTGCCCCTGCTGCCGGCCACGTATCTGGGCTTCGTGATCGCCAGGCGCAGCATGAAAAGCATTCCTCATCAGCAACTGCGGGTGGCCTCGCTCGCGCTGTGCGCGCTGGCGGGGCTCGCCGCAGTGCTGTCGTTCTGGTTCTGACACAGCCTCGACAACTTCTGTCTCAATCCAGCGGATCGAACTCCGGCAGCGTTGCCACACCGGCGCGCATGCTCGCAGCAAGGGCCAGTGTTCTCGGCAGCAGACGTTCGAAATAGAAACGCGCCGTGACCAGCTTGTTGCGATAGAACGCGGCGTCTTTTTCAGTCGGATTGTTCTGCAATGCGGTGTCGGCCACGAAGGCGGCCTGTGCCCAGATCCACGCCATGACGGTATAGCCCGAGAACATCAGATAGTCGTAGGCGGCTGCGTTGATCTCGTCGGGATTCTGCAGAGCCTTCACCCCCAGTTCGCCGGTTAGCGCTGTCCACTGCTGCACGAGCTTCTGCAGTTGCGCGGTGTAGGGGCCGTCAGGGTGCTGCTGACAGAAGCCGCCGACCAGCAGCAGGAACGGTTCCAGAGCCTTGCCTCGGCTGCCGAGGATCTTGCGCCCCAGCAGGTCGAGGCCCTGAATGCCACTGGTTCCTTCATAGATCGAGGTGATGCGGGCATCGCGGAAATGCTGCTCCTGGCCCCATTCACGCACATAGCCGTGGCCCCCGAGGACCTGCACACCATAACTGGTGGCCTCCACACTGACCTCGGAGAGAAAACCCTTGGCAACCGGAGTCAACAGAGAGAGCAGGGCCTCGGCGGTTTCGCGAACCTGAGCATCATCGCTGTAGCGCTCGCGATCCGTCTGCATGGCGAGGAAGTAGCTCAGCGCTCGACCGCCCTCGGCGAAGGCGCGCTGGGTGAGCAGCATGCGACGAATGTCCGGGTGCACGATGATGGGGTCG
>JAUSMU010000364.1 GCA_030645995.1 Gammaproteobacteria bacterium | reverse complement strand
TTCATATCGAACAACGAATCCGCCGACTCACGCCCCGCCAGAATCACATTGCCCTTGTACAACTTCAGACGCACTTTGCCGTTCACGAACTGCTGCGAATAATCGATCATCTGCTGCAACGCCAGACGCTCCGGCGACCACCAGTAACCGTTATAAATCAGCGATGCATAACGCGGCATCAACTCATCTTTCAGGTGCGCGATTTCGCGATCCAGTGTCAGCGATTCGATGGCGCGGTGCGCCTTCAACATCACCGTGCCGCCGGGAGTCTCATAGCAGCCGCGTGACTTCATACCCACGTAGCGATTCTCGACCAGGTCCAGACGTCCGATGCCGTTGGCGCCGGCAATCTTGTTCAGTGTTGCCAGAATGGTGGCCGGTGACATCTTTTCACCATTGATCGCCACGATGTCGCCCTTCACGTATTCCAGATCGATGTACGTCGGAGTATCCGGCGCATCTTCGGGAGACACTGTCCACAACCACATGTCTTCTTCCGGCTCGGAGCGCGGATCCTCCAGCAGATCGCCTTCGTAGGAAATGTGCAGCAGGTTGGCGTCCATAGAATAGGGCGACTTGGTACCACGCTTCTTCTCAACCGCAATGCCGTGCTTTTCGCAGTAGGCCATCAACGTGTCGCGGGAAGTCAGGTCCCATTCGCGCCAGGGCGCAATCACCTTTACACCGGGCTTGAGGGCGTAGGCGCCGAGTTCGAAACGCACCTGATCGTTACCCTTGCCTGTGGCTCCGTGGGAGATGGCGTCGGCTCCGGTTTCATTGGCAATCTCGACCAGACGCTTGGCGATCAGCGGACGTGCGATAGAGGTGCCGAGCAGGTACTCGCCCTCATAAATAGCGTTGGCGCGAAACATCGGGAATACGAAATCGCGCACGAATTCCTCGCGCAGATCGTCGATGTAGATTTCCTTGATGCCCATGGCCTGCGCCTTCGCACGCGCTGGCTCCAGCTCTTCACCCTGCCCCAGATCGGCAGTAAAGGTCACGACTTCGCATTGGTAGGTTTCCATCAGCCACTTGGCGATGACGGAGGTATCGAGACCACCGGAATAGGCGAGCACGACTTTTTTGATGGCAGACATCAAGGACTCCTTGCACTTTCTGTACATTGAAGAATGGGGAAAATTCGAAGAGCGG
>JAUSMU010000362.1 GCA_030645995.1 Gammaproteobacteria bacterium | reverse complement strand
TCCACCATCTCCGGCAGGCAATAGACCTCCATCCTGTGGCCCATGTTGAACACCTTGTACATCTCCTTCCAAGCGGTGTCCGAGACACGCTGGATAGCGTTGAAAATGGCCGGGGTTGGGAACAGCCCATCCTTGATGAAGTGGATATTACTGCCGAACTTCAGGCACTTGGTCTGAGCGCCACCGGAGCAGTGCACCAGCGCCTGAATCAGGTTAGGGTGTTCTTCCAATAGCTTATAAATCACCGGAGCGTAGGTTCGGGTCGGACTCAGCAACGCCTCTCCGACCGTCAAGCTGGAATCCGGCAGCGAATCTTCCAGGCGATAAGGCCCGCAGTACATCAACTCGGCGGAAACACCCGCGTCAAAAGACTCCGGATACTTCTCGGCATAGTAGTGCGCAAGCATCTCGTGGCGAGCACTGGTCAGGCCGTTGCTACCGATGCCACTGTTTTCGCGCTGCTCGTAGCTGGCCTGACCGGCGGAAGCCAAACCAACAATCGCCAGACCTGACCGCATCAAAGCACCAGTGATTACATCCTTCTTTTTCATTACCGATACGACACAGCTGTCCACCACCAGCGTGCCAGTCAGGTCACCCACGTCTGCTGTCTCGCCACCACCACTGTAGATGCTGACGCCGAACTCGCGCAGCTGAGCCAGGAAATTCTCGCTGCCAGCAATCAGCGCCGCGACCACTTCACCAGGGCAGTTCAGCGCATTGCGATTCACCGTGTTGGAAATCAGCAGACGACCATTCACGCCCACACACAGCAGATCGTCCAGGTTCATCACGATGGAATCTTGAGAGATGCCGTGGAACACCGAGGCATCGCCGGTCTCCTTGTACTGCAAGTAGGCGATGATCGACTTGGTGCCGCTGCCATCGGCATGAATGATGTTGCAGTTGTCCGGATTACCGGTGAGATAGTCCTCGGTGACCTTGCAGAAGGCGTTGCGGTACAAGCCATGATCGAGCTTGTCCACCACCCGGTGAACTTCGGTCTTGTCCGAGGACACGCCCCGTGCCTGATAGCGGCCAATGCTGTCATCGCGCGGCGCCACCACATAGCCACTGCGCTCGGCAGAGCGGATCAGACCGCGAAACTCCAACTGGCGCAGCGCCTTGGCCACCGTATTGATAGCCAAGTGGTGGTCAGAGGCCAAAGTGCGCAGGGAGGGCAACTTAGTGTCCTCCGGCAGCTCGCCCGTGCTGATCTGGAAATGAATCTGATCGATAATCTGCTGAAAAACCGGAGTCGCGCTATTAGTGTCGATACGCAGTTTCATGGTGAGTGCTCCAAAAGATGTGGAGGAAGGACTCGGATGGGATTGGCGAACAATCCATCTGTAGCACTATAATGATACAGATTGGCATTAACAGCAAGCAGCTGCATTTAAAGACCGAAATGCTTCTTTCGGTTTCGCTGCTACACTCTAGACAGGGGGATTGCCGAGGTAGCGACTTGATGGTATATATCAAGTGATAGATATCATTTCAAGGGCATAACTATGAACGAACACATCGCCAAGGTATTCATGAACGGTCGCAGTCAGGCTATCCGTCTGCCCAAGGAGTTTCGTTTTGAGACAAAAGAAGTCTACATTCGCAGGTCAGGAGACGATCTGATCATTTCTGCTCTTAAGCCGAGCTGGGATGCTTTTTTCGATCAACCGACAGCGTTTGGCGAAGATTTCCTTGCTGAGCGAGACAATACACCACCTCAGGAAAGGGACTCTTTCTGATGTATATGCTTGACACCAATACGTGTATTCATGTGTTGAAGAATCGCGATGAGCTGCTGCGGCGAAAATTCCGCGCCACACCCGAACTGTGTATTTCAAGCGTTACCTATGGCGAGTTGTACTTCGGAATCGAAAATGGCATTCGCGCGATGCGGAGCGAAAGGATCAGCCAGCTTGAGCTGTTCACCCGCAGGTTGCTGATTGACGCATGGGATGAAGTCGCCGCCAAGCACTATGGGATGATACGGGCAAACCTCAAACACCAGGGACTGATCATCGGCAATAACGACCTGCTGATTGCCGCGCACGCACTCAGCATAGATGCGGTCTTGGTAACCAACAACATACGTGAGTTTTCGCGGGTATCCGGGTTAACCATAGAGGATTGGACTTGATCAGGTGAAGTCAAACCTCACCCCCGCTGCCCCTGCTTCGCCTTGCCATGCATCAGCGACACCAGATTGGCTTCGGCCTGCGAGAGGCCGCAGGTGCTCATGAGTTCATCGGTGGCCGCGCCCATCTGCACGAGCTTGTTGGCGTGGGTGATGGCGATGTTGCCGACATCTTTGAACTCCAGATCTTCCTGGCGACGTTCAGTGGACTGCTGACGGCGCTGCAGCACCTGCAGACGTTTGCCGAGGCCCACGGCACCCTGCCCGACGGCAGTGATCTCCTTGCGCAGCACCTCGATGTCCGCATCAATGCGGGCCTGGGTGCTCTGCATGCCGCGCAGCGTCTGCAACGTTTGCGCGAGGATACCGGCCAGCAGCAGCAATGCGATACCTAAACCAAAAATAACGACTGGGATCATTCGTGTTCTCCTTTTTCCATGTAAAGAGCTGACACATCCAGCCGGGAAATTCACTGCAATCCCCTGCCGTCAACTCTGCGATAATTCTTCCAGCTCGTCCTGGCTGAGAAGCTTTTCGAACTCCACCAGAATCAGCAACTCATCGTTCTTGTTGCAGACGCCCTGAATAAATCTGGCGCCATCATCCTTGCCCACTGAGGGCGAGGTTTCGATCTCCGACTGCCGCAGATAAACTACCTCTGCCACACTGTCCACCATGATGCCGACCACGTGCTTGCCGACTTCGATGATGACGATGCGTGTGTTGTCCGTCGGTTCCTGATCCTGCAGACCAAAACGCCGCCGCGTGTTGATCACCGAGATTACCGTGCCCCGGATGTTGATGATCCCGAGCACATAATCGGGAGCACCTGGCACCGGCGCGATCTGCGTGTGCCGCAGCACTTCCTTTACCGCCATCACGTTGACACCGTAGGTTTCGTTGTCCAGATGGAACGTCACCCATTGCAGGACCTGCTCCTGCGCTGCTTGCAGAGATTTTCTGACTGGTTCGGCCATGCTTCTCACCTCACTCGTTAAATGGAACCTGCAGCTGGCTTGTGGCTGTTGCAGGCGTCAATATTCAGGCGCGGGTGGCAGAGGCTGCTCTGCATTCGCCTGAATAATGCACAGTCTGTGCCAGCGCACGGACCGCCCGCCCCTATTCGGTTGTTGTCTCGGCCTGTAGCAGGCGCGCAACGCTGCTCATGTCCAGCAACGCGCACATCTTCTCGAGCACCGTACCAGCCAGCCATTGCCGATTCTGCAGGCTGGCGCGCCAACGCACTTCGTCCGGCTGCAGATGCATGGCCTCGGTGGCGCTGTCGATGGCGAGCCCCCAGTCCGTACCTTCGATCAGCAACACGAATTCATACGGGGGACGCTGCCCCTCGACCAGCGCGGGCAGACGCTCCGGCATGATCAGCCGCGCGGTATCGACGACGCGAATATTGCGATCGTTCCAGCGCAACAGCCCCATGAACCAGTCCGACTGCCCGAATATTGGCGTCAGGCCATCGCCGATGCGGGCGATGCCACCGAGTTCGACCAAGGGCGCCGCCAGCTTCAGACCAACCACCTGAAACAGCAGACACTCGAACGGTGCCTGAGCCCACAGCGGGCGACCATTGGCGCCACGAGGGCTGGCGACGGGGGCTGGGGCTGGAGCTGGAGCAGCCACCGGTGCGGTCGTGACCACGATGGTGTTGCTCTTGGTTTCCACAAAAGGCTCAACAAAAGTCTCGATGACCGGCACAGGAGCGGGCCGACTTACCTCGACGACGGGCGCCCGTGCAGGTGTACTCGGCGCCGTCTTGATCACCACCGCTTCGCTGACAGTCTCCGTCACCGCTCGCAGCATGAAGTCCAGATAGTCCTGCACCACCGCATCGGGCGGGCTCAGTACTGCGGACAGAGAGACAGCGGAAAGCTTGAGTTCCTGATTATTCATGAAGGCCTCCTCAGCTCGTCGCCGAGGCGAGATAATCGCCGGCCAGCAGGTTTTTCAGCAGCAGCCCGTAAGCGCGCACGGCGCGACTGCCAGGGTCGAGTGCGGACGGGGTAACGCCGCGCGAGCTCGCATCCCGCAGACGTGTGTCCACAGGGATCACCGAGCGCCAGACCTCCTGCGGATAAGTGCCGCGCAAACGGCGCAGGCTCAACATACCGGCCTGCGTGCGGCGGTCAAACAGTGTTGGAATCAGCACATGACGCAGCGGCTTGCGGCGCGAGCGGGTCACCATGCCCAGAGTGTGCAGCATGCGCTCCAGCCCCTTGATGGCGAGGAACTCGGTCTGCACGGGAATCAGAATCAGCTCGCAGGCGGCCAGCGCATTGATGAGCAGCACTCCCAGCGTGGGCGGGCTGTCGATAAGCACATAGTCGTAGTCGTCCCACAGCAATGTCAGCGTGCGGGAAATCGCCAGCCCCATGCCTTCCTGCCCGACTGCTTTGCGTTCGAGCGTGGCGAGCGCGGTGCTGGCAGGCAGCAGCCAGAGGTTCTGATACGCGGTGCGCAGCACGATCTGCTGCAACGCATCGCGGCTCACGTCGGCCATCGGCTGAAACAGATCGAAGCTGCTGCGCGGCATGGACTCGGGGCTATGCCCGAAATAGGTCGTCAGCGAGCCTTGCGGATCGAGGTCCAGCAGCAGGACGCGGGCGCCCGACTCAGCCAGCAGCCCGCCGAGCGCGACCGTGGTAGTGGTCTTGCCAACGCCGCCCTTCTGATTTGCTACCGCCCAAATGTGCATGGCTACCTGTTCCTGCGACTATCGTTGCCCCTCAACCGGGAAGTTCAACTGGGAAGTTCAACTGGGAAGTTCAACCGGGAAGCTCTTCCAGCAGGCGCTGCGCCAGCCGGTCCAGACTCAACTCTTCATCGGCCAGCCCTGCCTTCGAGATCGCCGCAGGCATACCATAGATGACGCAACTGGCCTCATCCTGCACCCAGATTCTGGCGCCCTGGGAGCGCAGCATGCGTGCCCCTTCGCGACCGTCCGAGCCCATGCCGGTGAGCACCATCGCCAGCACCCGGCCACCAAACTCGTTGGCAGCAGAACCGAACGTGGCATCCACAGAAGGTTTGTAATGCAGACGCTCATCGCCCGGCACGATGCGCACCATACCCTGATTGCGCGAGTCCACCAGCATCTGTTTGCCACCGGGTGCCAGGTACGCACACCCCGGTTGCAACTGCTGACCATCCATCGCCTCGGCCACACGAATGTTGCAGAGCCGATCGAGGCGCTCGGCGAAGGCCCGGGTAAATGTCGCGGGCATGTGCTGCACCAACAGAATCGGCAGCGGAAAGCTGGCCGGCAATTTCACCAGCAATTGTTGCAGCGCCATCGGCCCGCCAGTGGAGGCACCGATGATTACCAGCGCAGGCTTGCGAGTAATACCACGCGGAGGCGCCGCGACGATGGGAGCCGCTGGCGTCGCCACCGGGGCGTCGAACAGCGCGCGGGCGGAATGACGAAGCCCCCGGCGGCTGCGGGCAACAGTGACGATGCGGTCGTGCAGCGTCTTCTTGATCTCTTCGGTGTGCCGGGAAATATCCTCGAAATTCTTCGGCAGGTAATCAATCGCACCTGCTTCCAGCGCATCAAGAGTGACACGCGCGCCTTCGTAGGTGAGCGAGGAAAACATCAGCACGGGGATGCCCTGCGCCCTGGTGATCTCGCGCACTGCGGTAATGCCGTCCATCACCGGCATCTCGTAATCCATGGTGATGACATCGGGGTTCAGTTCGCGGGCTTTTTCAATCGCCTCGCGGCCGTCGGCAGCAGTGCCGATAACCTCCAGATCATCAGTGGAATTGATCATCTCGCACAGACGGCGGCGAAAGAATCCGGAATCATCGACTACCAGCACACGTATCTTCATGGCATCAACCCGCGTAGCACTTGAGCAGACCGGGGACATCCAGAATGATGGCGATGCGTCCGTCTCCCGTGATGGTGGCACCGGCCATGCCAGGCGTGCCGTGCAACATACGTCCCAGCGGTTTGATCACAACTTCCTCCTGTCCGACCAGATCATCCACCACAAAACCAATCCGCTGCGTCCCGACCGAGACTATGACAACGTGCGCGCAGGTCTGGGCAGGAACGCCGCACTCGCCACGAATCAGCCAACGCTTGAGATGAAACAACGGCAACACTTTCTCGCGCACCGTCACCACCTGCTGACCATCGACGACATTGGTACGTTTGAGATCAAGATGAAAAATTTCGTTGACACTGACCAGCGGCAACGCGAAAGCCTGTTGACCAACCATGACCATCAGCGTCGGCATGATGGCGAGAGTGAGCGGCACCTTGATCTCAATGCGCGAGCCCTGCCCGGGTCGCGAATGAATGGCGATGGAGCCGTTCAACTGGGCTATCTTGGTCTTGACCACGTCCATGCCCACACCACGACCGGACACATCGGAGATCTGCTCCTTGGTGGAGAAGCCCGGCGCGAAGATCAGGTTGAAGCACTCCTCATCACTGAGACGATCGGCCGCCTCGCGGTCCATCACGCCCTTCTCCACGGCCTTGTTGCGCAGCACGTTCGGGTCCATGCCGTTGCCGTCGTCGGAAATGGTCAGCAGGATGTGATCCCCTTCCTGTTCTGCGGCCAACAGGATGGTGCCCTGTCGCACTTTCCCATTGCGTTCACGAACAGCGGGTATCTCGATGCCGTGGTCGACGGCATTGCGCACCAGGTGCACCAGCGGATCAG
The DNA here is from genome assembly GCA_030645995.1 of Gammaproteobacteria bacterium. Lineage (GTDB taxonomy): Bacteria > Pseudomonadota > Gammaproteobacteria > Pseudomonadales > Pseudohongiellaceae > UBA5078. The sequence goes on along the minus strand of JAUSMU010000362.1, from coordinate 27,947 downwards.
CCAGCGCTTCCACCAGATTCTTGTCCAAGTCGGTGTCTTCACCAATCAGCTCCAGTGACACTTCCTTGCCCAGACTGCGGGCCAGGTCGCGCACCACGCGCGGGAAGCGGCCGAACACTTTGCGAATCGGTTGCATGCGCGTCTTCATCACGGCGGTCTGCAGATCAGCCGTCACCAGATCCAGATTGGCGAGCGCCTTGGAGAGCACTTCGTCCGCACTGCTTTCGCCGATTCGCACCAAGCGGTTACGCACCAGAACCAGTTCGCCCACCATGTTCATGATTTCGTCGAGGCGGCGAGTGTCCACACGCACGGTGGTCTCAGCGGCGGCGTCTTTGCCGGTATCTTTATTGGAATCCTTACTGGAGTCTTTGCCGGGGCTCCTACCAGAATCCTTGCCAGAATCCTTGCTGAGAGGCTCTGCGCTGCCTTTGACCAGCGCCAGCGCTGGCTTCTTCGCAGTCTTGGCGGCGGGCACGCCCTGATGTTTGCCGGTGCCATGCAAGGCATCGAGCAAGGCCTCGAACTCGTTATCGCTGATTTCGTCGTTCGCCTCACTGACAACAACCGCTTCGGGTTGCTCGATTTTCTGTGAGGAGTTTTTTTGTGCTGGGCTGCTTTGTGGAGGACTGTCATGCAACATGCCATGACTGAGCCCCTTGCCGCTGCCATGCAACGTGTCGAGCAGGGCCTCGAATTCATCATCGGTAATTTCGTTGCTGCCAGCACCGGACAACTCAGCAGTCTCAGAATCACTCAACGCCTGCACACCGGCAGAGGAGCTGTCCAACACTGCCAGCATCTGTTCGAATTCTTCATCAGTAATGTCGTCACTACTGCTCTCAGCACTGACATCATCTGCGACAGCATCACCGCCGGACTGCGCGGCACCGTGGCTGGTCGGCCCAGGCGCCTCCTCCGCATGACGACTCTTGATCTGCAGCGTGTGATCCTCGCCGGCCACCAGAGCTCCCACGGCGGCCAACAAATCCGGATGCGCAGGGTCAAGCTCCTCGCGTTCCTTCACCTGCGCGAACATGACATAGACGGCGTCGAGCACCTGCAACACCACGTCCATCAATTCGGGTGTGACGGAGCGGCGGCCAGTGCGCAGAATGTCGAAGAGATTTTCGGTGATGTGACAGCACTCGACGAGCGCCGTGAGCTGCAGGAACCCGGCACCACCCTTGACAGTGTGAAAACCACGGAAGATCGCGTTGAGGAGTTGTGCGTCATCGGGGCAGCGTTCCAGCTGCACCAATTGCTCAGACAATAATTCCAGAATCTCCCCTGCTTCAATCAGGAAGTCTTCCAGTATTTCTTCGTCGTCAGAGAAGCTCATCGCTCACTCACCCGTTGCAGAATTTTCGTCTAAAAACCGGAATCAGAATCCGAGGCTGGACAGCAGGTCGTCTACATCATCCTGCCCGGAAACCACATTATTCTTGCTGTTCTTCATCTGCGGCCCTTCAGCACGCAGTGCTCTGTCATCGACAGGATCCGCAGCCGCCGAGATGCCTGCAGCAGATTGAACGCCATCTCGGCGCTGCATACTCAGCCCGGCGACTGCCTCGACATTGCTAGCCAGACGCACGAGCCGCACCAGACTCTGCTCAACCTCGTTGACCAGCGCGATGACACGCTTGATCACCTGGCCGCTCAAATCCTGATAGCCCTGCGCGATGAGAATTTCGTTCAATCTCTGATGCACACTGGAGGCGTCACGAACCGTGCGATCAAGCAGCGCATCGACGCGCTCGTAGAGCCCTTCCTGCCCCGGCGCAGACTCTCCTTTCTGCCGAAACGCCGCCCAGTCTTTTCTCAGGTTGCCAGCCTCTTCCGCGAGTCCCTGCACGATCGGCCCGCCCGCCTCCACCATATCCATGGTGGTGTTGGCGGCATCCTCAGTCAGATTGATCACATAGTTCAGACGGCTGGCGGCGTCCTGAATCTCGGATATCTCATTCTTCACACGGCTGTGCCCGCTGAGGCCGATATCCAGATGAAAATCGCGAATGGCGTTGTGCAGGCCACGGGTCAGGCGACCAACTTCAAGATAAAGCGTCTCATCCCGGGCGGTATTGAGATCCCGGATCAGGTGATTCGCAGCCCCAATGTCGCCCTCGTCGAGCTTGCGGAGCAATTCACGGGTGCGCTCGCGCAGCACCTCGGTCATTGCGTCGGTCGTCGCATCAGCGCCGTTGAGGATGTCACCGTCGGCATGTTCTTCGTATTGTGTGCTGGGCATTGAAAGGTTCCATCCCTTAGCTGTGGGCGTCGATACGTTCGAATATTTTCTCGATCTTTTCCTGCAATGCCGCTGCAGTGAAAGGCTTGACGACGTAGCCATTCACGCCCGCCTGCGCGGCTGCAATGATCTGATCGCGCTTGGCCTCGGCGGTCACCATCAACACCGGCAGGCTCTTGAGGCGCTCGTCGGCGCGACAGGCCCTCAGCAGGTCGATGCCGGTCATACCGGGCATATTCCAGTCGGTGACAAGGAAATCGAAGTCCCCGTGCTGAAGCATCGGCAAGGCGCTGTGGCCGTCGTCGGCTTCCGAGGTATTGGTAAAGCCCAGGTCTCTGAGCAGGTTTTTGATAATTCGCCGCATCGTTGAAAAGTCGTCAACGATGAGGATTTTCATGTTCTTGTTCAAATCTGCCTCCACATTGCCCTGTGAGAAATCGGGTATGAAATCATCAGGTTCGGGCACAACGCGATTTATCCTGTTGTGGTTATCGATGGCTGGCGGGATTTATTTAGCTTTTCAGTGAGATATTTTGTTTTTGCATCGTGGGAGGCACACCAGCGGCAAGCATGGTGGGCAGCGTGGGGGGTGGTGACACGCCCGTGAATACTTCTCTGTAGGGCTCGGTCGCGCCATCCATGGCGCTCAACGGTCACCACCCCCCACGCTGCCCACCATGCCTGACGAGTGTGCCGCCGTCCGGAAAAGGCAAATACACACGCTGATAGATCGGCGCGTGGAGGCAGGAGATTAGCTGGAAAATTGACGCCGAACGCGCCGGAAAAATCAGAAGAGAAGAACAACTACCAACCCGCAGAACATCCACCAAGGCAGCGCGCCCCACTGCCTATGCCTACCCCCCTTGAGTGGAGGACGGGACCACCAATGCGCTGGGCAGGGGGTGGGAGGGGGCCAGTGGTGACCGTTGAGCGCCATGGATGGCGCGACCGAGCCCTACAGGGATGTATTCACGGGCGTGTCACCACGGGCCCCCTCCCACCCCCTGCATAACCACAAACCGAATCACCCCCACTCAGCCAACCGCGCCCTCAACCTCAGAGCTGCCTGGGTGTGAATCTGACTCACCCGCGACTCACTCACCCCGATCACCTGCCCAATCTCCTTCAGATTCAGCTCTTCGTCGTAGTAAAGCGACAACACCAGCTTCTCCCGCTCCGGCAAGCCCGCAATCGCTGCCGCCAGCTCCGACCGGAACGCCTCGCTCTGAATACCGTCCAAAGGATTCGGCATTTCTCCCGCCACCTTCTCGATGGCCGAGTCATCTCCCTCCAGCATGTCGTCGAAGCTGAACAACCGGCTCCCCGAGGCATCCTGCAAAATCAGGTGATATTCGTCGAGTTCCATCCCCAGTTCGGCTGCGACATCGTGATCCTTCGCGTCGGTGCCGGTGCGCATCTCGATGGTCTTGATTGCTTCCGCTACTTGACGCGACTTGCGGTGCACGGAACGCGGTGCCCAGTCGCCCTTGCGGATCTCGTCCAGCATCGCGCCACGAATGCGGATGCCTGCATAGGTCTCGAAGCTGGCCCCTTTGGATAGATCGTACTTTCTCGCCGCCTCCAGCAGGCCGATCATGCCGGACTGCACCAAGTCGTCGATCTGCACGCTGGCAGGCATTCTCAACAACAGATGATGAGCAATGCGCTTCACCAGAGGCGCATAACGAATCACGATGTCATTCATGCTGTCGGTTTGTACTTCGCTGTACATGGAAGCACCACTCGCTGCTGTCATCATATTTTTTCAACCCGCATTAGGTACCGTTTCAAGATGCGCCGCTTCGCTCTGCAGAAGCCGCTCAACAAAAAACTCCAAACGCCCACTCGCCTGCCGACTTACTGGCCACTGGCAGACATGCTCGGCCAGTTGTCGGTAGGCAATAGCGCACTTGCTGGCAGGATAAGCCTCGATCGCCGCCCGTTGGCGCTGTGCCGATTTGCGCACCGATTCATCCCAGGGAATGTCACCAGCGTACTGCAACGTGACATCCAGGAAGCGCTCGGCCACCTTCACAAACTTCTGAAACAGATTCCGACCCTCTTCCGGGCTGCGCGTCATGTTGGCGAGCACGCGGAAATGCGTCAACCCATAGTCACGATTGAGCAGCTTCACCAGCGCATAGGAATCGGTGATGGAGGACGGCTCGTCACACACCACCACCATGACCTCCTGCGCTGCACGCACGAAGCTGACCACGCTCTCGGAGATGCCCGCTGCCGTGTCGATGACCAGCACGTCGAGCTGGTCATCGAGATCGCTGAAGGCTTGAATCAATCCGGCGTGGGCGCGCGGCCCCAGCTGCGTCAGAGACTGTACGCCAGAGGCGGCGGGAATCACCTTCACCCCGCCCGGTGCCGTCAACAGAATGTCGCGCAACATGCACTCGCCATTGAGCACCTGCGCCAGCGTCTTGTCTGCCTTCAGCCCGAGCTGAATGTCGACGTTCGCCAGCCCGAGGTCCGCATCCATCAGAATCACCCGCTTGCCGGCCGCAGCCAGTGCCAGACTCAGGTTCACAGAGACGTTGGTCTTGCCGACCCCACCCTTGCCACCGGTGACTGCCAGTACCTGTATTGGCTTCATCGGCCACTCCTCTGGGCAGCCCGCAGACTACCGTCAAAATTTTCCGCCGCCAGCGCGCCGCCCTCGGTGATACCGGTCGCGTCCGCCACGGCGCCTCCGAATTCATAAATCAGCCGCTCCTTCTCGTCGGCACTGTGCACCGACAGTGCCACCGCCTTGCTGACCAGATTATGAGCCTGCGCCACGCGCATGTCGTCAGGAATGCCCTGCCCGTGGGTTTCATAGACGACGGGCAGCTTGAGATCGATGGTCAGCGCCAGCGCTTCTCCGATAGTACCTGCCTCGTCGAGCTTGCTGAGGATGCAGCCACTGAGCTCCGCCGGAGCGTAGGTCTTGCAGGCATTGGCCAGCACGCCTGCCTGACTGGTGCAGGCCAGCACCAGCAGTTTACGCACCTCGCGACACTCGCGCAGCATCTGCAACTGGGACTGCAGGCCGGGGTCTTTCGGATGCAGGCCGGCAGTGTCGATCAGCACCAGTCGCTTGTGCTGCAGCGAATCGAGAATCTGCCGCAGGCTGTGGGTCTCGTCAACCACCCGCACGCTGACATCCAGGATGCGTCCGAAAGTGCGCAACTGCTCATGAGCGGCGACACGGTAGCTGTCGGTGGTGACCAGTGCCACGGCATCGGAGCCATGCTCCAGCACGCAGCGGGTGGCGAGCTTGCCGATAGTGGTGGTCTTGCCGACGCCGGTTGGCCCGAGCAGCGCATAGACGCCACCGCGAGCGGCAATATCTGTCCCCAGCACCGGCACACGGCGCGACAGGGAGGCAATTGCAAACCGCCAGGCTTCGGCAGCAGACAGATCAGGCTTGAGGGACTCCAGCAGCGAACGGCTCAGAGCGGCGGGAACTCCCATGGCGTTCAGGCGCTCCCAGACGGTGGCCTGGGCAGGGTTGCGCCGCGCGAACTGATCCCAGGCCAGGCCACTCAGACGCTGTTCGAGCAGGCGGCGGATGCCGTTGAGCTCGGCGCGCATCACGGTCATCTCACGCTGCTCGGCGCCCTCTGCCTGCTGGCTGAACTGGTCGAACTGGCTGGCTGCGGTGGCGCGCGCCTCGCGCTCTTCTGCGGCACGGTAGCTTTCATCCGCTGCCGGACGCCTGCCGTCGGACAGGCGAATCTGCTGGTCTTTGGTTGTCTTCAGATAGGGGGTGCTGGCGTTGTGCTGGGCTTCGCGCTGCAGTCGACCAAACTCGAAGGCGGCGACGCCGGAGAGTGGCGCAGTGGAACGACTGGCGTCGGCATCGGTTAACGGACGTTGAGCCTGGGTCTGAGGTGAGTTTTTTTCTGCAGCAGCTCGCTCGTCTCTCGTTCGTTCTGAAGAGTTTCGTTCTGAAGAGGCTAGATCGGCGGAGGCACGCCCGCGGTGGGACCTGTCCACAGCGGCCTGAATCGCCGCCGCGTAATCTTCGGTGGAGTTGCCCGATGCAGACCTGCCGGTGGGCGACTTTGCCGCCGACATCGTGGAGGGTGCCTCCGGCTGATCGGTCAACGAGGCCGCTACCACCTCGACGCCCTCGTCCAGGGTACGATTCGAGAGAATCACAGCATCGGCGCCCATCTCCTCACGGATACGGGCCAGCGCGCGACGCATATCCTGCGCCAGAAATCGTTTCACTTTCATCGTCTTTTCCTATTGCTGCCCGATAGTCGCCGTAATCGTAATCTTCTTGTTGTCCGGGATCTCCTGGTAGGAGAGCACCCGCAGTCCGCTGATGGTGAAGCGCACGAAGCGGCTCAGGGGAGCGCGCAGTGATGCTGGCACCAACAGCACGGGCGGCCTGCCTGCCACCTCCTGATTCTGCGCCCCGTTGAGTAATGAGCGTTGCAGACGCTCTGCCATTGCCGGTTCGATCACCATGCTGTCTTCCACTGCCTGCTGCTGTTGTGATGACTGTTGTACAGCTTTAAGCAATATCTGTTCCAGAGTCGGCTCCAGGGTCATGACAGCCAGCTCCGCCGCGCTTCCATAGATGCCTTGCACGATGACGCGCGATAAAGCGACTCGCACCGCCGCAGTCAAAGCGCCGGGATCTTGACTGCGCACGCCTGCTGCCGCCAACGCCTCGGCGATCGTGCGCATGTCGCGAATGGGTACGCCTTCAACCAACAGATTCTGCAGCACCTTGAGCAATACATTGGTATTGACCTGGGAAGGCAGGTCTTCGGCCAGCTTCTTGGAGCTCTTGCCGAGGATCGCCAGCATCTCGTGGACTTCCTCGTGGCCGAGCAGTTCGTGGGAGTGCTTCTGCAGCAGGGTGTTCATGTGCGTGGCGATGACGGTGCTGCTGTCCACCACGGTGTAACCGAGAGTCTGCGCGTGATCGCGCTGGCTGGCTTCGACCCACAGCGCGTCGAGTCCGAAGGCCGGGTCCTTGGTGGGAATGCCCTGCGCCTTGCCGAACACCTGGCCGGGATTGATGGCCATCTCGCGTTCCGGAAAAATCTCCGCGCCGCCGACATTCACGCCCATCAAGGTGATGCGGTACTCGTTGGGGGAAAGATCGAGGTTGTCGCGGATATGCACAGACGGCACGAGAAACCCCAGCTCCTGCGAGAGCTTCTTGCGAATGCCCTTGATGCGGCTGAGCAGCTGCCCGCCCTGGGATTTGTCGACCATCGGAATCAGGCGATAGCCCACCTCCAGACCAATCACATCCACCGGCGTGACATCATTCCAGCCAAGCTCCTGCGGTTCCGCGGCCACGTCGTCCCGCGCCTTTTGCTGCACCGTCTCCGCCGTCGCCGCGTCACCTACCTGCTGACGCTGTTTCCAGTAGATCAGGAACGCGCCCGCACCGGCGACGCCCGCGAGCCCCAGGAAGGCGACATGAGGCATTCCGGGCACACTGCCCATCACGAACAGCATCACCGCCGTGATACCCAGCGCACGCGGCGTGGCAAACATCTGTCCCACTACCTGCGCCCCCATCATCTCGGAGCTGTTGCTGCGCGTGACCATGATCGCGGCGGCCACCGACAGCACCAGCGCCGGAATCTGTGCGACCAGACCGTCACCGATCGTCAGCAGTGCATAGCGCTCCATGGCCATCGCGAAGTCCAGGTCATGCTGCAGCATGCCCACTGCCACGCCGCCCACCATGTTGATGATGAGGACGAGGATGCCGGCGATGGCGTCACCCTTCACAAATTTACTGGCACCGTCCATCGAACCGTAGAAGTCGGCTTCCTGAGTGATCTCCTTGCGCCGCGCACGGGCCTGATCCTGATCGATCAAACCGGCGTTCAAGTCTGCATCCACCGCCATTTGTTTGCCGGGCATCGCGTCCAACGTGAAACGCGCGCTCACCTCGGCGATGCGGCCAGCACCCTTGGTCACCACCATGAAGTTGATGATGATCAGGATGATGAAGACGATGATGCCCACAGTGTAGTTGCCGCCGATCACGACTTCACCGAATGCCTCGATGACGTGTCCCGCCGCCGCGCCGCCCTCGTGTCCTTCCAGCAGCACCACGCGAGTGGAGGCGATGTTCAGTGCCAGACGCAACAACGTCGCCACCAGCAGCACGGTGGGGAACACGGCAAAATCCAGCGGCCGCATCGCGTACACCGCTACGCACAACACGACGAGCGCGATGGTGATGTTGAAGGTGAAGAAGACATCGAGCAGGAACGGCGGCAGCGGCAACGTCATCATTGCCAGCATCACCAGCAGCAACACCGGAATCCCCAGGTTGCCACGGGTCAGGTTGCGGGCGTTGGTCATGAAATCGTTGCGTTGTGCGCTGGCGCCTGGTGTCATCTTTGCTGTCTGCTCTGGAGATTTGTTCGGGAGGTTTGCTTGCCGCTGTTCAATTTCTTGACGCGTCGATCTCGCTCAGGAGGGACACTGCAAGAAGCTCGCCTGATTTGAACTGACTCACAAATTAATCGTGCTGCAGCTCTTCGGGGATAGGCAATTGCGGATTGAGAACGGGACGCTTGGCGCGGCCACGGGCGTACTGCTTGAGCTGATGCAGGTAGGCAAGCACCTGCGCGACGGCCACGTAGAGCCCGCCGGGGATTTCCTGGCCGATCTTGGTATTGAAGTAAATCGCGCGCGCCAGGGCCGGTGACGAGACGATGGGAATGCGATGCTCCTGCGCGATCTCGCGAATCTTCTGGGCGACCAGATCGGCCCCCTTCGCCAGCATGACCGGCGCGCCCTCTTTGCTCTGGTCGTAGCGCAGCGCCACCGCATAGTGTTCGGGGTTGGTGATGATGACGTCGGCCTCCGGAACATCGGCCAGCATCTTGTTCTGGGACATCTGGTACTGCAGCTGGCGGATGCGCTGCTTGACCTCGGGACGCCCGTCGCTGTCCTTCATCTCATCCTTGACCTGCTGCATGGTCATGCGCAGCTTTTGATTGTGGTCGTAGACCTGCAGCGGGATGTCAACGAGACTGATCAGAATCATGGCGCAGGATATCCACAGCACCGCCCAGGCCAGCATGTCGAGCGCGTTGGCCATGGCCGAGAGCGTGGGCTGGTGTTGCACGTCGAGCATACCGCCAACGTTGGCATACAGCACCAGCACCGCCAGCCCGGCAACGACCAGCACCTTGGCAATCGCCTTCGCCAGCTCCACCAGCGCCTTGCCACCGAACATACGCGCGAGGCCACTCATGGGGTTCAAGCGGCTGGCCTTGGGCAAGATGGCCTTGAGGCTGAAGTTGAAGCCGCCGAGCGCCATGGGGGCGACGAGTGCTAACAGGAGCAATATGGCGAACACGGGCAGCAGGGATTCGAAACCGCTCCAGATGGAGTCGCCGAGTTGGATAAGCATGGCGTTGGTGTCGAAGAGGGATTCGCGTTCGAGGACGAGGTTGTGGCGCATGATTTCGCGCAAGGCGTCGATCATGCTGGCGCCGTAGGCGATGACGGCGGCGGTGCCGCCGATGAGGATGGCGGTGGTGTTGAGTTCGCGGGAGCGGGCGACGTTGCCGTCTTCGCGGGCGGTGTCCAGCCGTTTCTGCGTAGGTTCCTGCGACTTTTCCGAGGAGGAGTCTTTATCTTCTGCCATCTTTTTTCTCTCGCTCGGGTTTTTGGTTGATTGGGCTTCGTAGGTCGGTCGGGGGGAGAGGGAGGGATGGGCCGGACACGCCGTGAACCCATCCATGGGGGCTCGCTTTCGCCATCCATGGCTCAAGACGGTCCTGCCCTTCCCTCCCTCTCCCCCCGCCCTGGCTGCGATGCCGCGTCGGGAAATCACAGTGCTAAAAATGGCAGAAGCTCAATGGTTGTGTACACATCGTTGCTTCGGCTGAGTCGTCTAATGCGGCCATGGGCTACCGCTATGCCTCACCCCACCGATGATGAGATTCCCATCGCGCTCCGACAGTGTCGAGTTACAACTGTGGGAGCGGGCCTGCCCGCGATAGGCACAGTGTCAGAGCCGGGTGGTGGGGGTGGCACTGTGGGACCGTTGAGCGCCATGGATGGCGCGATCGAGCCCTACATGGATGTATTCACGGGCGTGTCCCGCAGTGCCACCCCCACTACCCGGCTCGGGCTACATGCCATCGCGAGCGGGCTTTTATGCCCTTTGGGTACGCTCCCACAATTACAGCAACGATCTCATCATCAAAAAGAATTCGTTGAACAGGGATTCTGCCGACCCCAGGAATGTCCCCATCGTCATCCAGATGATGAACAACCCCAGCATCAACGCGATTGGAAATCCCAGCGCGAAAATATTCATCTGCGGCGCCGCCCGCGTCATGATCCCGAACGCAAAATTCGTAATCAGCAGCGCCGTCAACGCTGGCAGCGCCAACACAATGGCGCTCGAAAACACCCAGCTCAACGTACGCACGATTTGCATCAGAATCTCGCCGCTGAAACCTGCGGTCCCCACCGGCAGCACCGCAAAACTCTCTACCAATACTTCGAGCATCACCAGATGCCCGTCGAAGGCGATGAACAGCAACATCACCAGCATCAGATACACGGTACTGACAATCGCCACGTTCACACCGTTGGAAGGATCCACCATCGAGGCGAAGCCCAATCCCATCTGCATCGCAATCAGCTGCCCCGCCAGCACGAACACCTGAAACAGCAACTGCATGAAAAAACCCAACGCCAGACCGATCACCAATTGTTGAGTGACAATCAACACCATCTGCACCGAAAGGCCATCGACCTGCGGCACAGCGGGCAGCAGCGGTGCGATCAGCACGGTGACCGCCACCGCGAGAATCAGGCGCACGCGCATCGGGACTAATTGAGTGCCGATCAACGGCGCCGCCATGAAGAAACCCATCACACGGAACAGCGGCCACAGGAAACTGCCGAGCAGTGCGCCCATTTCCTCCGCACTGAATGTCAGCGTCTGCATGGGCGCGTGCCTCAACCCACCAGAAACGGAATGCTGGTGATCAGTTGTTCGGTAAATTCCATCACCTTGCGCAGCAACCACGGGCCGGCCAGCATTACGGCGAACAACGTGGTAAGCAGGCGTGGCAGAAAACTCAGGGTTTGTTCGTTGATCTGCGTCGCCGCCTGGAAGGTACTCACCACCAGACCGACCACCAGACTCGGCATCACGATCACCGTCACCATCACCACGATCAGAAACATCGCCTCGCGCCACAGCGTCACTACAGTATCGGGAGTCATATCATCAGGTTCCAAAACTCGCTGCCAAGGTGCCGATCACCATGGCCCAGCCGTCTACCAACACAAACAGCATTATCTTGAAGGGCAGCGAGATGATGATGGGCGAGAGCATCATCATGCCCATCGCCATCAACACGCTCGCCACTACCAGGTCGATCACCAGAAAGGGAATGAACAGCATGAAGCCGATCTGAAAGGCCGTCTTCAATTCGCTGGTGACGAAGGCTGGCACCAGCACCGTGAAGGGAATCTCCTGCTGGCTCGCCACCGGCGTCGCAGCACCCAGCTCCATGAACAGGGCCAGGTCTGATTCGCGCGTCTGCGCCATCATGAATTCGCGAATGGGCAACTCGGCCTCGGCAAGCGCCTGCCCTGCTGTCAATTGTTCACTCAGATAAGGTTGCAGCGCACGCACATTCACCTGATCCAGCACTGGGGTCATGATGAACAGCGACAGGAACAGCGCGAGGCCGAGCAGAATCTGATTCGAGGGCGTCTGCTGCAGACCGAGCGCCTGCCGCAAAATGGCGAATACCACCAGGATGCGTGTGAAGGAGGTCATCATCATGAGCAGCGCTGGCAGCAGCGTCAGCGCAGTCATCAGCATCAGAATCTGCAGGCTGACCGTGTAATTCAGTGAGCCATCGGGCTGCGCGGTGACTGTCATCGCCGGCACGCCAAGACCGCTGCTCGATTCCAGCATCTGCAGCGCACGCTCCGGTCCGGACAAGGCGGCTGTGGTGCTGATGTTGGTGCTGGTGTTGAGAGGATCATCACCTGCGGGGACGACCTGCGCATATGCAGGAAGTGCCATCAAGAGCGCCATCAAGAGTACAGCCAAGAGCGCAAACTGCAAGGCAAGGCGATTCAGGAAGATTCTCACTGGCGCTGATCTCTGTTGATGAAACTCTGCAGTCTGGAGGCGAAATCGCCGGCGGAGTTACCAGCACCTTTCTCGGTGTCGTGCAAAGGGGGCAGGACGTTCTCTTCGAAGACATGCAGCGTACTGATCTGACCGGGGCACAGCCCGACCAGAATCTGTTTGTCGCCCACCTCCAGCAACGCGATGCGTTCACGGTTGCCCACCGAGATCACGCTGCGCACACGAATCGCACTGGCCGTCGTCAGCACAGTGCCGTTGAGGCGCCGAAAGCCCCATGCACATAGCAGGATGACGCCGATGACCACTGCGAGCCACAGCATCATCTCCAGCGCTGCGCCGAAGCCCAGTGGGCCGGAGGCTTGTTCGCCTGCGGCTGCGGCGGCGGTGGCTGTGGTCAGGATGTAGGTCATGAGGGAGTCCGTCGCGAGCAGGGCTCGCTCTCACATTGGGATTAGCGGAGTTTTTTGATGCGTTCCGAGGGGCTGATGACATCAGTCATGCGAATGCCGAATTTGTCGTTCACCACTACGACCTCGCCGTGCGCAATCAAGGTGCCGTTGACCAGCACATTCAACGGCTCACCCGCCAGGCGGTCCAGCTCGATCACCGAGCCCTGGTTGAGCTGCAACAGATTGCGGATGGTGATGGAAGTACTGCCCACCTCCATGGAAATCTGTACTGGGATATCCAGAATGACATCCAGGTCCGGGCTCGCTGCCGCCGCGCGTGGTTGTTGCGTCAGCGCATTAGTTTCTCCCGCTCCCGCAGCCGACTCGTCCTCTGCCATCGCCGCAGCCCATTCGTCCGCAATTTCCTGGTCCGACTTGCCGCTATTCACTCGTTCATCCGCCATGCTGCTTCCCCTTGATCAGAGCCTGATTCTTGTTTCTGTATACGCTTTGAATTTTCAACGCGAGATTGCCATTCGAGATACCGAGATGTGTGTGGAACATGGGGACGCCATTGGCCCGCAGCACCACGGTATCCGGCATCTCCACCGGAATCACGTCACCGGCCTCCAGATCGACCACGTCGCGCAACGTGATTTCTTTATCAAAAATGTTGCAACCAAACTCCACGCTGGCATCCATGATGTCTTCGCGCAACGCGCGACCCCAGCGTTCGTCGTGTTCGTCAACGTCGCTCTGCATGCCGGCATCCAGCAGCTCGCGGATCGGCTCGATCATCGCGTAAGGCATGGTGATGTGAAGGTCACCGCCACCACCGTCGAGTTCGATGTGGAACGTACTGATCACCACCACCTCACTCGGGCTGACGATGTTCGCCATGGAGGGGTTGACCTCCGAACGCAGGTGATCGAATTCGAGCTTGTAAACATTGCGCCAGGCCTCGGCGAGATCCACGAACGCCTGATTGAGCACCATCTGCACGACGCGCAATTCTGTCGGCGTAAATTCGCGGCCCTCAATCTTGGCGTGACGGCCATCGCCGCCGAAGAAGTTATCCACGAGCTTGAACACCAGTTTGGCATCCAGCACGAACAGCGCAGTACCGCGCAACGGGCGAAACTTAACGAGATTGAGACTGGTGGGCACATAGAGCGTGTGCAGGTATTCACCGAACTTGCTGATCTGCACGCCGCCGATGGAGACGTCCGCGCTGCGGCGCAACAGGTTGAAGAGACTGATGCGGGTATAGCGGGCGAAGCGCTCGTTGATCATCTCCAGCGTCGGCATGCGGCCGCGCACGATGCGGTCCTGGCTGGTCAGGTCGTAGGACTTGACGCCCAGCGCATCCACTTCGACATCCATCTCGACGTTGCCATCGTCCACGCCGTGCAACAGCGCATCGATCTCGTCTTGTGATAACAGGTCTTGCATGGTCTACACCGTTTCGTTGCTTGTTTTTCGAAGAGCTTGGAAGAGCCCAGGCGGCTATTGCATGACAAACGCCGTGAACAACACTTCCTCAATACCTTCGCTGCCGTATTCCCGGATGAGCACGTCCTGAATCTCGCGCGTCACCATCTGCCGCAGCGGCTCGATGCCGGTCGCGGGCGATTCCGCCACCGAGAGCATTTGGGCACTGAACAGGTTGATGAGGTTGTGGCGGATCGCGGGCATGTGTTCGGTGACAGCCGCCAGACCTTCGGGATCACGAGACATCACCGTGAGGCTGGCTTGCAGGAAGCGCTGCTTCCCCTGGTAGGGGAAGTTGATGATGAAGGCGGGTTCGAGCGCCAGGTATTCGATGGGGGCATCGGCATCGACGTGGTCTGCGACGGTTTCGGCATGGGTTTCGCCGCCCTCGGCGCCCTCGGCACCTTCAGCAGTTTCAGCGGCGGGGGTCGGTTGCAGCAGGAAGAACCAGGCGCCAGCGCCACCGAGTGCGAGCACCAGGACGGCTGCGGCGATAATCAGGGGTTTCTTGCTTTTCTTGCCAGGCAAGGCGGCAGGGGTCTGCGCCTCGTCATTGTTCATTCGATCGTTTGCTGCCATATCTCCACCGTCAAAAAAACTGTTCCTGACGGTGATATAGCAAAGGGTGTGCCAGTGATGGGGGTTTTGTTCAGGCGGATGCTCAGTGGTTAGAGTCAGCGAGTGGGGCAGGCGTGGACTCCGGCCGGACTGTGCTATGCGGCGGCGAACACCCATCACTGCGGGGCGGAGAGCAGGTTCTGCCCTCCAGCCAGCCACCAGCAGACGCGCTGGCGTCAGCTATTCGTCGCCTGACGCGGCACAGGGGTAGAGCGTGGTGGGCGGGGCGGCCCATGCGGGACCGTTGAGCGCCATGGATGGCGCGATCGAGCCCCCCATGGACGGGTTCACGGGCGTGTCCCGCATGAGCCGCCCCGCCCACCGCGCTCGGCACCAACGCCACAGCAGGCGACAAATAACTGACGCCAGCGCGTCTCACATCATCACGCGTAGTAGTCGACCAGGCCTTTCGGGACCTTTACAGACTGCATCATCACCGGCCCGGCGTCGCCTTCATCGGCAATCATGCCACCATTGCCCTGCCCCCCCCCGCCCCTCACCCTGCTGCTGCCGCGCCGCAGACTGATCCGACACCTGCGCATCCGCCAGCTGTAACCCCTGTTGACCCAGCATGTCCTGCAGCTGCGGGAAAGTCTGTTCCAACGCCTCCCTCACCTGCGCATGCGCACTGGTGAACATCACATTCGCCTGATCCCCGGTGACGCTGATTCGCACGGTCATCGCGCCCAGCTCAGGCGGGTCCAGTTCGATCTGCGCGGAGCTGACCTTCTGCCCTGCCATCAGTGCCACACGCTTGGTGACGCTCTCCGCCCACTCGCTGTCACCGAAAGACTGCCCCAGCGGCTGGCCGAAGGAGGACCCCTGCATGCCCTGGGTAAAACTCAAAGTGCCTGCCGCTCCCCTGCTTCCCGAAGCAGTTACGCCTGTGGCGATGGAGTCCATACGCCAGGCCTGTTGCGACTCAGGCCCGGGCGCGCCGGTATTGACAGCGTTAGTGCCACGATCGGTGGCCTGCAGCGTCGTGGAGGTGACAGCCGACTGTGGAGCAGTCTGCAAGCTGGATTGCGCGCCAGCCGAAGCCAGCCCTGCCTCCGCTCCACTGCCCGCCTGCCGCAGCGCTTCGGCAAACTGCTGGAACTGACCGGCCGCCGACGTGTAATTAACGGAAAACTCGTGACGTCCTGCCTGTACCAAACCTTGCCCTGAACCCTGCACCAGACCACTGGCGGGATCGAGGGTCGAGATGCCACGCCAGGCGCGCGCGCGCTCTGCTGCATCCGGCTGCCAGGCGCTCTCGGCAACCTGTTCCTGTGCGTTCGCTGTCTCCGTAACGGCTTGAGCGGTCGCCGCTGCCTCGCTGACGTTCGCCTCGGGCAATACGGCGCTGGCGGCCTCAACAGGGGTGGTGGAAACGCTGTCCGAGGAGATCTCTATCCGGGCAGCAGGCTGATCCAGAGGGTTAATAGGGTCCGGCTGAGCAGGCGTTGTCAATGCAGCAGCGCCGGAATCTGCAGTAACTGAGGGCACCGGCGGGGCGACTCCGGTTGCGCCTTCCGGCAAGGCTGGCTGCGCGCCCGGTTGTGGCGTTGAGTTAGCGACCGCGCTGGTCAACCCACCTGTCAACCCGGTAGTAAGTTCCTTCTGAGCGCTACCCATAATCTCCTGGAGATCGCTCGGCACCACGGCGCCATCTGCTGCTGGTTGCGGCAGCGACAGGCCAGTGGGGGACGTCGCGTCGTTGGCGGCAAGCATTGATGCTGCGGCGGGAGCGGCGAAGAGCGAGGCGGCTGGTTGTGTTGAAGAGGGCTGCAGAGGCGCGCCAGCCAGGGGTTGATCGGCGAACAGACTGGAGGCTGACCCGTCTGAATGGAAGAGTGTCGGTGGTGACGGTGGCGATGCCAGCAAGGAGGTTGGCGCAGCGTCCGGCAACCCTGCCGCAGTCAGTCCGGAAGCCGCCTGCTCGTCGAGAGGCGTGACCGAAGCGGCCAATACAGACTCCTGCTTCACGGCACCGGCAACAACGGATTCAGGAATTGCCGTGCCAGCAGCGAGCGGCAAGGTCTGACCTTCGAGCGGCAGAGGATTTCCTCCGAACAAGCCCAGCACATTGAAGGCTGGCTCCTGTGCGGGGACGGCCTGCGACTCCGTCGCCGTGGCATTGGCGGGTGCCTGCTCGTCGGTTTGTTCCCTCTTGCCCTCGTCCAGCAGCTTTTCAAAGCGCGTTTTTTCGGCCTTTACAGGAATCTGCTCGTTCGCGCTTTTCGTCACGGACGACGCGGGTTCCGGGGCTTCTGGCTTCTCTGGAGGGCGCTTGTCGCTCTGCGGCAAGGGCGCTTTCGGGGAGGCCGAACGCGATGTCGGCGCGGTATTCAAGGATAGAACTGTACTGAGTTGGGCCATGCTGTTTCCTCCGCCGCCTGACCTCGGGAGCGGGTGCAGGCATGATTCTTACCATGCCTGGAGCAATAAGCCTGCCAATCTGTCCTGTATCAGGAACGGGGGTTGCGGAGGTGAAGCGAGCTAATCAAGTCGATGATTTCTCGTTACCAGCACTGGCCTCATCGGAGGTCGCAGCGGCCTCCAACTCCTGTCCCTGGGCCAGCAATTCCCTGCGCTTTTCGCGTTTGTCGTGGCGCTTGCGCACCGCCTCGCGGTGGAACATGTTGAGAATTTCGATACCCGCCGAGAACGCCATCGACGCGTAGATGTAGCCCTTGGGCACATGCACCCCGAAGCCTTCGGCGATCAGCGTGGTGCCGATCAACAGCAGGAAGCCCAGCGCCAGCATGACGATGGTGGGGTTGCGAGCAATGAAATCAGCCAGCGGATCGGCGGCAAACATCATCACGCCAACGGCCACCAGTACGGCGATGATCATGATCGGCAGATGCTCGGTCATGCCCACTGCCGTCACGATGCTATCGATGGAGAACACCAGATCCAGCACCAGAATCTGGAACACCGCCGCCACGCCACCGGCAACCACGTTGACCTTGAGCTTGGCTTCTTCGTCGATGGGGTCGGGGTCGACGCTGTGATGAATTTCGTGGGTGGCCTTCCACACAAGGAACAGGCCACCAGCGATGAGAATGATGTCCCGCCAGGACATCGGTTCATCAAAAATGTCGAAGAGAGGTTCGGTCAGCTGGACGACATGAGCGACTGTACCCAACAGCAGCAGACGCATGACCAGCGCGGCAGAAATGCCGATACGGCGGGTTCTGCGGCGTGAATGTTCGGGGAGTTTATTGGTCAGGATGGAGATGAAAATCAGGTTGTCGATGCCCAGTACAACCTCCATGGCGATCAGCGTGGCGAGTGCAATCCAGGCTGTAGGACTCAGGGCAAGCGAAAGCAGGTATTCCAACATGACAAGTGTATCTCGGTAACAATAATCGGGGTGTGGAGTAACAATGCGCGCCCAGAGTAGTGAAGCCCGGGCTGGTTTTCAATCAGAAATTTGCGTCTGCGGTGCAACCGGCACTACTTCCAGGGGGCATTGCCCCGCCAACGGACGGCAAATTCGTCCTGTTCTTTCTGTGCGAGCCGCTCCTGTGCGGCACTTTCTTCCGTAAGCAGCCGGGCATGCAATTTTTCCAGCCCCTTATGGCGGGCGTCCAGCCGCTGCCAGTGACGGCGGACCTGATCGACCTGGCGAATCACCGTCGCCACCTGCTGCTTCTGCTGCTCGATGGCGCGCTCGACGTTCTGGCTGAAGCTGACGAACACACGGAATTGCTGGGCGCTCACACCCTGTTGCCCCTGAGTCTGTAACGAAGTGCGATATTCCACCAGATATTCTTCCAGTTGTTGCAATTGCTGTTGATCGGCCTGCAGCCGTTGCTGGATATAGGCGAGTGCCCTGGCGCTCTCGTCGGCCTTGCGCTGCGCCAGCGTGACCACCACGGCCAGCCGCTGGGAGCGTTTCACGAATTAGCGCCTGCGGCCCCGGTGGGCCGTGTGCTGGGAGTGGACTGGCCGTGGCTCAGCGTGCGGGCCTGCATCTGAGTCACGTTGCCGACGGCAGAAGTCGCGGCTCCTGGGCGGACGGCGGGAATGACGACCTTGCCCAGCTTCACCAGCGCCTCCTCATAGGGGACTTTTTCTTTCAGGCCCTGCTGCATGAATTGCCGCAGGTGGGGAAACCGTTCGATGGCGAAGTCGATGTCCTTGTCCGAGCCAGCCACATAAGCGCCGACGCTGATCAGGTCACGGTTCTGCTGGTAACGCGAATAGATGCGGCGGAACAGCTGCATCTTGGCGAAATGATCCTGGGTGACCACCGACGGCATGACCCGACTGATGGAGGCCTCGATATCGATGGCGGGATAGTGCCCCTCTTCGGCTAGACGCCGGGACAGCACGATGTGTCCGTCGAGAATAGCGCGAGCCGAGTCCGCCACCGGGTCCTGCTGGTCGTCGCCCTCGGTCAGCACGGTGTAGAAAGCGGTGATCGAGCCCTGCCCTGCCGCAGCGTTGCCCGCCCGCTCCACCAGCGCTGGCAGCTTGGCAAACACCGAGGGCGGATAACCCTTGGTCGCGGGTGGCTCGCCGATGGCCAGTGCGATCTCGCGCTGCGCCATGGCATAGCGGGTCAGCGAATCCATCAGCATCAACACATCCTTGCCCTGATCGCGAAAGCCCTCGGCAATGCGTGTGGTCAGCACTGCCGCGCGCAGGCGCAGCAATGGCGAATCATCCGCTGGCGAGGCCACGACCACCGCTCTCGTGAGCCCTGCCTCGCCGAGAATCTCGTCGATGAATTCTTTTACCTCACGACCCCGTTCGCCGATCAGGCCAACGACGATCACATCCGCCGTGGTGAATTGCGTCATCATGCCCAGCAGCACGCTCTTGCCGACGCCGCTGCCTGCGAACAGGCCCAGACGCTGGCCGCGCCCGACCGTCAGCAACGCGTTGATGGCGGCGATGCCGACGTCCAGCGGTTTGCGAATGGGTTGCCGCTGTAGCGGATTGATGGTGGGCGTCGCCGTGGAAGTGCCCTCGGCCACCGTGTGCATGGGGACCGGACCACGGTCGTCCAGCGGCAAGCCGAGTCCATTGAGGACCCGGCCCAGCAGTTCGGGGCCAACGGTCAATTCCTGCCCGCCCTGAATGGGGATGACTTTGGCGCCGGGCTGCAGGCCATCGATACTGAACAGCGGCATCAGATAGATGCGCGGCCCGTCGAAGCCTACCACTTCTGTCTCAATCTCGCGGCCACTGCCATCGGTGACGCAGCAGCGCCCGCCGAGCACGACGTTGCAGCCGACGGCCTCCAGCGTCAGTCCGACCACGCGGGTGAGGCGGCCTTCCACCAGTGGCGTCAGACGCGGTGCCTGACGCGGTTGATAGTGACGTATGCGCTGAGCAAGACTCTGCCGCACGTGCCCGGATGCAGACATATCAGTCCTCCCTCATCTCAACGAGCAATTCGGGCGGCACGACGCCGGCGCGCAATGACTCCATGGCGTCGATCAGCCCCGGCTCGCCCGCAGACTCGGGCTCTTCGTCGTTGTCCGCGACATCCTGCAGGCGCGGCACCAGCGGCTCCGGAGCGACCTCAATAGGCTCGACCTCCAGCAGCGCGGGTTTGCCGGTCAGCTGCTTGTCCAGCACCTGCGCGAGCATGGCCTTGAAGCGGCTCTCCACGGTGAAGTCCACCAGACTCTGTTCGGTTTCGATACGGCAGCCCCCAGCGGTGACGCTTGCATCGGGCAGCGCGCGCCAGTTGTCGCCATTGCGCGCACGGGCTTCTTCGAGCAGAGCGACATCAGCAGGATTGACGAACACACGCACGTTGTCACGGCTCGGGGGCAACGCCATCAGCGCCTCGCGCACCACCTGCAAGATGTGCGTGGAATTGATCTCCAGCTCGCGGCCGATTACTGCGCTCGCCACACCGGTAACGAGATTGAGCAGCGCCTGCTCCAGTTTGTAGTCCTGTTCATTGAGAGCATGGAAAATATGCAGCATCAGCTCATCGAGCTGGGCCAGCTTGGCGTCGATCTGGTGCTGGGCACGCTTCAGGCCTTGTTGCTCACCCTGCGCGATGCCGTCCTTCTGTCCCTGCTCGAAACCGCTCTTGCGCCCCTCGGCAATGCCTTCCTGACGCCCTTTCTGCAGACCTTCCTGATAACCCTCGTCGACGCGCTCGTCGCGGGACTTTTCGGAAGCTGCGCCCGTTGCTCCGGGGGCTGCCGCGCCACGTGCGTCACGCCGAGCGCTTTCCTCGCGGGTATGGGCCTGGACCAGATGCCCGGCCTTGTCGATGACTGGCGGCATCCAGTTCTCGACGGGGACAGTCGCCAGATCTTTGAGTGGCACGCGGCCAACGCCGTCGAAGAGATGTCTTTCCACTTTTTTGTCCTGTGTTCGGTTGTGGTTGGGGAGTTAATCGCGAGCGGGCTTTTATGCCCTTTGGGTACGCTCCCACAGGGTTAGATCATGGCTTCGCCGCCACCGGCAAGCTGGATCTCGCCCGCATCAGCCATGCGTCTGGCGATGCCGAGTATCTCTTTCTGGGCCGTCTCCACTTCGCTGATGCGCACCGGTCCCTTGGCCTCCAGGTCGTCACGCAGCAACTCGGCAGCGCGCTTGGACATGTTGGCGAAGATCTTCTCCTTGAGGAATTCGTCGGCACCCTTGAGCGCCAGAATGAGCACCTCGGAGGAAACTTCACGCAACAGTGCCTGAATGCCGCGATCGTCCACCTCACGCAGGTTATCGAACACGAACATCAGATCCTGAATGCGCGAGCCCAATTCCTCATCGACGCTCTTGATGGCTTCCATCAGTTCGGCTTCGATGCTGCCTTCAAGGTTGTTCATGATCTCGGCGGCAGTCTTGGTGCCACCGATGCTGGTAGACGGATTGGAGCCCTTGCCGGAGAACTGCTTTTCGAGGATGGAATTGAGTTCCTTCAACGCGTCGGGCTGCACACTCTCCAGCGAGGCGACGCGCATCAGAATCTCCAGACGCACCTTGTCGGGGAACTGGGCCAGGATGTTCGCGGACTGGTCCGCTTCGAGATAACTCAGCACGACGGCCTGAATCTGCGGATGCTCGTGGCGAATGACGTCGGCCACCGAGCGTGGATCCATCCACTTCAGGCTATTGATGCCGCTGCTGGAGCCACCGAGCAGGATGCGATCGAGCAGGCCGCGCGCACGGTCTTCACCCAGCGCTTCCACCAGCATGTTCTTGATATAGGTTTCGGCGCCCACGCCAAGGCCGGATTGCGAACCACACTCGGTGAGAAACTGGGTCAGCACGTTGCCGACACTGTCCTGACTCACGGAGCGCAGCGCCGACATGGCAGTGCCCACCTTCTGCACTTCCTTCGGCCCCATCTGCTTGAGGACCTCGGCGGCATCTTTTTCGCCCATGCTCATCAGCAGGATGGCGGCACGATCGACAGACGTAACGTTCTTGACAACCCCTTGGGCACGGGAAGGAAAATTATCTTCAGGCATCATCGTTTATCCATTGTTTGACTACTTGAGCAACACGCCCCGGATCCTGGGCGACCAGCCCCTTGATGGCGTTGAGCTGACGCTCATAACCGTCGTCGGGACTCGGCAGCAATATGTCGTCGCCGCCCGACAGCGTCACCTTGTCATTGGCGACAGGCTTGCCATCGATGTCCAGGTCAGCGAATTCCCCACCACCCGCCACCCGGGCCATGTCCTTGCTCTGGTTGCCCAGCGCCGCAAGATTGCGCAGCACCGGCCGCAGCACGCTGAACACCAGCACGAACACCAGCAGGAGGCCTCCCACCTGTTTGACTGTGCTGAGCAGCCAGTCCTGCTGCCAGAAGGGTTCGGCACCGATTTCCTCGATCACCAGCGGTGCGAAGCGATTGTTGATGACGGTGACGCTGTCGCCACGCTCGGCGCTGTAACCGACGACGTCGCGCACCACGGCGGTGATGCGCTCCAGCTCTTCCGGCGTCCATGCTTCGGTAGCAGGCTCGCCCGCCGCTGCTGCCAGTGCGGGGCGATCATCCAGCATCACGGCTACGCTGAGGCGGCGTACGGAAACGGGGTCGTAGTTGGTATAGCTGATGGTGCGGTCCAATTCGTAATTACGGGTAGCCTGCTCACGGGTGTTGCCTGCGCCTGCTGCAGCGTTGCCTGCGGCGGCCGGATCGGCCAGTGCGCCATCCGCAAGCAAGGGGTCCTGCACCAGCCCGTCTACTGGTGGCTGATTGCTCAGGGCGCCGGGAATACCACCGTTGACTTCGGCACTGTCGCGGCGCTCCTGCAGCGACTGTTCGCTGCGCAGGATGCCGTCGGGGTTGTAAGTCTCGGCCGCCTGTTCGGTGCGGGTAAAGTCGATGTCGGCGCTGATCTCGGCAGTGAAGCGCCCGGCGCCCACCAGTGGTTGCAGCATGCGGCTGACGCGCTCCACCAGCGCATCCTCGTAGCGGCGCGCATAGTCGAACTGTTCACCGGCGATCACCAGATCGCTCTTGTCGTCCTTGCGCGAGAGCAGGTTGCCGCGCTGATCGACGATGGTGACGTTTTCCGGGGTCAGCTCCGGCACGCTGGAGGCAACCAGATTGGCGATGGCGTCGACCTGCGTGTCGCTGAGATCACTGCCACTCATCAGGGTGAGAAATACCGACGCGGTTGGCTTGCGGCTGCTGCGCACGAAGACAGAACGCTCCGGCGTCGCCAGATGCACGCGCGCGGCCTGCACATTGCGGAATCCCATGATCGTGCGCTGCAGTTCGCCCTCCTGACTGCGCTTGTAGCGATTAGCTTCCATGAACTGACTGGTGCCCAGCCCCTGTTCGAGATCGAGGGCCTCATAGCCATAACCTGCCTCACGGGTAATGCCCGCTGCCGCCACCTGCAGACGCAGAGTAGAGACCTGGGCGGCCGGCACGAGAATGACACCGGTGGCAGGATCGACGCGATATTCGGCGCTGCCAGTCTCCAACACTTCGACCAGCTGATTCATGTCATAGCCATTCATGTCGGCATACAGCGGCTGGTACTCTTCGCCGCGCGACCACAGAACAACAGCGAACCCAAGCGCGACACTGGCGGCGAGCCCCACCATCAGCCCGAACTGGCGGACCAGATCCAGGCGCATGAAGCCGGTGAGAAATTCGCTGCTCATACTGTCGGTGATACGCCGACCACTCATTCCGGATCGGGCGCCCTCGCCTGCTCCCGAGGATCTTGCCGCTGCGTCGCCTGTCGTCGTTGCCATGATGTGTTCTTCTTGCTTCAGGTATGAATGGGGTTAGTGGTTTTTGCTGCCATTGATGACAACGGCGATTACAGCGGCATGTTCATGATGTCCTGATAAGCGCTGACCAGACGATTGCGCACCTGCGTCATGGCTTCGAAAGACACCGACGCCTTCTGCATCTGAATCATCACCTGCGTGATGTCGACATTGCGGTCACCCAGTTCGTAAGCCGTCTGCAATTCGCTGGAGCGGGTCTGCGTCTCGTTGACCGAATCCACTGCCTGCTTGAGCAGATCAGAGAAGCTGCTGCGCTCACTCGCGCCACCCGCACTGACCATGTCCGAGCGCTGCGCCGCATCGAGAACGCTGGCGAAGTTGACCTGGCCCGGTGCCAGGTCCTGCGCAGATGGCCCCTGAATCTGGCCGCGCATCTCGCGCATCTGCATGAGCACGCGGTTGATGTCGACGCGGTTGGTGGGTTCACTCATTTTCGATCAGCTCCTTTTTTCCTTTTGTTCTGCAATCAGTGGGCACTCAATAAACACCCAGCATGGTATCGATGTTGATGCCGCTGTCGCGCATCCTGGCCATCTTGTAACGCAGGGTTCTGGCGCTCACCCCCAGCACTTCGGCAGTCTCCTTGCGACGGCCGCCCTGCTGACGCAGAGTCTGCAGAATGATTTCGAACTCACGCTGCTTCAGGTCACTGCCAAGAACACCTTCACCAAATTCGTCGTCTACCTGCGCCTGCATGTCTACTGCAGCATCCGTGCCAGCCGTGTGCATCAGCGACGCGCTGTTGTCGACACCGCGCCCCGAGCCACTTCCTGTGCCATGAGCGAAGCCATTGGCAAACGCATTGTTCTGAGCCCCGGTGGCATCAACGGCGAGGCCTGCAGCGGTGATCACGTTGCCATCCTGCATGATCAGCGCACGCTGAATGATGTTGTCCAGCTCGCGCACGTTGCCCGGCCAGGGATAGGTTTCCAGCAGTTGCTGCGCACTGGCGTCAAAACTCAGTGAGCCGCGCGCCATTTTTTTGCCGTGGCGTTGCAGCAGACGCTGAGCCAGCGGCACGATGTCCTTGCGGCGGTCACGCAGCGGCAGCCACTGCAGCGGGAACACGCTGAGGCGGTAATAGAGGTCTTCGCGGAAGGTGCCCTGGGCCACACACTGACGCAGGTCGCGGTTGGTGGTGGCGATCACGCGCACGTCCAGAGAGATGGTCTTGCGGCCGCCGACGCGCTCTACCTCGCGCTCCTGCAGCACGCGCAGAATTTTGGCCTGCAGGCCGATGTCCATCTCGGAGATTTCGTCCAGCAGAATGGTGCCGCCATCGGCCTGTTCGAATTTGCCTTGGCTGCTGTTGTAGGCCCCGGTGAAGGCGCCCTTCTCGTGGCCGAACAGCGTGGCCTCCAGCATGTTCTCGGGAATCGCCGCACAGTTGATGGCGACGAAACTCTTGTCAGAACGCGGCGATTGCAGATGGATGTAACGCGCCAGCACTTCCTTGCCGGTGCCGCTCTCGCCGGAGATCAGCACGGTGGCATCGGACACGGCGACCTTGCGCGCCATGGCGAGCAGGTTCTTGCTGGATGCTTCTTCGGCGATCGGCTCCACATCCGTGCCGCGCACCGGAGCGGCGACATACTGACGCACGGCGTCCACCAGTGTCTGCGGGTCGAAGGGCTTGACGAGATAGTCCACCGCGCCATTGCGCATGGCCTCCACGGAGCGGCTGATGCTGCCATAAGCCGTGATCAGCAGCACCGGCAGCATCGGCGCCAGCGCGCGGATGCGCTGCAGCAACTCATGGCCGTCCATGCCGCCCATGTTGACGTCGGAGACCAGCATGTCGATGTCGCGGGTCGCGAACAGCTCCAGCGCCTCCTCGGCAGAACTGGCCGGAATGACGCGAAAACCGCCCAGTTCCAGCGTGTCGCACAAAGCCTCACGCAGGTCCCAATCGTCTTCCGCCACCAGTATTGTTGCCTTGCTCATATTGACCTCGTCCTATGCAGTTGCGATTTGAAAATTTGTGGGAGCCTGTTCTGTGGGAGCCTGCCTTGCAGGCGATGGGACACTCTCCACATCCGGCAACCACGGCAGCAAGAACCCGGCACAAGTGCCACTTGGTGCGTCACTGGCGTCGCCCTCGTCGCCCGCCTGCCGTGACTCAATGAAAAACTGCCCCTGATGCGCCTTGGCCACCACCTGAGCGACTGCCAGCCCGAGGCCGGTACCCTGCGGGCGCGTCGTGAAGAAGGGTTCAGTGATCTGTTCCAGCAGCGCAGCGCTGATGCCGGGGCCGCTGTCGCGCACATACACACGCAGGAAGTCTTCGCCCTGCGGACCAGTGACGCGCTCGGCGCCAATCTGCAGTGCGCCGCCGTGCTTACCTGCCTGTTGACACGCCTGCAGCGCGTTCTCGATCAGGTTGAGCAGCGCACCAATAAGCGACTCGCGGTTACAGCGGATGACGACAGGGCCCGCATCGTTGCGCCACGCGCAGCTGAAGCTGCTGCGCAGCACCACTTCGGCGGCAATGCTGAGTTCCTCCAGCAGGGTCTGCACGCTGATCAGCTCGTCCAGCACGGTGTCGCCGCGCGCGAAGATCAGCATGTCCTTCACCTGCCGCTCCATGTTGTGGAGGCGCGACATCAATTTGCTGCGGAATTTCTCACTCTGCTCACCGGTGAGTTGCGGGTTGTCGAGCTGCCCGGCATAGAGCATGGCGGCAGAGAGCGGTGTACGGATCTGGTGGGCGAGTGAGGACACCATCTTGCCCATGGCGGAGAGGCGCTGATGGCGGCTCAGGTGCTGCTGCAGACGGCGAGTCTCGGTCTGGTCGGTGAGGAGGATGATCTGGCCGGGCTCGTCGTTCAGCGAACGGGTGGCAAGGCTGACGCGGCGGCCGCTCTTCAGGGAAATCTCGTGGCCGTCGTCCATGCGCGGGGCGAAACGCTCGCGGATGATGTCGCGCCAGAACTGGCTCTTGAGCGGTTCGCCAAGCAGTTCCACGGCGGCCGGATTGCAGTCGCTCACTTGGCCGTGGCTGTTCAGCACCACCACGCCGCCTGGCAGCAGCTGCAGCAGATTCTCCAGGCGGCTGGCGATGCGCTCCTTCTCGGAGATCTCGACCAGACGCTGACGATTCGCCAACTCAACTTCATGCGTCAGTTGTTCGACACGGCCCTGCAAGGTCTGATAGGCGGAGCTGAGCTCGCTGGAGAGTTCACTGAAGGCACGGAAGGCCAGCTGCAAAGCGTCGGGGCTGGTGAGTTCGAGGCCGCCCTCGGGCCACAGCTCTTGAAGGTCGTGGTCTGTCCTGACTGATTGGGCTGCTGCCGACATGCTGGCTCCGTGATTGAGTCACCGCGCCAGACAAACGTGGCGCTTTGATCACGGCAGAGCAATCTCTGTGCCAGCAAGATTACTCATTGATTTTCAAAGCATTAAAATTTCGATTTGCGAACAGGGTCAAGATTTTGACGACCTGTGGGAGCGGGCCTGCCCGCGATAGATATGTAAATTTGGGGTCAGTAAGTTTGGGGTCAGAGTAAAAATACAGCCTGTATTTTTACTCTGACCCCAAATTTACAAGCAGGCCCGCTCCCACGGGATTCAGGTTGAATCAGGCCCTGGGCGGCGTCACGCCGGTCTGGCCCATGTACTTGCCGTTGCGCTGCTTGTAAGTCACTTCACACTGCTCGTCAGACTGATAGAAGAGCATCTGCGCGACGCCCTCGTTCGCGTAAATCTTGGCGGGCAGCGGCGTGGTATTGGAAAACTCCAGCGTCACGTGCCCTTCCCATTCCGGCTCCAGCGGCGTGACGTTGACGATCAAACCACAGCGCGCATAGGTGGATTTGCCGAGGCACACCACCAGCACGTCACTGGGAATTCGGAAGTACTCGAC
>JAUSMU010000360.1 GCA_030645995.1 Gammaproteobacteria bacterium | reverse complement strand
GCCCTGCGCCGCGCGGTGTTGCTGGTCGCAGTCCTCAATCTCTCCTACTTCGGTACCGAGTTCGGCGTCGCCATCGCGATCCAGTCTGTGTCGTTGTTTGCAGACTCCATCGATTTTCTCGAAGACACCTTCGTCAATCTGCTGATTTTCTTTGCACTCGGCTGGAGTCTGAAGCGTCGCGCTCAGGTGGGGATGCTGCTGGCGGTCGTGCTGCTGGTGCCGAGTATCGCGACCGTGTGGGCGGCCTGGCAGAAGCTGAACCTGCTGGTGGCACCTGACCCTACGCTGTTGTCATTGACCGGTGCCGGTGCGCTGCTTATCAACCTTACCTGCGCATTTATCCTCGCCCGCTTTCGTCACCAAAGTGGCAGCCTGACCAAGGCCGCCTTCTATTCGGCGCGCAATGACGCGCTGGCGAATGTGGCGATTATCGGTGCAGGACTGATAACGGCCATCACACTCTCTCCATGGCCGGATCTGGTAGTTGGCGTCGGCATCTTTTTCATGAATCTGGATGCGGCACGCGAGGTCTACGAGGCCGCGCGCGAAGAGCATGCGCTGAGTGGGCAGGAGGGCGAGTCATGAGTGCATCATTGCTGCTGTGGGGAGTGCTGTTCAGCTCCGTCGGCATGGGCTACTTCATCTACGGCAAGAAACAGAACGCGACCGTCCCGCTGGTGTGCGGCATCGCGCTTATGATCATTCCCTATTTCATCACCAGCGTCATGGTGATGGTGCTGCTGTGTGCGGCGCTCATTGCCGTGCCCTACTTCATCCGGTTGTGAAGCATGCCTGAGCGCGTCACACACTCCACTTCAATCTCTGCCTCGATCTCCCCAGTGACCGCTGCCGATTTCGGTACCGTCGCCGCGCTCGCCGAGACCATCTGGCGCTCGCACTATCCGGCCATGATCAGCATGGCGCAGATCGATTTCATGCTGGCCGGACGCTACACGCCAGAGCGATTGAGCCGCTACCTCGACGCGGATGACTGCTGGCTGGAGTTGCTCACGGTGGATGGCGTGGCCGTCGAGTATTGCAGCTACGCCTCGACGGACACGCGGCAGGAAATGAAGCTGCAGGAGCTTTATCTGTTGCCTGATTATCGTGGCTGCGGTCTCGGCAGTTTCATGCTGCGGCATGTGGAGACCCAGGCCCGCAGGCGCGGTTGCACAGCGCTGATGCTGACGGTGAACAAGGGCAACACGGACGCCATTGCTGTCTATCGCCACGCCGGTTTCAACGTGCGCGAGGAGGCGGTGTTTGACATCGGCAATGGCTTCGTGATGGACGACTATGTGATGGTGAAGAGTTGGTGACGGGGAAAAGTCTCAGTGCGCTGTCTTGACCTTGTCGATGTGTCGGATATACATTTCAGGCTCTGTATATTGCCAGTGGGTTGAGGAGTCATCATGCAGGTGTCCAAATGGGGTAACAGTCTGGCAATCAGACTGCCCGCAAGTGTGGTGGAGGCATTGGCGTTGAAGGAAGGTGACGATATCGAGGTCGTGATCGCCGAAGAGAGAGTCTTCGAGGTGCGCAGGAAGCCTGACAGGGAAGAGTTGCTGGCCCGGATGAGAAAATTCCGGGGCACGCTGCCGGAAGATTTCAAATTCAACAGGGATGAAGCCAATGAGCGACACCAGGATATTTCTCGATAGTAATGTTCTCTTGTACCTGCAGTCAGCCGATGCTGAAAAAGCCAACCGTGCCGAGCTGTGCGCCCGCAACGGCGGGGTAATCAGCGTGCAGGTCATGAATGAAATCAGCCATGTGATGCTGCACAAATTCCGCCGTCCCTGGGAGGACATCAACGAAGTTCTGTCAGTATTACAACGTCTGTTTGTGATCCGTCCCTTGACGCTGGCGGAGCACCTGGAAGGGAGGCGCCTCGCGCAGCGCTACAAACTGGGCCTGTATGATGCAATGATCGTGGCCTCTGCGCTGCTCGCTCAGTGTGAGACCCTGTATTCGGAAGACATGCAGGATGGCCTGCTGATAGAGGGGCGTTTGAGAATTCGGAACCCATTCATCCTCTGATGAGTCAGGGCGAGCCGGGCCTTCGGCTTTCATCGTACCGCCAACAGAACAAGGACACGCCCCATGCTCGAATCGATACGGCAGCAGACTCTGGATGTACTGACCACGCTCATCGCTCATCTCCCCAATGTATTCGGCGGCCTGCTGCTGGTGCTGGCGGGCTGGCTGCTGGCGCGCTTCCTGCGCATGGTCATCACGCGCCTGATCCACGCGCTCAATCACGTCCTTGATCGGCAGTTCCACGGCTCGACGCTGCGCTTCTTCCGCATCTCCGCTGCCACCGAGAAGCTGCTCGGCTTCGTGATGTTCTGGACCACGATCCTCGTCTTCATCACCGTCGCGGTGCGGGTCGTGGGCTTCTCGGCAGCGGCAGCATGGCTGGACCGGCTGGTGGTGTACCTGCCGTCGCTGGTGTCGGGCGGGCTGATCATCATCGTCGCCTACATTCTCGGCACTGTGGCGCGGCATCTGGTGAGCCATGCCTCGGCCGCCGCCGACATCGCCCAGGCGGCCCTGTTCGGGCAGATCGCCCAGTCCACTTTCCTGTCTATCGGTGTGGTGATTGGCCTCGGGCAGGTGGGGGTAGACGTCAGCTTCCTGATCATCCTGTTCGCCATTGTCTTCGGCACGCTGCTGGCCGGTTTCTCGCTGGCCTTCGGGCTGGGGGCGAGGCCGCTGGTGGAAAACCTGATCGCCACGCGGCATCTGCGCCAGATAGTGCGGCCCGGGCTGCTGGTGGACATCGGCGGAGATCGCGGACGCGTATTGGAATTCACCGCCACGGGGCTGGTGCTGGAAACCCCGGAAGGGCGGCGGATAATTCCCGCCAGCCTGTGCATGCAACAGTCCTTCAGCGTGATCACACGGGAGCCGACGGATGAAGCACTCTAGCTCTCTGAGTCTGGACTTTCTCGGTAGCAAACCACAGGCCGCCGCGCAGGTGTTGCAGGCTCTGGAGGTCGAACAGGCGGCGCAGTATCTGCAGGAGGTGCCCGTGCGTATTCTGGCCCCGGTGCTGGATGAGATGGAGACCTGGCCGGCCGCGCGCATTCTCGATCTGCTGACGCTGGAACAGAACGCCGCAATCTTCATGCAGCTAGGCTATCGCAGCGTGGCGTCGTTGTTGCGCCTGCAGCTTGGTGAGCGCCGCGCGGCACTGCTGACGGTACTGCCCGGCCAGCTGGCACGTCCGCTGACCCAGTCCCTGGCGTATCAGGAAAGCACCGTGGGGGCCTGGATGGACATGTCGACGCCGCACTTTTACGCCGATCTCAGCGC
>JAUSMU010000358.1 GCA_030645995.1 Gammaproteobacteria bacterium | reverse complement strand
CAGTGTGATGAATACCCGCAATGCCGAGGGTAGCGAGTTACAGTTGGCCTTTACCTATATCGGCAAACCGGCACTGGGACAATTCTTCATTGGCGAAGCCGCCTACAACGCTGTGGAATCGGATGCGGCATTTCGTGCGGGAGGTGGTGAGTTGATGCTGATCGCGCCGACCGGGCCCGGCGCAGGCGTCTCCTATCGCCAGTTCCCGATGTCAGTAAGACAGGGCGAGATCACCCGTCGCGTGGCTGGCAACCGCTTCAGCAACGCCGGACCTGCGCAGGAAGGGGCCATCGCCGGACACGCCAATTATGCCGTGGCGATTGCGATGCACCCGGATTTCGATATTACCCAGCCGTTCACTCTGATCTACCATGTTCCAGGCGGAGGCGGCGATGCCACGGTTGAATTCAGCCTCAACGGCGTGGGTCTGTCGCTGGCAAAGAACGAACCGATACTCTCGCAGGAACAGTTGCTGGAAGCGCAACTGGCCAATGCCGGATTCTTCGAGCGCTTGCGAGTGGCACCGCCCTGGGGCGTCACGCCCTGGGTGGATGTCGTTCTGTTGCTGGTGCTGTTTACGCTCGTGATGGCCGCGTTCCTGCGCAAGAGCAGCCCGGTGCGCTGGGCCGCGCTGACCATGACGCTGTTCTATCTTGGCTTCTACAAGGCAGGATTCCTGTCGGTGTCCCATATCACCAGCCTGCTCAAACAGGGGCCTGAAGTCTTCACCAGCAGCCTGCCAACGCTGATGATCGTGACCTTTACCGTGGTCACCACGCTCATCTGGGGCCGGGTGTTCTGCTCATCGTTATGCCCTTTCGGAGCTCTGCAGGATTTCATCGCGCGCTTCTCGCCCAAACGCTGGCGCATCAAAGTCCCACAGAAAATCCATGACAACGCCCTGTACATCAAGTATGGAATCCTAGCGCTGATTCTGACGCTGGCACTGACCAATCCGAATATCAGCATATTCCAGTACTTCGAACCGTTCAACACGGTGTTCTTCTTCAGCCCCTCGGTACTGCTGTGGGTAATCCTGCTGCCGATCCTGGCTGGCTGTGTCGTCGTGGAACGCTTCTACTGCCGCTATGTCTGCCCGCTGGGGGCAGCGCTGGGCGTGATCTCACTCCTTAGCCCTCTACGCATCAAGCGCGTGCCACAGTGCACATTGTGCAAGGTCTGCGAACAGAGCTGTCCAACGGGCGCCATACGGCGCGAGAAAATAGACTTCAAGGAATGTGTGCGCTGTGATGTATGCGAGATCAAGCTGGTCAAACTGGCCGGCACCTGCCGTCATCCGATGGAAGAAATTACGCGTCGTCAGAAGGATAAGCACTCAATTCCTGTCATTGATCTTACCCCAGTGACCTCCTCATAAAGAGATCACTTGTTTTCAACCACTGGAGTACACAACATGAAAAAATCTGCACTTCTCTCACTGGGGCTGTTGTTTGGCGGCCTCGCCGGCGCTGCCACGCAGGCTGCGGAAGACGGCTGGACCACACTTATCGATGGCGCCAACGGTCTGGATAACTTCAATGTCGTCGGCGCGGCCAACTGGAGCGCCACTGACGGCACGATTCAAGCTACCGAGGGGCCCGGCGCCGCTTTTCTGGTGACCAAGGAATCATACGGTGACTTCGAGCTGCGTGTGGAATTCTGGGTGAGTGATGATGCCAATAGCGGCATCTATATGCGCTGCCAGGATGTCGCCACCATCACCGACCGCACCTGCTATGAAGCGAACATCTTCGATCAGCGACCAGACCTGACCTTTGGGACCGGCGGCATCGTACACATCGGTCCTGTCGCCGAGCCATTTCCCAAGGCAGGGGGTAAGTGGAACACCTACGAAATCACGGTGGATGGTTCGCATCTGATGGTAACGCTCAATGGGGTGATGACAGCCCACGTAGAGGATACCCAATTCGCCAGTGGCCCCATTGCACTGCAGTGGGCGCGCGGTACCGTCCGTTTCCGCAATGTGCAGATCCGCCCGCTGTAGTAGCCTCTCTGTCATTACTCGCTGCAACAATAAACGCAGACAAAGAAAAAGGGGACGAAGATATAACTCTTCGTCCCCTTCGTTTGTTTGGGAGCACCAGACCCAACCTCCGGTGCTCCCCGTCAGAGCTTACTGCGTAGCCACTGAACGCTGTTTGGCCGCTTCACGCTGAGCC
>JAUSMU010000326.1 GCA_030645995.1 Gammaproteobacteria bacterium | reverse complement strand
GGCGGCAACGCGCAGGGCGCGACCAATGCGGGCACTTACAGCATCGCGCCCTCGGGCCAGACCTCCACAAACTACACGATCACCTATGTCAACGGCAGCCTGGGCATCACCCGTGCGCCGCTGGGCATCGCCGCAGACAGCAGCAGCAAGACCTACGGCAGTACACCGGTGTTCGTCGGAGACGAGTTCACCAGTACCGGCCTGAAGAACGCCGAGACCATCGGCAGCGTCAGCCTAACGAGCACCGGCACGGCGGCGAATGCCGGAGTGGCTGGCAGTCCTTACGCGATCGTGGCAAGCGCAGCTACAGGTGGCACTTTCAACCCGGCCAACTACACGATTGATTATGTCGATGGCAGTCTCGGCATCACGGCGGCAGAACTGGGAATCACCGCGAATGCGGCGGCCAAGGTATACGACGGACTGGCCTGGAGCGGTGGCAACGGCGTCAGCTACAACGGTTTCCAGGGCACGGACACGGCCACCAGCCTGACCGGCACACTGGTCTATGGCGGCACCTCCCAGGGCGCCATCAACGCCGGCAACTACAGCATCGCGCCCTCAGGGCAGACGTCCGCGAACTACACGATCACCTACGTCAACGGCAGCCTGGGCATCACCCCCGCAACGCTGGGGATCGCCGCGAACAGCAGCAGCAAGACTTATGGCACTGAGCTGCTCTTCAACGGCACCGAGTTCAGCAGCACCGGCCTGCAGAACGCCGAGACCATCGGCAGCGTGAACCTGACGAGCCTCGGGGCAAGCAGCACCGCGACCGTCGAGGACAGCCCTTATGCCATCGTCGCCAGCGCTGCCTCGGGCGGCTCCTTCAATCCAGCCAACTATACGATCACTTATGTCGATGGCAGTCTCGGCGTGATTCGGGCGGGCTTGCTGGGCATTGCCGCGAATTCTGCGGTCAAGGTATACGACGGTCTGGCCTGGAGCGGCGGCAACGGCGTGACCTACACCGGGTTCCTCGGCGGGGATACCGCTGCAGACCTGACCGGCACACTCAGCTACGGCGGTACTTCCCAGGGCGCGATCAATGCAGGCAGCTACACGATCATCCCGTCCGGGCAGAGCTCGACGAACTACACGATTACCTATGTCAACGGCAGCCTCAGCGTCACTCGCGCACCGCTGGGCATAGTCGCGAACAGCAGCAGCAAGATCTATGGCAGCACTCCAGTGCTCGCAGGAACCGCGTTCACCAGTACTGGCCTGAAGAATTTGGAAACGATCGGCAGTGTCACGCTGACCAGCGCTGGTGTCGCCGCCACAGCCGGTGTTGCGGGTGGCCCCTACGCCATTGTGCCGAGCGCTGCCACTGGCGGCAGCTTCACTGCGGCCAACTACACGATCACCTACGTCAATGGCAGCCTGGGTGTTACGCCAGCCGCACTGGGCATCGCGGCGCGTGCCGCAGTCAAAGTTTACGACGGCCTGGCTTGGAGCGGCGGCAACGGCGTTATCTACACCGGCCTGCGCGGCGGCGACACCGCTGCAAGCCTGACCGGCACGCTCACCTACGGAGGCAGCGCCCAGGGCGCCGCCAATGCCGGCAACTACATCATTGCGCCGTCGGGCCTGAGCTCCTCGAATTACACGATCAGCTACGTCAACGGCAGTCTCGGCGTCACCCGTGCGCCGCTCGGCATTGTCGCGAACAGCAGCAGCAAGACTTACGGAACTACGCGGCTATTCACCGGCAGTGAGTTCAGCAGCACCGGTCTGAAGAACGCTCAGACCATTGGCAGTGTCAGCCTGTCGAGTGTCGGTGCACTGGCGAGCGCCGGTGTAGCAGGGGGGCCATACGCCATTGTGGCAAGCACTGCCAGCGGCGGCACCTTCAACCCAGCCAACTACACGATCAGTTACGTCAACGGCAGCCTGGGCGTCACCCCCGCAGCACTCGGTATTGCGGCAAACGCTGCGGTCAAAGGCTATAACGGACTGGCCTGGAGCGGTGGCAATGGCGTCACATACACCGGCTTGCGCGGTACCGACACCGCCGCCAGCCTGAGCGGCACCCTGACCTACGGCGGCAACTCCCAGGGAGCGATCAACGCGGGCAACTACAGCCTGAGGCCCTCAGGACTGAGTTCGCCCAATTACACGATCACCTACGTCAACGGTAGCCTTGGTATCACCCGCGCCCCGCTGGGGATTGTCGCGAACAGCCTGAGCAAGAATTATGGCAGCACACTGGCCTTCGTCGGCACCGAGTTCAGCAGCACCGGCCTGAAGAACGCCGAGTCTATTGGCGCCGTCACGCTGACCAGCGCGGGGACAGCGGCCACCGCCGACGTGGTTGGCAGCCCGTATGCGATCGTCGCCAGCGCTGCCAGTGGCGGCACCTTCAACGCCGCCAACTACAGCATCAGCTACGTCGACGGGAATCTCGGCGTCATCCCGGTGGGTCTGCTGGGCGTGGTGGCAAACTCCGCCGCCAAGGTTTACGACGGACTGGCCTGGAGCGGCGGCAACGGCGTGACCTACAGCGGCTTCCAGGGTACTGACACGGCGGCAGACCTGATTGGCACGTTGGTCTACGGCGGCACCTCACAGGGCGCAATCAATGTTGGCAACTACACGATCGTGCCGTCCGGACAGAGCGCCACGAACTACACACTCTCCTACATCAACGGCAATCTCGGCATTACCGCTGCCGCGCTGGGGATCGTCGCCAACAGCACCAGCAAGTCCTTCGGCGTTGAGCAAACCTTCACCGGCACCGAGTTCACCAGCACTGGCCTGAAGAACGCCGAGACCATTGGCACTGTCACGCTGACCAGCGCGGGCGCAGCCGCCATCGCCGACGTGGCCGGCAGTCCTTACGCGATTGTCCCGAGCGCCGCTGCGGGCGGGTCCTTCAATCCCACCAACTACACCATCAGCTATACCAACGGGACGCTCGCCGTGGTCCCGGCCGGACTGCTAGGCATCGTCGCCAACCCGGCTTCCAAGGTTTACGACGGGCAGGCCTGGAGTGGTGGCAATGGCGTCAGCTACAGTGGCTTTCAGGGCGCCGACACGGCGGCCAACCTGAGTGGCACGCTGACTTACGGCGGCACCTCGCAAGGCGCGGTCGACGTTGGCAACTACACGATCATGCCGTCTGGACAAAGCTCGACGAACTATACGATCTCGTATGTCAGTGGCAACCTTGGCATATCGGCTGCGCCGCTGGAGATCATCGCCGAC
>JAUSMU010000319.1 GCA_030645995.1 Gammaproteobacteria bacterium | reverse complement strand
CGCGCGCTGGCGCTCGGAGTAGGAAGAGACTTCTTCACCGAGAAACCAGTATTTGCCGCTATCAGGATTGTCGATCAGGCCCAGGATGTTCAACAGTGTGGATTTGCCACAACCGGATGGGCCCATGATGGAGGTGAACTCCCCCTTCTCGATGGTGAGATTGATGGAGTCCAGTGCGGTAGTCTCCACCTCGTCGGTGCGGAAAAGTTTAGAGAGGCCTTCTGTCCTAATGATCATGCTGTAGTCCTTGGCGTGTTTTTTATGGTGATTTATATGCTCTTCTGTACAACAAACTTTCTGGCTACTCGTAGCGGAGTGCATCAATGGGATTTGCCTGCGCGGTTTTCAGAGATTGCACAACCACTGTAGCTAAGGCGACACAGGCAACTGCGAGAACTGCAATCGCATAGGGGAAGAATGCTTGTAAAATATTGGGTTCAAACCGATACGCAAAACGCTCCAGCCAGCTATCCATCGCTAAATAGCTGAATAAGGTCGCCGGTATCGCTGCAATCGCGATCATTACTACGACACTTCTGCACAGCAGCACTATGATCTGCCCACTGGAAGCACCCAGTATCTTGCGCACACCGATTTCCCGATTACGCTGCTGTGTATTGAATGCGGCCAGGCCAAACAGCCCCATCGCCGAAATAAAGATACAGATGCCCGCAAATATTTCAGTCAGTTCCATCAGGTTGATTTCAGAGCGATACAATTCATTCAAGCGCTCATCGAGAAAACTGGGAGAAAATATATGCGCCGGGTCGAATTGTCTGATCTTCTCTTCAATTATCTCAAGTGTTTCCGGCACGTCGTCTCCGGTAATATTGACTATAAGTGATCTGCGCTGCAGTGCACGAGTTTGGGGTGCTACGCTTGAAAAATCGTTACTGACTAGTTGAATTAATAGTGGTCCGATCTCATTGTTTAGCGGCGTATAGTGAAAATCACTCGTCACGCCAATTACCGTACCCTGAAAGTTGGGCGAATTGCCTATCTTCTTTCCGATCGGGTCGTCCCAACCCATTTTTCGCACCATTGCCTCATTCACCATCATCACGCTATTGGAATCCACGTCCCTCTCAAGTGAAAACCCGCGGCCCTCCACGATTTCAATGCCCAACGTTTCAAAGTAATTTGCGCCCACGACGATGCGATCCACCTGCTCCTGACCGATCACACCTTCATTATTTTCAATTGGAACCACATTAATCCCGTTGCCGAATCCAGGGACCATTGCTGTGTCGGTTACGTTGATGATATTGGGTTCGGCAATAAGCTCATTGCGCAGTACGGGAATATCTTCAATGACATCTATGCCGCGAAGGTCAATCCAAACCTGATTTTCTTTATTGAAGCCGAGCGGTTTGCCTGCAACAAAGCGCATCTGTTGCGACATCAATAAGGTACAGGTAATTACACCGATGGAGATGGTCAATTGTGCAAACACAAGCAATTGCCGAACTGACATGCCGCGACGATTGCTATTTTGCACTTTGGTGAGCGCCGCCTTGGGAGAGATTGCAGACAGATAGAACGCGGGGTATAGACCGGACAAAATTGTCACCACGAATGCGAGCAAAACAAGTCCGGCAAATACGGTCGGGCTCGCTATACTAGATAACAGAGCCTCCTTGCCCATCAACGTTGCGATAGGCGAGAAGTTAAGCGCTAGCACCGCTAAGAGAATGCCCAGTAGTAGCGCGATTATGGTAAATACTAGCGATTCACCCAAAAATTGACCTATTAGCTGATTGCGACTAGCCCCAACCACCTTCCTCATGCCAACTTCCTTGGAGCGCTTCGTCGCCCTGGCCGTAGCAAGATTCATATAGTTGATGCAAGCAATCAGCAGAATAAAAAGGGCCACCGCAGCAAACGCATAGACATAGAAAATATTTCCGTTGGGGCGATCGCCTGGATAGGAAGGACCAAAGTGGATTTCATCAAGCGGAGTAACCCTCGCTCTAAAAGTCCCACCCATTCGCGCGAGGCTTTCTTGCATATATTTGCCGACGAACTCTGTGACGATGCGATCGAAGGAAGCGGGATCGAAAGCAGGATCTACCTTGAGATAGGTAAAGATACTCACTCCCGTCAGGCCCCGAATATAGTTGTCCTCGTAATCGGGAACAAATTTCGATAGTGCCCGATAGGGATATAGAGCGCTGTATTTCAGGTGAGTGTTTTCTGGCAAATCGGCGAACATTAGCGTAACCCGATAAGAGTTACTGTCGCTTTGCAGGGTTTTCCCGATGGGATCCTCATCGCCGAAATAGCTACGCGCGAATGATTCGCTAATAGCGATTGAATTTATATCGTCAAGGGCCGTCTCCACGTCTCCGGCCAGAATCTCGTGGTCAAATACGTCAAAAACATTTTCATCCACGAGGAAGATATCATCCCAACTGAACTGCCTGTCTTCATAACTCAGCACATTCTGGGACGAGTTCCTGAACCGAACATAGGTGCCAAGCTGGGGAAAGTCCTGAACCAGCAGCGGCCCAATCCCTTCTTGAGAGAC
Source organism: Gammaproteobacteria bacterium (assembly GCA_030645995.1). Lineage (GTDB taxonomy): Bacteria > Pseudomonadota > Gammaproteobacteria > Pseudomonadales > Pseudohongiellaceae > UBA5078. Next base: position 1,657 of record JAUSMU010000319.1, on the reverse strand, counting down.
TGCGAAATCGGCAGCAACACCATTGTTCTGTGTAAAATGTGCGGATATTCGGTAAATTTCATCGTGATTAGTGAAATGCTGGTCAAAGGTGAGCTCACTCCTCAAGTACAAAGCGAGTATTAGAAAGCTCCCGATACCAAGAGCCAGGCTGAGGATGTTTACTACCACATAGACCCGCTCTTTCATCAGCCTGCGGACCGCCACCAGGAAAAGCATTTTAAACATACTGGACTCCTCGTTATTGTTTTTGTCGGACATCCTAATTTTTAAAACCTAATTATTCCCCCACTTTATGGGTCCATCACTAATCTAAAGCCAATATCCTGAGTGGGCCTTTTGGAATTCTGTTGCGTTCGTTTCCAGAATACAAGGTCGTCAGCACCCACGTCCCAAGAACCACCTCTCACGACGCCAATCTGACAATGAATTCCACTTTCATCCTTTGGATCATCCTCGAAGTAACAATCAGAAGTCCATTCCCATACATTGCCGTGCATATCGTAAACACCGAGTAAACTTGGTTCAAAACTACCTACAGGCGCTGTCATTCGCGCGTCCCATTCGCTTCCACAGTTCCGACAATTTGCCCTGGCGTGTTCATACTCCGTGCCCCAGCTGTAATTAAATCCAAATTCAGTATTTAGCTTTGCAACGTATTCCCATTCCGCGTCCGTGGGCAGGCGATATCGTTTTCCGGTTTTGTCACTAAGCCATTCCGCATAGGCAACCGCATCAAACCAGTTGACGTCAATCACGGGTCTATTGTCTCTTCCAAACCCAACATCGTTTCGAGCGGCTCGTGCAGTTTCGTTAGTGAATATATCGTATTCCAGGAACGTGATTTCGTACTGACTAATCAGAAAATGACCTAAACATACCTCTCGCAATGGACTTGACTGCGGATCCATCAGCAACGTGCCCACCTCAGCACAACCTTCAGGTATAGGGACCATTTTAGGTTCGATTTGTGCGATAACATCTGCCGTATATGCAAAAGCAAAAATTGATACCAGAATCGAAACTCTAGACATCAGTTACCTCAACATTCTTATGGGTTGATTAGCGTGCATGCGCGAAATTTTAAGATAGCGATGGAGTATCCCACCGAATTCGTGGCATTTCAATAGCGCTCAATTCATTGGGAGACGGGTGATTGTTGAAGCCGGATTAGCTGGCCTGAGCTCTAGCGCCTGACCTGCCTATTAAAGCGCCTTTTGAACGTGAATGACGGCGGCGTCATAATGGATAGATTTGTTGTAGTCCATCAAATTTTCCAGGGCTGAGAAGAAGTTCATTTGCTGATTGGCGGCAGCAACGGCATGCCACGATTGTGGCCATGCCGTTGGTTATGAAGTGGCCGAACCAACGCGGCAGGCTAAGAAGCACCTGCGCGCATTCGGATTCACCTGTTTCAGGAATTTAATCGTTGTCATTTTCGTTGTCATTTTCGTCATCGTCGTCGTTGCCTTCACGGTCCCAGTCATCATCATTCCAATCCCGGTCCGCAGAATTGTCGGCCTCATCATCGCCGTAGAATCCGTCGCGATCGTCGTCGCTATCCCACTCCCCATCGTGGTCGCCATCACCACCGACTGTGGCTGAGCTGGAATATACGGCATCCGTATCCAGCAGGCCCGCAAAGCCGTTATACCAGTCG
>JAUSMU010000308.1 GCA_030645995.1 Gammaproteobacteria bacterium | reverse complement strand
CACCACCAATGGCCCCAGCACGAACATGGCAATCTTCGCCAGCAGCTTCTGCCGCGCGGTGCGCTGTTCGGCGTCACGCTGCTTCTGTTCCCGGATCTTCTTTTGTTCGTCGCGCTTGCTCATTGGACACTGACCTGTTGGCTATCGGTTTTGTGGTGGGTTTGGGCGGCTACTATAAAAGATATTGCCCGCCTTTCCAACGCGATAGCTACAGGGCCAGGGCGTAACCAACCTTCAGCCCGACATGCAGGGCCTGATCCTGATGGAAACCAATCAGACCTTCGCACTTGGCGAAATCGATACAGCAGTGGGCGACAGTTTCGATGACGCCCAGCAGCAGGCTGTTGGTGATGAGATAGACGAAGCCGCCATGCAACAGAGCGTGCGCGGTCAGCCAGTAATACCATTTCGGGAAGGTGGTCGACATCTGGTCGTGGATATCGCTGTGGCGGTTCTTGCCACGGCCCATGGCCTCGGGTTGCAAGACGAAGTCTGCTACGGCATGTGCCACCAGCAATTTGAAAAACAGTTCCAATCCGGGCATGTGTGAATCCTTGTTGTCACGTGTACAAGGCTGCGCTTGGCACGTCGTAACTTCCCTGCAGTTGAAAGGAGTGGGGCACTGCAGGGAATTTACCCAAGTCACGGGCGGATTAGTAGGAAAATGGCGGGCAATTACGGGGTAATATTTGATCAGTTCGCTTTAAATCACGTCACTCCGCTATGAACAGTGCCGGGTCGACACGAACGTTATTCAAATTGATGCTCCAGTGCAGGTGCGGGCCGGTGACACGGCCGGTCTGTCCAACTTTGCCTATCTGCTCGCCTGCTTCGACACGCGTGCCGGGGGTGACGTCGATGGTGTTCATGTGGCAGTAGAGCGTGATCAGGCCATGACCGTGGTCCAGGATGATGGTGTTGCCGTTGAAGAAATAGTTGCCGGTGGCGCGGATCACGCCGGGGGCCGGGGCGTAGATGGGCGTGCCTTCGGGTGCGGCGATGTCCATGCCGGAATGGGGCGCGCGGGGCTGGTCGTTGAAGAAACGGCGCAGGCCGAAGGAGCTGCTGCGCGGGCCTTCGGTGGGTGCCCGCATCTGCATGACCGGCTCCAGCGTGTCATCCCAGCTCGCGAAGGCCTGGTTCATTTCGGCGCTCTCGCGGTTGATGCGGACCATGTCTTCGGTGTTTGGATTCACTTGCCGCTCGTTGGTGATGGTCAGGCGCTGCTCCACATATTGCTTGTCGGTAATGCTGAAGCTCAGTGCCGTGGTACTGCCATCCGCCGTCTTCAGATTGACTTCGTGGTTGCCCAGCCTTGCATCGAGAGGGATGCCGACGATGGCATATTGCGCGCCCTGATACTCGGCCAGCATTACGCGCTCGTCGCGGAATTCGGCCGCCGAGGCCTGAGTGCCGGTTACCAGCACCGCGACGCCGCCCGGCACCAGTGCCTCGGTGGGCAGGCTGTTGACGGGCACGGCGAGGGTCTTGCTGCTCAACAGCAACAGGGTCATGACGGTCATGGCAGTCATGAAAGAGAGGCATCCACGCATCAACACTATATCTTCTCCTTTATTTATCAGTCTGGTTCTTGCTGACAAGCAGCTCCGTGACGGTACTGCGCAACGTCCCATCGTTCAATCGTGTGCTGATAGTCGCGCCGATCTGCAAGGTCTTGGTATCGCGCAACACCTGTCCCTGCGCGTCGAAGGTGATGCTGTAACCCCGGTGCAGGGTGCTCAGCGGGCTGACGCTGTCGAGGCTGCGGGCCAACAGCGCGAGTTGGGCTTGTTTGCCCCGCAGGGTCTGCCGCAGGCCCTGTTGCAAACGGTGCAAGAGGGCAGTCTGCCGCAGGCTGTGCTGCTGAATGACATGGTGTGGCGACTCCAACAGCAGGCGGTGTTGCAGTTGCTGCAGGCGCAGCGCGGCGGCGCTGATGCGGTGGCGGGTTGCGCGCAACAGGCGGCCCTCCAGAATGTCGAGTGTCTGGGCATGCTCCTGCAGACGGCGGCCCGGATGCTTGAGCTGACGGATCAGCCACACTAGCTGCTGGGTGCTCTGACGCAGCCGCTCGCGAATCAGTTTGCTGAAGATCTGTTCGTAGCCTGCCAGCACCTGCAGATATTCCTGACGGTCGGGGCTCAGCAGTTCGGCAGCTGCCGAAGGGGTAGGGGCACGCAGATCGGCGACGAAATCGGCAATCGTGAAATCGGTCTCATGGCCGACCGCGCTCACCACCGGCAGGGCACTGTCGTGAATCGCCCGCGCCACACTCTCTTCGTTGAACGCCTGCAAATCTTCCAGCGAACCACCGCCACGGCCGACAATCAGTACATCCAGACCCAACTCCTCGCGCCGTCGGTTGGCGTTGGCGATGGCACGCACTATCGCGGCCGGAGCCTCTGTGCCCTGCACGACC
>JAUSMU010000299.1 GCA_030645995.1 Gammaproteobacteria bacterium | reverse complement strand
ACCAGGATCTGGAAAGCCCGCGAGTAAATGAAGTCGCCCACCAGAACGCTGGATGGATTGCTCCACTGCTGATTGGCGGTTGGACGCCCGCGGCGCATGGCCGACATGTCGACGACATCATCGTGCAGCAGGGTGGCGGTGTGAATGAACTCGATGACCGATGCCAGGCTGATGTGTGCATCGCCCTGGTAGCCACAGCATTTCGCGCTCAATAGAACGAGTATCGGGCGCATGCGTTTGCCGCCGGCATCGACAATGTAATGACCGATGCTTTCGACAAGGGGCACGTTTGAATGCAGTTGGTCGACAACAAAGCGGTTAACAGCCTCAAAGTCTGCCGTGACCACCGCGCGGATTTCTTTATGCATGGGACTACCGTGAAAGGTCCTGCTGCCTGCGATTGCAGTTGGAATATGACTCTCAATGATGGCATCGCAAAATTGTGCCTGCATGCTAGGGGCGAAGTCCAAGGCTGTCAAGGTGACGGCGATGGTGTTACGCAAGTGCCTCGTATTAATGCCGACGCGGACGTGGATAATTTGTCTAATGCAGGCTTGCCTCTGTTGGGATGTTCCCGTAAAATGCCCGCCCCTATAGGCACCGCTGGGTGGACGATTTGGCCTGGTGCTCGCAGAATTCAAAGCTATACCCAATGTGGAGTTATTTATGTACGCGGTAATTGAAAGTGGTGGCAAACAACACCGAGTTGTAGAGGGTGAAATCCTCAAACTGGAGAAACTGGAAGCCGCTACTGGTGAACAAGTCAGTTTTGACAAAGTGTTGATGGTTGGCGAGGGCGAATCTGTCAAGATTGGCGCCCCTTACGTGGAAGGCAGCAAAGTCACCGCAGAAGTGGTCTCTCAAGGCCGTGCGAAGAAAGTGACGATCCTGAAATTCCGTCGTCGTAAGCACCACCTGAAGCATCAGGGTCACAGACAGTGGTTTACTGAAGTCAAGATCACAGGTATTTCAGCATAACGTCGGGCGTAAGCTGGCAGGAGTAGACAAATGGCTCATAAAAAAGCAGGTGGTAGTACCAGTAACGGCCGTGATTCCCAGTCGAAGCGACTTGGTGTCAAGAGATTCGGTGGCGAGAGTGTTCTGGCCGGAAACATCATTGTGCGTCAGCGCGGCACGCACTTCCATCCCGGCGTCAACGTCGGTCTGGGCAAAGATCACACGATTTTTGCAACTGTGCACGGCAAAGTTAAGTTTGAAGTGAAAGGCCCTGAGCGCAGGAAGTTCGTGAGTATCGTTCCTGCCTGATCAGGCGTTGTTCTGATTCTTTCTTCAGTGCGTCGATCATTGTTGACCAGCTGAAGCATAAAAAGCCTCGTCATCTGACGGGGCTTTTTTATATGGGCTTTCGGGTCCATTTCGAGTGTATTATTTTGCAGAAGGCGCACTGCTTTCTGATCTGGCAGGTATGACATGAAGTTCGTTGATGAAGCCGAGATAACTGTTGAAGCTGGCAAGGGTGGCAATGGCTGCATGAGCTTTCGCAGGGAGAAATTCATCGCCAAGGGTGGTCCCAATGGTGGTGATGGCGGTGACGGAGGGAGTGTCTACCTGATGGGTGACGGTTCGCTCAATACGCTGGTGGACTTCCGCTATCAACCTCAGTACCGGGCGCAATCGGGAATGGGCGGCGGCGGCAAAGGCTGTACCGGTCGCAGTGGTGAGGATTTGGTCGTGCGCGTTCCTGTTGGTACCAGCGTGGTGGATTCAGATACCGAAGAGCTGATCGCTGACATATCTTTGGACGGGCAAGTGGTTCTGGTCGCCAAAGGCGGCATTCACGGCCTGGGTAACACCCGCTTCAAGTCCAGCACCAATCGAACGCCCACCAAGACCACCAATGGCACTCCCGGCGAGTTTCGTGTGTTGCAGCTGCAGTTGAAGGTGCTGGCGGATGTCGGGTTGCTGGGTATGCCTAACGCGGGTAAATCCACGCTCATTCGGGCAGTATCCTCTGCCAAACCCAAGGTTGCCGATTACCCCTTTACCACTCTGGTGCCGAATCTGGGCGTAGTGCGCGTTAGTGCCGAGCGTAGTTTCGTGATGGCCGATATCCCCGGCGTCATTGAGGGGGCCTCTGAGGGGGCTGGTCTGGGATTTCGTTTCCTCAAACACCTCTCTCGTACCCGTTTGCTCCTGCATCTTCTCGACGTAGCACCGCTCGATGATTCAGATCCTGTGCACCATGCTCGCAAAATCGCTGAGGAGTTGGAGAAATTCAGTCCGACACTCGCGAAGAAGGATCGCTGGCTGGTGCTGAATAAATTCGACCTGATCCCTGAGGATGAGCGTGAAGAGTTGGTGGCGCGGCTGGTTCGTGAGCTCGATTGGAAAGGCAGGGTCTTCAAAATTACTGCGATCAGCGGCGAAGGCTGCCCTGATTTATGTCAGGCGATCATGGTGTCCGTCGAGGAGCATCGCAAGCGCCTGCTGGAAGACCCTGATTACCAGGAGCTTCAGGCTGAGCTGGATCGCGAGATGGAATATGAGATTCGCAAGAGCATCGAGAGCACTCGTGCAGGCCGGGGGGAGACGGATGATGACGATATGCTGGAAGATGATCTGGAAGAGGAAGATTTCTGAACAGCGGTCAGTCAGCTGGCCTTTTGCAATAATCTGGAGAAGTTTGCAGCGCGATGCGTAAAGATCTGCTTAAAACACGGTGTTGGGTCGTAAAGATCGGTAGTTCGCTGATCACCAATAACGGCCTGGGGCTTGATAAGGATGCCATAGCGGCCTGGGTGAATCAGCTTGTCACTCTGCAGCGTCAAGGTATTCAGGTAGTGCTGGTGTCCTCCGGAGCGGTTGCCGAGGGTGTTGCAAGGCTGGGATTGAAGAAGAGGCCGAAAGAAATCCACTTGCAGCAGGCTGCAGCAGCGGTCGGGCAGATGGGGCTTATTCAGACCTATGAAAGCTGCTTCATGCAGTACGGCGTACACACGGCGCAGATACTGCTCACTCATGATGATCTCTCCAATCGAACACGTTACCTGAATGCTCGCAGCACGCTTACGACGCTGGTGAGCATGCGGGTCATTCCAGTCATCAACGAGAACGACACTGTCGCGACGGCAGAGTTGTGTTTCGGCGATAACGATACGTTGGGTGCTCTAGTGGCCAATCTGGTCAACGCCGACGCTCTCGTGATTCTGACGGACCAGAAGGGCTTGCATCAGTCCGACCCGCGTCAGAACCCTGATGCGCCGGTGATCAGTACTGCCATGGCCGGAGATCCCAGTCTGGCCGCTATGGCAGGCTCCAGCAACAATGTGGGCCGTGGTGGCATGATCACCAAGGTATCGGCTGCTAAGCTGGCGGCGCGTTCCGGAGCCTGTACCATTATCGCCAATGGTCGCGAAGCCAATGTATTGGTGCGTCTGGCGCAAGGTGAGGAGATCGGGACTCTGCTGCTACCTGAAAAGCAGCCGGTGGCGGCTCGCAAGCAGTGGCTCGCGGGACAGCTGAAGGCGAAAGGGCAGCTCGTGATTGACGCTGGCGCAGTGAAAGTTTTGAAGAACTCTGGCCGCAGTCTGCTTCCTGTGGGCGTGATCTCTGCCAAGGGCAGTTTTGATCGTGGGGAAGTAGTGACGTGTGTGGATGAGGAGGGGCGGGAGGTCGCTCGTGGCCTGGTCAACTATGACAGCAAGGAGATTGGTCGTTTGTTGCGCTGCAGCAGTGATCGTATCGAGGAGTTGCTTGGTTATTCAGGCGAAGAGGAAATTATCCATCGGGACAACATGGTGCTTGTTGAATAGTTAACCTCGCATGCCTTTCTCGCAGACATGAAAAAACCGGCATTAGCCGGTTTTTTCTTTTTGCCGTCCCGCTCCTGACTCATTTAC
>JAUSMU010000284.1 GCA_030645995.1 Gammaproteobacteria bacterium | reverse complement strand
CAAGGGGCGATGGTGATTGGCGCCGTCGCCGCGCAAGGGTCTGACTATGCCGACTACGTTGTCGGTGGCGCTCAACTCGGCGCGCAATTGCTCACGCAACGCTACGGGCGCGAAGCCGAGCGTGAATCCGATGCCTACGGTATTCGTTATATGGTCGACGCTGGCTATGACCCCGCCGCCGCCATCAGTTTGCAGGAGACGTTCGTCCGCCTCTCCGAAGGCAGTCAGAGCAACTGGCTCGATGGTCTGTTCGCAAGCCATCCGCCGTCACAGGAGCGCGTCGACAACAACCGTGCACTGGTCGCGCAACTGCGAGCCGAGGGTCACACCGGTGGCGAGCTGGGCGAGGCACCTTATCAGGAAGCCATCGCCTTCCTGCGCGAGTCCAAGCCCGCCTACGACGCCTTCGATGAAGCCGAAACACTAATCGCCGAAGACAAGCTGGAAGACGCCGCCCGCAAGCTTGAAACCGCCTTGACCATGGTGCCCGATGAAGCCCGTTTTCATGGCCTGCAGGCTGACATCATGGTCTACCAGCGGCGCTATCAGGCAGCAGTGGGCACTTACGATGAAGCGATTCGCCATGATCCGAATTACTTCGACTATTACCTCGGCCGTGGTGTCGCCTACGCCAGACAGGGCGAGAGGGCACGCGCCAACGAAGACCTGCAGGCCAGCATCAAACTGCTACCGACCGCACTGGCCATGAACGAGCTGGGCACCTTGTCGCTGGCGAACAACGACCGCGTCGCCGCCAAGGAATACTTCGGCATGGCGGCGGGAGCACAAGGCGCAATCGGCGAACAATCCCGCGCCGCCTATGTCCGCCTCGATATCGCCGACAACCCGACGCAGTACGTCAGCGCCCAGGCCTACATCAATCAGGCCGGCCGCCTCGTCGCAAGAGTGCAGAACAACTCACCCGTGCCCGTGAGCGACGTCACCGTGGAATTTCGCGCCATCGTCGCCGGCCAGCTGGTCAGCCGCAGCGTCGTCGTCCCGCAGATCGCACCCGGACAGGGCGGTGAGCTGGATTCCACCATCGGCTTCCAGGCAGGCGCGTTGCCAGCGGCTGGCCAGTTCAGCGCGGATGTGCGCGGGGCAAGGGTGGACTGACCCGATTTATGGGGTGACCACCCGGAAAGAGTTCTATATAATCCCGGCCGCACGCATCCGTAGCTCAGCTGGATAGAGTAGGTGGCTT
>JAUSMU010000247.1 GCA_030645995.1 Gammaproteobacteria bacterium | reverse complement strand
GCAGGAAGAAGTTATGTCTACAAGCCTCGACGTTGAATCCACACTAACCGATCGCTATCAAACCACGGTTCCGGAAACTGTGCGCCGCGCCCTCAGGCTGGGCAAGCGCGACAAGCTCCACTACAGCATCCGCCCCACCGGCGAGGTAGTGCTGACGCGGGCGAAAACATTGGAAGGTGATGACCCCGTGCTTGATCAGTTCCTCAACTTCCTGGCTCGTGATATCGCCAGTCATCCGGAGCGCCTCCAAATCGTGGACGCAAGCCTCGTGCAGCGACTTGAGTCGCTGGTAGGAGGCATCAATGTCGATCTCGACATCGCCCTGTCGGCAGATGATGAATGACAATGAGCAACGCTGCGCCGCTGGTCATTAATGGCTGGACGGTTTTTGCGCACCCGCTGTTCCTGACTCAGCTTGATGCTTTGATTCAGCAGGTGGAATCGTTGCAGCAGAAGGATCAGACCGGCTACCTCAAGAAGAACGCCAGCAAGCGACTGGCCGCGATTACCAAGCTGGCGTTCCATGCCATTCCCCAAGACCCTGCCAGGCTGGAGTACCGACAGGGCGGCACCTTGGGAGATGACCACAAACACTGGTTCCGGGCCAAGTTCTTTCAGCAGTTCAGACTATTCTTTCGCTACCACGCTGCAAGCAAGGTGATCGTCTACGCTTGGGTAAACGACGAAGACACAAAGCGCGCCTTTGAAAGCAGCGGAGACGCATATCGTGTCTTTCGCAAGATGCTGGAAAAAGGGCACCCACCTGATGATTGGGACCAGCTCGTATCTGAGGCGCAGGATGTATCACAGCAGATGCAGCAGTCGTTAGCGAAAGCTGGAAAAAGCCTTACCCAGTAACTCTCTTACCGTCGTCCTGACCATCACACGCTACCCACCTATCAGGATTGAACATAACCAGAACGAAGGCTATCATCTGATACATAGAATGCTAATCAGGTGATAGCTATGTCCCGGCCAAAAAAAGTGACTTCTTCGAAAACCAAATCCGTCGCAATGATCACCGGCGCGCCGAAAAAAAGTGTCGCAGAACCAGAGGCGCTGTATTCAGTCAGCCTGTACAAGGCACTTGACATCCCCTCCGGAGGAGAGCTTCTGTTCCAAGCTTTGCATAAGGGCTTCCGTTTCTCCGTCTATAACAAACTGGCGGCCGCCAGCGGTCTGGAGAAAAAGCAGGTAGCCCAATACGCACTGCTGCCAACAGCGACGCTGAGCCGACGCGCGAAATCGGGCCACTTCAACACCGATGAAAGTGATCGCCTCTTCAGATTGACGCAGGTGATGGACGCCGCCATTGGGCTTTTTGAAGGCGACCGGCACGCCGCCATGCAATGGCTGGAGAAGCCAGCGCCGGGGCTGGGTAATCGAACTCCTGCTCAGATGATGGGAACGTCAGTCGAATCCAGGGCCGTGCTGGATCTGATAAGTCAGCTGGAGCACGGCGTCATCGCATGAAGACTGTCAGCGTCTATCGCATGGTCAAGACCAAGTGGGCTGCCACGGCTTTTGACGGTGATGGCGCCAGGATTACTGGTGGGCGCTGGAACAGCAAGGGCGCCCCCTGCGTCTACACCTCCGCATCAGAATCTTTGGCGCTGCTGGAAATACTGGTGCACTTGCAGGACGCCTCGTTGCTGCGGTATTACACAGTTTTCGAACTGCAGATACCCGAAAGCCTGATAGCTGTGATACCGGGATGCAAGCTCCCATCCGACTGGCAGCAGCCGCTCGCCCCAACGTCAACGGCAGTCCTTGGAGACGAATGGCTGAAGTCTGCATCACTCGAAATGGCGCTCGCCATCCCGAGCACTATCGTTCCTCGCGAGATGAACTACCTGCTCAAGATCGGTCACCCTGAGTATCAGAGCATCGCATCTCAGGCAAAGCAGATGCCGTTCAATCCCGACCCGAGACTTGCGCGATAACTGCTGGATATTATTTCCAGATTTGATGGGCGCTGTTGACGTTCAAATCCAAAGCCAATGAACGAGCGTAACAATACATACAAAAGCATGTTGCTTGCGATAGCCTGCGGGAATCTGTCAGAGTGAAATTCGAAATGAAAAAAATACTACCGCTGTTCCTGTCCACGCTCCTTTTCGCAGCCCACGCCATGGCCATTGAAGAACCGAAATACCAGGTTGTTGCCACCGTCGATGACATCGAGTATCGCCAGTACGACTCCTATCTGGTCGCAGAAACCATTGTCGAATCCACGGCAGATCGCAATGAAGCAGCAAACATCGGCTTCCGGAGACTCTTCGACTACATCACCGGCGGCAACACGGTGCAGGCAAAAATCGCCATGACCGCCCCGGTGCGTCAGGCAGAAGTCAGCCAGAAGATTGCGATGACCGCTCCCGTGCAGCAACAGCAAACCGCTGCGGGATGGTCGGTTGCCTTTGTCGTACCCGGAGAATTCACGCTGGACAACGTCCCCATACCAAGCAATCCGCTCATCGCCATACGGGAAATTCCCGGCCAGCTCATGGCGGTCAATCGTTACTCCGGCAGGTGGACGGATGAGAACCAGCGCAAGCAGCAGGCGATTCTGATGGCCGCCTTGGAAAAGGCTGGAGTCAAGGCCGTGGGTGACATGGTCAGCGCCGCCTATAACCCGCCCTTCATGCCACCATTTTTGCGCAGAAATGAAGTCATGATCCCCGTGAACGAGGTTCCGGGACAATAAGGATCAACACCATGAATGACACGCGTCCCCAGGAATACAAGCGCGGCCTCATCGGCATCGCCATCTGCATACTGATCGCAAGCCTTGTGGGCATGGCCGGCAGTGACGGCGGCCTGCGTGCAGGGCTAGTGCCACTGTTTGTGCTCTGCGGCATGGTGGGGATGGTCTTGCACTGGATGGTCTTCGTGCCGTCCTTTTTACGACAAACCGAACACTACTTCGACCTTACCGGGTCGCTTTCCTTCATCGCGACGGTGCTGCTGGCGATCTGGCTGACAGGCACCAGTGCGGGCGACGATCCCCGCTCATGGCTGCTGTCCGCCATGGTGCTGATCTGGGCGGTGCGTCTAGGCACCTTCCTGTTCCTGCGCGTCAAGCGCACCGGCCAGGATCGTCGTTTCAACGAGATGAAGACGCGCTTCTGGCGCTTTCTCTTCACCTGGACACTCGGCGGCCTGTGGGTCCTGATGACACTGGCTGCAGCACTGGCCGCGATCACCTCCGGCCGCGCCGTGGCGCTGGACTGGTTTGCCTGGGCTGGCCTCGCCCTGTGGCTGGCGGGCTTCGCGCTGGAAGTCGTGGCAGATCGCCAGAAGGGCGCCTTTCGAGGCGATCCTGCCAACGCCGAGCGCTTCATCAGCTCCGGCGTCTGGGCATGGTCGCGCCATCCGAATTATCTCGGCGAAATGGTGCTGTGGGTGGGAGTCGCTCTGGTCGCCGCGCCGGTCCTGGAGGGCTGGCAGTATCTGACACTGCTGTCGCCCGTGTTCGTGATCTTCCTGATCGCCCGCATCAGCGGTATCCCGCTGCTGGAGGCCCGCGCAGAGGAGAAATGGGGGCAGGACCCAGACTACATCGCCTACAGGAAAGCGACGGCGGTATTGATCCCCGGCCTGCACTCGCGATGAAACGCTAGAATTCGGCGGCAACCACCTCGGCGAGGCGCCTGCCACTGCGCCAGGCACCTTCTACCTTGCCGTCCAGCAGCCAATCACCACACAGACCCAGCGCAGCGGCCGCATCCCACGCGCAGCCTATGCTGAGGGGCTGCTCAGTCTACACCGCCCTCAAACCGGGTGGCATACTCGGCGTGTCCGAGCACCGGGCGCCCGCTGGCAGCACCATGGAGTTCATGCAAACCACGGGCTATGTATCCGAGGAATACGTCACCCAGCTCGCCACCGATGCAGGTTTCGAGTTCGTCGCCTCCTCCGAGATCAACACCAATCCGCTGGACACCAAAGACTACGCGGAAGGCGTGTGGACCTTGCCCCCGACGCTGCGCATGGGTGAGCAGGACAAGGAGAAATACCTGGCCATCGGCGAGAGCGACCGCATGACGCTGAAGTTCAGAAAGCCGGAGTAAACCCTCGAAAATCCACACCGACCTTGGCCCGATAGGAAGCTCCATTCCCCACTAACACCCGAATCGAGGAATTGTTCCGGTGTTCAATCACGCCGTTAAAGCCTAGGATATTCATCACCAGATGAATTACTTCAGGAACCCCCTTTGACAGCACCAATGACAGCACCCACGACTGCAGGTAGAGGCAGGCCGCGAGGGGAGTCGGATGCCAGGCAATTGCTGATCGCCGCAGCCCGCCATCAATTCGCCCAGCGCCCCTTCGACGCTGTGTCTACCCGCGCGCTGGCAACCGAAGCGGGCGTGGACGCTGCATTGATTCGTTACTATTTTAGATCGAAGGCCGGTCTGTTTGAGCAGATGTTGAGGGAGACACTCGAACCCGTTCTGTCGCGGTTGGCCGACAAGGCACCAGCCCGGGCTCAAGACGGTCTCGAAACATTGATGCGTACCTACTATCGCATCATGGTCCCCAACCCAGGAGTGCCTCGATTGATTCAGCGCGTCCTGCACGATGATCCACAGACGGAGTCGTACCGGATTCTACAGGGAATCTTTGAGGAGATACTCACCGTGTCGATGGGCTGGCTACAGACCATCCTGGTCGACTCTGGCCACATGCGCAAAGAACTGGATCCGAAGCTGGCCAGACTGAGTTTTGTCAGCCTGATGGTATTCCCGCTGGTGGCACCACCGCTGCTGATTACGAGCAGCGGATTGAGCATGTCGGAAGCGGACATTGACCGATTGGTCACCCACAACGTCGATATCCTGCAACGCGCCCTGTTGCGGCATACTGAATCGGAAACTGAAACGGAACACACTTCATGAAAGCAAAATATCTGCTGGTGACGACTCTGCTGGCAACCCTGCTGATGCTGACCGCCTGTCAGGAGGAAGCCTCCGGTTGGTACGGCACCGTGGAGCGAGAGCGCCACACTCTCACCGCCCCGGCCAGTGAACTGATCACTGCTGTGCTGGTACGCGAGGGCGACTCGGTGAAAGCGGGACAACTGCTGCTGACGCTGGACACCACCAGTGTGCAGGCGCGCATCGCTCAACGCCACGCCGAACTGGCTGAGGTGCAGGCCCTGCAACAGGAGCTGATTCAGGGGCCGCGCAGGGAATCACTCGCGCTGGCCGAGGCGACCATACGAGGAGCGGATGCAGCGTTGCTGGAAGCGCAGCAACGCCTGGATCGCGTAGAACAACTGCTGCAGGCCGGAGCGGCAACACAGTCCGACCGCGATCAGGCGCTGGCGGCACGGGACCTCGCACGCTCAGCGCTGGAGCAGGCAACACAGACGCTGACCGAACTCACCAACGGCACGCGCTCCGAACAACTGCAGCAGGTAGAGGCGCGCGTCGCCGCTGCGCAGGCACGACTGGCCATCGACGAAAAAGCCCTCGCGGACTTGAGCCTCTACTCCGCTCACGATGCCGTGGTCGATAGCCTGCCGTGGCAGCAGGGCGACCGTGTGGCGCAAGGAACGCAACTGATCAGTTTGCTGATCGATGCCGAGGCATTTGTGCGGGTCTATGTGCCGGCGGACGCGCGTGATCGGCTCTCTACGGGCCAGCAGCTCAGCATTCAGCCGGATGCGGAGATGCCGGTATTTCTCGGCACTATTCGGCATATCCGGCCACAGCCTGCCTTCACACCCTACTACGCGCTGAATGAGCGCGACCGGGCACGTCTGATGTACCTGACGGAAATCAGTTTACCAGCCAATCACGCGGACCTGCCCAGCGGCATGACCGTCGAGGTATCGCTGCCATGACCGGCAACCACACAGGAACGGCAATCGAAGCACAGGGACTGACGCTGCGCTTCGGCCACACACTGGCGGTGAATGCACTGGATCTGGCGATTCCGCGCGGCAGCATCTATGGTTTTCTCGGACCCAATGGCAGCGGCAAATCTTCTTCCATCCGCATGTTGACCGGCCTGCTCAAACCCACCAGCGGTCAAGCCCGGGTGCTCGGCGAAACGCTGCCCGGTGGCGAAGAAAAACTACGCCTGCGCATCGGTTACATGACGCAGAAATTTTCGCTCTATGACAATCTCAGCGTGCAGGAGAATCTCGATTTTGTAGCGCGCATTTATGGTGTGCCGCGCGCGCAGGCAAAGCAGCGCCGCGACGAACTGATCAGCGTGTATGAGCTGAGCGACCAGCGCAAACAAATGGCCGGTTCCATGAGTGGTGGGCAGAAGCAGAGGCTGGCGCTCGCTGCCGCGACGCTGCACAGGCCCGAGCTGCTGTTCCTGGACGAACCCACCTCGGCGGTGGACCCGGAAAATCGTCGCGAATTCTGGGAACGCCTGTTTGATCTGTGTGACGGCGGCACCACCATCCTGGTCTCCACGCATTACATGGACGAGGCTGAACGCTGTCATCAACTGGCGATCCTGGATCTGGGCGTCAAGCGCGCCGACGGTTCACCACAGGCGTTGATGAACGCCATGAATGCCTGGGTTATCGAAGTCGCAGGCGACAATCTTCGCGAACTGAAGGCAGCGCTGGGGAAAGAGCCGCTGGTACTCTCAGCCGCGCAGATCGGTGCGAGATTGCGCGTGCTGATCCACAAGAAACAGGAAATTACAGATCCTCTGCCATGGCTGCAAGCCAGGGTCGGCGGTCGCTCGCTGGAGTTCGTGCGCGCGAGTCTTGAGGATGTCTTCGTGAGCTGCACCGGAGTGCATCATGTGGGGTCTGCCCATGTGGAATAGAATCTGGGCGATTGTCACCAAGGAATTACGACAGTTGTCACGCGACCGCATGAGCTTTGGTTTGATCGTGATGATCCCGCTGATTCAACTCATGCTCTTTGGCTATGCCATCAATACCGACGCGCGGCAGTTGCCAGCAGGCGTAGTCGATATGGAACAGTCATCTTACAGCCGCGCATTGATCCTGGCGACGGAGGCCAGCCAGGTGGTGCAGTTCACGTCGCAGTATTCCAGTATGGTCGAGGCAGAGGCAGCTATTACCCGTGGCGAAGTGAAAGCCGTGTTGTATCTGCCTTCGGACCTGGATGGCAGGTTGTTGCGACGCCGCGCTGCCGGGGAAAACCCGGAGCTGTCCGAACCGCTCGGGCAATGGCTGGTGGATGGCTCGGATACGGTGGTGGCCAGCAGCATTCGCGGCCTGCGCAACATGCCCTTGCAGGAAGTCGTGGATCAGGCCTTCGTCCCCAGCAGCCCGACACTGGAGGTAGTGCAGTACTTCAATCCCGAACAGCGCACCGTCGTCAACATCGTGCCAGGACTGCTGGGCATAATTCTGACCATGACCATGGTGCTGTTCACCTCTGCCGCGATAGTGCGGGAGCGCGAACAGGGCAACATCGAATTTCTCATTACCACGCCCGTGCAGCCCTTTGAATTGATGCTGGGAAAGATTGTGCCTTATGTGCTGGTGGGCTTCGTGCAGATTGCCATCATCCTGGGTGCCGGGAATCTTGTTTTTGATGTGCCCGTGCGCGGACGTCTGGATTATCTGGCCATGGCGGCGATGCTGTTTATCCTCGCCAGCCTGACGCTGGGGCTGGTGATCTCCACCATCGCCAAATCCCAGCTACAGGCGATGCAGATGACAGTGTTTGTGCTGCTGCCATCCATTCTGTTGTCAGGATTTCTGTTTCCGTTCGAGGCGATGCCACGACCCGCGCAAGTCATTGCCGAGATGCTGCCGGCCACGCACTTCATGCGCATGGCGCGCGCCATCATTCTGCGCGATGCCGATATTTTCAGTTTGCAATATGACGCACTGGCACTGCTGGCGATTACGGCGGTGGGGTTGTTGATTGCGTCCAGCCGGTTTTCAAAACGGCTCAACTGACCCGTTGCGGCAGCGCTGCTGCTCAGTCCGCAGCAGCCAGTTGCTCACGCGAGTCGACCGCCGGGCAGTTCAGAAATTCGGACGTGGCAAGCCAATGCTCGTCGGGGTAGTAAGAGAACATGAACTGGCCCCCTTTGAGCTGATCGACCACCATGCGGGCCACCTCGGGGCGCACCGCGGGGCAACCTTCGCTGCGCCCGATCCTGCCGTAGTTCTCCACCCAGCTCTCATCGACATAGTCTGCCGCGTGAATGACGATGGCGCGGTTGCGGGCCTGATCGTTGACACCCTCCTCCAGACCGTCCAGACGCAGTGAGTAGCCGTTCTGGCCAACATAGCTTTCCTGTGTGCGGAACAGGCCGATGCTGGACTGATTGCTGCCCTCGACATTGGAAAAGGCCTTGGCGAAGTTGTCGCCAGAGCCTTTGCCGTGAGCGACCAGATCCTTGAGAAGAAGCGTGTGGGTCTGCAGATCGAAGATCCACAGGCGCGGCTCGGAGGACGGCAATGAGAAGTCGATAACAGCCAGACGCGCAGCCGGTGAGGAGCCATGTTTCACAGCACAGTCCATTGCCGCCACCGCTCTGCCGAGCACCGCCGCATCAAGATCGGGCGCGGCCTTGCCCAGTTGCGCGAGCAAGGGCTGCTCATCGGCAAATGAGTGCCAATTGCTACCAATGAGGCTCAGGCACAGGGCAGCCGAGAGGCTGGTGCGGAAAAATCGGGAAAGCATGCCGAAGAGCTCCTGAACTGCTGCAATCGAAGAAACTGTGGGGGTTGTGATACCCTGCCGCGAAGCCAGCCTCGATTATGTCGGGGTATGGTCGAGGAGGTTAACCGTTGATCAGCAGGCGCACAATATTTTTTTTTACGGCCGTGTGGTTCGCAGCGCCTGCACAGGGTCAGGTTGCCTCCGAAATCGCCCTACCCGCCAGCGTGCTGCAGAAGATTCTGATGCAGACTGCCGTGACGCACTGCACGGACATGGCGAGCCTGCATTCGACGTCCATGGAAGCGGCGCTGACCGAGCTTTACATCCGCCGAAACTATGCGCCACTGTGGCAAGAAGATACCGCTCGGCTCCCGAGCCTGCAGAATGAATTGCGGCAATTGAGCGACGACGGACTGTGGCTGGTGGATTACGAGTACGCCCTGCAGGCAACGCAGATGCCCGACATGTGTCAAGAGCTGCGGCTCAGCAGCTACTACCTGATGGCGCTTGAGCACCTGAGTCGAGGCCGTCTGCCACAACAACTGCGTGAACCGCAATGGCAGGCCGACGCGCATGCAAGGGAAGAGCTCGTCGAAGATGCCTCCGCCGAACTGGTCGAGCTGGCACTTGCTGGCGACACCAGCATCACGAACGCATTCTCACAGGCACGCCCCTCTCTGAATCTCTACAGAGATCTGCGCCAGAGCTATGCGCGCCTGGACAAACATGCCCAGCCTCCCATGGGCATAGCGACCGGCCTGACGATTCGCGCTGGTGCACAGGACACCCGCCTGGCGCAGAATTTTCAGCGCCTGCTCAGTGATGGCTACCTGCCAGCAGATTCGCGGCTGCCCACACATTACGATGCCGCGCTGCAGCAGGCCGTGCGGCGCTTTCAGAGCGACCACGGCCTGGAGCCCGACGGCATTGTCGGCGCACACACGCTGACAGCTTTTAACATGCCTCCAGCCCAGCGCCTGCTGCAGGTCCGCATCAATCTTGAACGCCTGCGCTGGCTCAACGCGCAGCGCGACGACTATCTACTGCTGGTGAACATCGCCGGAGCCAGCGTGCGCCTCTACCGTGGGGAAGAGATAATCTGGGAGTCCCGCGTGCAGACGGGGCGGCCTTCACGCCCCACGCCGACATTGGTCTCCTCGATCGATCGCATCACGCTGAACCCAAGCTGGACCATGCCTCCGACGATCGTCAGAGAGGATGCGCTGCCGCAGATCCGCAGAAATCCCAATTACCTGCAGGAGAAGAATCTTCAGGTGCTCGACCTGCAGGGCATGCCAATAGATCCGACTCAGCTGGACTGGAGCAATCCCACGGGGGTGATGCTGCGCCAGCCACCGGGCCCGACCAATCCGCTCGGGCAGGTGGTATTCCGACTGGATAACCCCTTCGCGATTTTCCTGCACGACACCCCCAGCCAGGATCAGTTCGCCAAGAGCTCACGCAGTGTCAGCTCGGGCTGTGTCCGGGTGGAGAATGCCGCTCAATTGGCAGACCTGCTGCTGACCTCGGCCAGCCCGGAACAGCGTGCCTTGTTGCTGTCATTGCAAGAGAGTGACGAGACCCGGGAAGTGAGGGTGCCAGGCGGCCCGCAATTGATCATTGGCTACTGGACGGCAGAGGCGGGAGCGGATGGCAGATCGGTACTGATGCAGGACCCGTACGATCTCGACCAGGCACTGATGAATACCTTTGCCCGCTTCGAACGTCCTTCCGCCGCGATGCAACGGGCAGAACTCTCGAACGCTCAGCAAATTGGTGACGAGAATGCCACCCAGGCCTACCTTCATTCCGATCTCAATTCAAACAGCGACGCCCAAACCTGCTCTTCGTTGTGAAATGTCAGTTCGAACCTCTCAGCTGTCCGGTACACTGATTCTTAAGCCAGCCATCAAGGCCAGGCATTGAGGAGAGTCCGATGAAGAATTCAATGAAAACAAGTATCCGGCTGTTCGCATCATTGATCACCTTTCTTGTAAGTTCCATCTGGCTACAGTTCGCAGCAGCGGACGAACTCGGGCAAGTATGCTGGCTTGCTGACGGAAAGAGTCTGGTTCGATTCTCAGTGACCCAAACCGCACCAGCACATTTCACTTACACCGGAATTTTCAATGATGGTGAAGACGATGCTCACTATGCCATCACAGGCGCTGTCGAGGTCACACCTGCCGGGCCGTTGGTGGGCAGTTTCAGTGGTTCCAAGTCCACCGCTGAATCTTTCAAAACGGCAATTGCCGCCGTCAGCTTCGATCCGGCAACCTTCGCCGGAAGCGTTGAGCTCATCCGCAATAAATACACTCACGGCGCCAGCCCGGATACTGCCATGAAAACCGACTACAGAAAGTTTACTCTGGCCAGGACCAACTGCCCGTCTTGACCCTGGAGCCAGCGGCAGTCCCGCTACAACCGATAAATCCTGCGGTTACGATGGGCAGATAAGCCAACGGGGTGGATGCCGGACGAGCCACTGCTGACTTCGTTGACGGGGTCAGAGAGAGTTACTATGCTGCCCCGAGCTTTTAAAATAAAAACTGGAGAATAATATGAGCACCAAACGCTTGATCTCTGCGGCGCTTGCCGCTGCCACTGCCGGGGTCGCATTGCTGATGACCCCCGTTCTCGCCCACCACGCCAGCGGCCCGTTCTATGATCCCGACAAGCGCGTCGAGATCGAAGGCACGGTCAAGCGGTTTGTCTTCAAGAATCCCCATGCCTTCCTGTTTGTGGATGTTGCCGATGCGGCCGGTGCGAATGTCGAGTGGCAGATCGAACTTGGCGCCCCTGTCAGCCTGCAGCGTACGGGCTGGACGCCGGAAACGCTGCCCATGGGCATGGTCGTGAAAGTCACCGGTCAGCCGTCGCGCGCCGAAGGTTCAACAGGCATTTGCTGCGTGCGCATGACGCGTCAGGACGGCAGCCCGGTGCTCTCCGGCGGCCGCGTTGAAGAGGCTGTACAACCACCGCGCTGAGCCCGGCATTGCTGATGACATAACAAAAACAATATTTCTATCGGAACTGATCGAGTTAGGAGCGGGCATGAAATCACAAGGGTTTGGTAAAGGAAAAGTGTTGTGCGCAGCGGTCTTGTCGCTGCTGGTTTGGCACGACAGTTCGCAGGTGAATGCGCAAACGGATGGAGCGGCAATTCCCGACCTCTCCGGCCTGTGGGATGGCGGCGGACGAGCACGGCCTGTCAATGGCGTCGACGTGCCCTGGACCGCCGAAAACTTTCCGGTCTTGAACGAGCGCGCCATTGCCTATCAGCAGGTGTTCGAAGAAATCATTGCCCCGAAGTACGATTGTCAGCCAGCGTCATCTCCTGCGGTGCAATACGACCCCTACAACATGCAGGTGACCCAGTGGCCGGACCGCGTGCTGTTCCGCTACGAGAAGGACGATCAGCTGCGCACTGTGTGGCTGGATGGGCGTGAACCGAAGTCAATCGACTTCAGCAATCAGGGCTTCTCTGTCGGGCGTTACGAGGATGGTGCGCTGCTCGTCACCACCACGCATTTCTTGTTCGATATCACCGGCTTCGATGACTACAACGGCATTCCCTCATCTTCGCAAAAGGTAGTGACCGAGCGTTACTGGATGGAAGGTGAAGACCTGCACGTGACTCTCACTGTAGAAGACCCGATGTTCCTGCGCGAACCAGCGTCCTACACCACCCGCTGGATTCCTGCACGCGAAGGCTATGTGCTGTCGGCCTTCGATTGCGACGCGGAATCGGCGCGCGCTTCCGTGCGCTTCTTCCCGTCCAAGTACAAATAGGAAAGTGGGCGCAAGGCCGTGACGAAAGGCAGTAGCCTCTACGACAGCGCGAACTCCTTCGGCTGGATCTCCATCGCTCTGCACTGGGCAACGGCACTCGCTGTCGTTGTCCTGTGGTTCATTGGCAAGAGCATCCTGTGGGTGCCAACGGAAGAGCTGGATGCACGCCGCTCTCTGCATATCGTGACGGGGCTGACTCTCTGGCTGCTGCTGGCCGGGCGCATACTCTGGCGCCTGCGAGTCAAACACCCACGTACTGTCGGTCAAAGCGAGCGCACGCATGCTGTGGCGCGTGCTGCCCACTTCCTGATGCTGACCGCTCTCGCAATCATGCTGGTGTCAGGCCCCCTCATGGCGTGGCTACTGCCAGAACGCACCGCGCTGGCGAACGCCGCGCTGGCCGTGCATGCCACGACCGCGACAGGTTTGATGGTGATGGTGGTGCTGCACATCGGCGGCGCGCTCAAGCACCTGATGTTTCACGACGACGAGACGATTGCGCGGATATTCGTGCCGCGCCGCTGATCATTGGCTATTGATCATTGACTCAGTTGCCCGAACCGCTGTACTGACCAATGAACGGAATCAGACGTCCGCACAACAGCACGACCGTCCATATCCCAAGTGAGGTATAAGCCACTGCTTTTGCAATCGGTGGCGAGTCGGCATCCACGTCCCAAGTGTCCATGAGCGGATGCAACTTCCAGTAGTAGAACAATGCATTGAGCCCCGCCAGGACGATCAACACCATCTTCAACTGAAACACCGTGTTATTCGCATACGTCACCGGGTCACCATAGAAGAACAGTATCCCTGTGATGAGATTCAGCGCGAAGCCGATCAGCACCATGGGCAGCAGCTTGTGGGTGGCAGCAGGATTGAGGATTCTGAAATGACCGGCAAGGCGCAGGTCGATCAGCAGCAGTCCACCGAGCAGCAGGGACAACCCGAAGAAATGAAAAATCTCCAGTATTGGCCAGAGCCAGTAAGCAGAGACAATCCATTGATTGAGAGCACTGTCGGCGACGACTGCGACGATTGATTGGATAAGTGATTGCAGCATGAGGGCTCCCTGTCAGATGTAGGCGACTAAACGGCCGGCGATAATGGCACCTGCCCAGGTCAGCAAGGAGATCAGCGCGACGACCTTCGTTGATCTACTGATGACAGCCTCTTCTCCCGACGCGATCTCGACCCGCATTCGCGACTGAATGATTCCCGCCAGCACCATGCCCACGATGATCATCGATATCTTCAGCAGAAACGCGATGTTCTCCGCGAACACGGTTGCCTGCGAGGTAAACAGCAGCACGCCGGAAATGGCATTGATGATGAAACCCACCCAGGCGAATTTGCTGAGCGGCAGAAACGCCGCAGGATGCAGCCCCTGATACATGCCGAGCAGACGCAGATCGCGAATCAGAAATATCCCGACCACGATGCCTAGCCCGATAATGTGAATGCTGAGCAGCACGGGATAGGCCCACAGCGACAGACTCACCCACAGAGCCACCGGCGTGGCTTCAATCCATGCAAACATCAAGGTCTCCTTTCACTCATACTTTTCATTCAGAAATATCAGCGCACGGCGCTCATCCACCCCTGGACATCCGACGCCGAAGGGATTTTACCGCTGCAGACTACCTTTTCATTGATCACCAGCGCAGGAGTAGACAAGAAGTCATAAGCCAGCATTTGCCCGACATCGGTGACTTTCACGAACTCTGCCTCGATGCCAAGCCGGGCCGCCGCGTCCCGTGCCACAGCCTCCAGCTTCTTGCAATTGGCACAGCCGGAACCAAGAATTTTCACACTCAACATAACAACCTCCACTGGACGAACATCAGTTAACTGCGGACCTGCGTCGGCGCACAATTGCCAAGTATACGCTCGCGATTATCGCGAGCCACGCCATGAACCATACCAGCAGTGAGACCAAGCCCGTGCCGTCGTTCCAGGCACCAAAGATGAGCCCTGCAACAACACTGAACACAGCGACCAATCCAACATATGAGCCCATTTTCCCACGACCGATGACGGCAGCCACCATCAACATGCTCTGCAGGCTGAGCTCGGGGTCGGCCATCAGATAGGCGAGCAGCGGACCCGGATGCATACCGAGGTCGAGGAACATCCGGGCGACCGGCACCTCCACCAGCGTCGGAAAATACATGAATACACCGAAGCCCACTGCTACCGCATTAGCCAGCACCGTGTTGCTGCCGGCCAGACTCTCGATCCATTCCGGTTGAATGAGCTGACGCACAATGCCAACCACAAATACGCCGATGAGCAGCAGCGCAAAAATCTGCTTCACAAAGCGCCATGCTTCCCACAACCAGGAGCGACAGTCGTCGACCGGCAGCTTGCTGGCGAAGTACCAGACAGAACCCAAACTCACCGCGACAGCCACAGCGCGTCCAGTCAGTGTAATCAGCAGACCGCCTTCACTGGCCGTCAGCCGCATTGAAGCCACCAGCAGGGTGGCCGCAGCCAGCCCAAGAGTTATCGATGTCCAGACATTCGTGGTCTCGATAATGTTGTCCAAGCCCCGCCTGGCCGTCGCCGCGATAAGCAGCAACAGCACAATCAATGCAGAACCCTGCAGGCTGACGCCCTCTTCGCCCTTCGCTGCATCAAATGGCACCCAACGCATCAGCGTATCCTGCCATGCCTGAGCCCACCCAAGCGGCACTTCCAGCCCCGCCAGATCCGCCGTCAATGGCCACAGTTTCAGGGTGCCGGCGATCAGCAGCCCGACGAGTGAAAGAAGCACCCCCAATGCCGGGCCGGTGACCTTTGCTGTGTCGGCGAACAACGCATCTGATCGCTCATCATGTTTCCTGTCATCGTTCCAGAAAATCGCCGCCATCAGAAGACCGATTCCAATTCCGAACAGCAGACACAAAAGCAGGCGCGCAATCGCGAACTCGGAGCCTAGAATACTGCCGGTATAGGCCAGCGCCATGACGTTGCCGGCAGGGGCAAAGAACAGAAAGGTAATCGCGGGTCCAATGCCAGCTCCCTTTCGATAAATGCCCGCAAACAGCGGCACGATGGTGCACGAACACACGGCAATCAAGGAGCCGGCCAATGCCGCTGCCGGATAGGAAACATAAGCCGGTGTATGACGGCCCAGCCAGCGCGTGATGCTGGCCTTGGGAATCAATGCGGCCATAGCGCCGGCAATGAAGAATGCGGGGAGCAGACACAAGAGTACGTGCGCGGCCAGATAGGAAGCAAGGCTGCCAGCGCCGCCTTTGATCAGTTGAAGTACAAACTCCATAACTTTCCCTGGCCAGATGTTAAGAGTGACCTTCATTCAGCCGTGGCAGATTGATCACTATGAGCGCCGCCAGCATCACCAGACCGGTATTCAGTATCCCCTGAGCTCCGGGTACTGTCCACCACCCATAGGTCTCCAGCCAGGCGCAGCTGCGACAAAATGTCACTGCCGCTCTTCGGCGCACAGGCGTACACTGGAGTTGTAGAAATCCAAGAGGAGTCCCCGCATGAAAATGTTCACACGAATGCTGACGATCACCCTGCTGTCCCTGGCCCCAATGCTGGCCAGTGCCGATGACTTTCTGAAGACCATGAAGGACTTCGAGCTGGTCGATCATCTCG
>JAUSMU010000241.1 GCA_030645995.1 Gammaproteobacteria bacterium | reverse complement strand
TCGGAGTGTAGCTCAGCCTGGTAGAGTGCTACGTTCGGGACGTAGAAGCCGGAGGTTCGAATCCTCTCACTCCGACCATTTTGATGTCAGACAGCGGGCAAGCGTCGTTCAGGCTCGGCGCGAACGGCCTGCAAGTGCAAGTGCAACGCCGCGAGGCTGCGGCAGCGATGCCGCAATAGCTCAGTTGGTAGAGCAACTGATTCGTAATCAGTAGGTCGGAGGTTCGACTCCTCTTTGCGGCACCAGTATCCCTCAGTGGTGGTGCCAGGATCGCAAGAGTCACGTTTCAACATCCCTGCGGGTGTAGTTCAATGGTAGAACGAAAGCTTCCCAAGCTTTAGACGTGGGTTCGATTCCCACTATCCGCTCCATTTTTTCTGATTGCCCCCCACGTTTGTGGCTTTCCTTCGCCAAGCGCTTCTTCCATACTCAAGCGATGAACCTCAGCCGATTGCGCGTCACATCGCTGAAAAGCAAAATCACGCTTTTTACGCTTGCCATCTTTCTGGCCAGTATCTGGTCATGGGAACTCTATGTCAGCCGACTTCTGCAGCAGGACATGCAGAAGCAGCTGGGCGAGCAGCAGTTCTCTGTTGTTTCTTTCATCGTTGCGACCATCGAGGACCATCTGCAGGAGCGCATCGGCGCGCTCGAAATACTGGCCGGTAAAATTGATCAACAGACATTGAGCAATGGCGTTGCCCTGCAATCGCTATTGCTCGATCAAGACCTGGTGCAGAGTCTGTTCAGCGGTGGACTCGTGATCAGCAATGCCGATGGCATCATCATTGCTGAGGTGCCACTGGCGATGGGGCGTGTCGGGGTTGATCTCAATGCTGGAGAGGTCTTCACTGCTGCGATGAAGGAGCGCAAAACTCTCATCAGTTCGCCGACAATGGGCACTCAGCCCCGAATTCCTCTCGTGGGCATCGTGACCCCCATCGTTGATTCGCAAGGTCAGGTAATCGGTGGGATTGTCGGTATGATCAACCTGCTCAATGCCGATTTTCTGAGCCATTTGTCGCAAAACCAGTACGGGGTGACGGGCAGCTATTATCTGGTTGCGCAGCACGATCGTCTGATCATGGCCTCGACGCGCCAGGATCGCATCATGCAGCCGCTCGCCCCGCCGGGACAGATCCCTGCCGTCGACCGCTTCGTTGAAGGTGACGAGGGCACGCAGGTGTACATGAATCAGTTTGGTGAGGAGGTGATGAATTCTGTCAAATTCCTTTCAATGGTGGATTGGGCCGCAGCAGCATCGATCTCGACGGCAGAGGCCTTCGCGCCGATCCACCTGATGCAGCAACGCACCATGGTGGCCGCGCTGCTTCTCAGCGTGCTGGCAAGTGCGGCAACCTCGATCATGCTCAAGTATCAGCTCACTCCCTTGTTCGAAAACGTCAAAACGCTGGCGTTGATGTCGGCATCCGATCAGCCCCCGCAACCACTGCCGATCGTGCGCAACGATGAAATTGGCACACTGATCGCAGGCTTCAATCATCTTCTGGGGATACTCTCACAGCGCGAGGCAGCGCTGCTGGAGAGTAAGAAGAAAATACGAGAGAACGAGGCGCTGTTCCGCATGCTCACGGAGGACATTTCCGAGATTGTCTGGCGTGAAGATGCCGATCTCAACATTATCTACATCAGTCCCGCAGACGAACGCCTGCGCGGCTTTCATGCAGACGAGGTCCTCGGTCGGCCGGTATTCGAGATGCTGACCCCTGAAGGTGTTGACCTCATCCGCGAGGCAATCCAGAACGGGGGCACTCGTGCCACGTTACCGATGCGCTGCAAAGATGGGCGAGAGCTGTGGATGGATGTGACGATGACTTTGGAATTTGATGCCGAGGGCAAGGTAAGCGGCTATCACGGCATCGGTCGCGACGTCACCGAGCGCCGCTCCATCGAGGAACAGATCAAACATCTGGCGTTCTATGACCCGCTGACACAATTACCCAATCGCCGCATGTTGAACGATCGTCTCGCGATGGCCATGGCAGCGAGCACGCGCAGCGGGTTGCACGGGGCCGTCATGTTGCTCGATCTCGACAACTTCAAGCCCCTGAATGATGAGCAGGGACACGCCGCTGGTGACCTGCTGCTGATTGAGGTGGCGCGCAGGCTCAATGCCACTGTGCGTGAGGTGGACACTGTGGCGCGGCTGGGCGGAGACGAGTTCGTGGTGGTGTTGAGCAACCTCAAGGAGACAGAGGAGAGTTCCCGCGCAGAGGCGTTGGAGGTTGCCGAGAAGATTCGCGTGGCACTGGAGCAGCCGTATCTGCTCCACGTTGTCCGGGAAGATGGAGAGGGAGCCCCGGATCAAACCATCAGACATCGCTGCTCATGCTGCGTCGGCGTCGCGCTGTTCATGGGGGAGAGCGAGACCCGGAATGTGGTACTCAAGCGAGCAGATGACGCGATGTATCAGGCCAAGCAGGTCGGCCGCAATGCCGTTCGTTACATGGCAAGAACGGTGAGTTCCACAACGCCATAGATGGTGCTACAGTGGCCCGGCCAGTCAAATACTGCGGCTGGCATCCAACAGCTAGGAATTCGCTATGTGCAATCGTCCAGCTGTCCTATTTTTTCTCGGCTGCCTCACTCTGAGTGCAGCTGCTCACGCCCAACCCGACGACAGTTTGTGGTCATTCAATGGCTATGGCACCTTGGGCGCCGCTCACTCCAGCGAACACCGAGCAGACTACATCCCCAACCCTGTCAATTCCGAAGGCCCTGGCCGCAGCTACCGCTGGGATCCTCTGCTTGACAGCCGTGCGGCGGTGCAAGCGAGCGTCAAGCCCAGCGATAGACTCTTTGGCGTAGTGCAGGTAGTGGTCGAAAAGCGCTTTGACGGCAAGTTCAAACCCAAGGTCGAGTGGGCCAATCTGCAGTACAGCCTCAGCCCCTCATTCAGCGTACGCGCCGGGCGTATTGCCCTTGGCACCTTTATGGCATCGGACTACCGCAAGGTCGGGTATTCGCTGCCTTGGTTGCGCCCGCCTGCTGAGCTCTATCAGTTGGTGTCCATCACCAACAGCGATGGCGTAGATTTCACATATCGGCACGATTTCGACAACAGCACGTACTCGGTAACGGCCCATTACGGCAGCAACAAAGCGAAGGAGTATGTGGGGCTGCTGGAGGCAACCAACATCTGGGGTTTCGTGAATCATTTCGAGAGAGGGGCGCTGACCCTGCATGCCAGTTATATTTCCGCCAAGGTGAAATACGGTCCGCTCTTTCAGAATCTGTGGACGGGCTTCAGAGCATTCGGGCCGACCGGTGTTGCCGTGGCTCAGCGATATGACGCTACCGGCAAGTGGTCTCCGTTCATGGCGGCGGGAGTCGGATACGATCCAGGTGATTGGTTCGTGATGGCAGAGTGGGGCAAGGGGGTTTTTAGGTCCGATTTCGATGATCGTAGCGGCTGGTACATCAGTGGCGGTTACCGTGTCGGAGCCGTGAGTCCCTATTTGACCGTTGCGCGTGCTGCCGGGGGGCACCGTTCCGTGCACGGGCTGAACGCGGCGGATTTTCCAGCAACACTGGCTCCAGCAATCTCCAGTCTCAATATCGGACTGTTGGATATGCAGCAGGGCTATGCGGCACGGCAACAGACGGTCAGCCTCGGTGCGCGCTGGGACGTGTTGCCCCGTGTGGTCACGAAGCTGCAGATCGACCACATCAAGACTCGCAAGGATTCCATCGGCACGTTCAATAACATGGCCTCAGGCTACCGACCCCGTGGGGCCGATGTGGTCAGCCTAACAGTAGACTTTGTGTTCTGAGTATCCGAATAATGACAGGAAAAATAGAACAGACAGTCAGTTTGCTTTTACGCCACGTGTTGCTGGTTATGCTCTTGATTGTGGTCTTGGTCGCGCCCCTGGTTGCAATGTTCACGCAGTCAGCTTTTGCGGCAGATAATCGCACGGGCAATGACAATGAATCGCTGGAAGACGACATTGTGGTGATCGTGTCGAGTCTTAGTACTGTGAAAGCACTCGCTCGCGACCACGTGGAAGATATCTTCCTCGGTAGAATGCAACAATTTCCCAATGAGCAGCGTGCTGTGCCTATCGATCAGGCCGAGGGTTCAGCTGTGCGCGAGCGATTCAACATGGAGGTGTTGGGCCGCACGTCGGTACAGGTGCGCACACTCTGGTCCCGAATTCTGTTTACCGGTCGCGGCCGTCCTCCGCGTAGTGTTGCGTCGAATGAGGACATGCTGCACGCCGTTGCCGCAGATGTGCATGCGCTTGGTTATATCGAACGCCGCTTCGTCGATGACAGCGTTGTCGTGGTATTTGAATAATGGCCCGCCGCGCGATCTACAAGCTGACAGAACCCGTGTTGCAGTTCGCGCTGCTCAGCGTGGCGCTGCTGCTGGTCCTGTGGGCGGCCACGCTGAATCTTGTCCGCGTGGAAACCGAAGGCGCCGAGGAGATTGCGCGAATTTCGACGCTGGATTTAGCGGAGACCTACGAGGCGCAGATGGTTCGCGCACTGCGTGACATCGAGCAAACCCTGAACCTGGTGGCCTACGTTTCCGGGCAGGGCGATCCCGAGACGATACTTTCCGAGCTTTCCGCGAGGGGCCTGTTGCCTCCCAGCGCGCTGTTCATCATCACGGTGTTCGCGGCCGATGGCAGCGGGCTGGTCTCCACCCGCCCGCTCGGCACGGTGCCAGCGCTCGACATGTCTGTATTGCAGTCGACGTCCGATGCCGAGGCTTTGCTTGTCAGTCAACCACGCTTCGATGCGGACAATCAGCAATGGTGGCTGGATTTCAGCATTGCGCTGTTCGCGCCGGATGGTACTGTCAACGGCGCTGTGACCGTCTCCGCTGATGCGGAGTATTTTGTCAGTGGTTATGACGCCGATCAGCTGGGTGAACACGGGTTGTTGGCTGTCATCGGAAACGATGGCAATTTTCGGGTGCGTCGCAGCGGTGATGACACCAGTTTCAGCGGCACCGATACCATCCTGCGAGAGCTTGCCGGTGCAGCCAGCGACATGCCCACCGTCAGCATCCTGCTGCATGAATATGATGGTGTGGAGCGCTACACCCATTCTCGCGAAGTTTTCGGGTTTCCTCTGCGGTTGGCGGTCGGCCTCTCGCTCGCGGAGCAGCACGCCGGTCTTGCTGCGATTATCCGCTCCTACCTTTGGCGAACAGTCGCTGTCAGCCTGCTGATACTGCTGGTGACGGGCACACTCGGGCGCATGAGTTCGCAGCTGCATCATACTCGCGCCAGAGTTCTGGAGGAACAGCTTGAGCACGCAAGACAAGTGGAATACCTCGCCTTTCACGACAGCCTCACCGGTCTTCCCAACCGCAGTTTTTTTGCCAAGTTGCTGCATCAACGCATTGTCGATTCCCGTCGTAGCATGAAGAAATTTGCGGTGATGTTTCTCGATATCGACAAGTTCAAGATCATCAACGACACCTTGGGCCACGATGCGGGCGATCAGTTACTCAAGGAGGTGGCACATCGCATTCGCGCCGCCTTGCGCGAAAGCGATGTGGTAGCGCGTATGGGTGGGGACGAGTTCACCATTATCCTTCCGGAAACAGGCGAGGACGAGCAGCTGATCGAGGCTTCGCGCAGGATTCTGAGTTTGGTGCGCAACAGTTATTTGCTTGCAGGGCAGGAGTTGCGCATCACCGTGAGTATTGGTATCAGTGTGTATCCGCGAGATGGTGAAGATGAAGATTCACTGATGAAGCGTGCCGACATCGCCATGTATTACGCGAAGGGAGAGGGCAGAAACAACTTCAAGTTCTACACGGATGAAATCAACACCGACTCATTGGAGCGGCTCACGCTGGAGGCCAGCTTGCGCAATGCTGTCGAGAGAAACCAGCTGGAACTCTTCTACCAGGCCAAGCGTGATCTGAGCAATGACTGCATCACCGGCATGGAAGCGTTGCTGCGCTGGCATCATCCGGATCTGGGCCTGATACTGCCCAAGCAATTTATCCCCATCGCCGAGGAAACCAGATTGATTATTCCGATTGGTCGCTGGGTGTTGGAAACCGCCTGTCGGCAAAGTGTCGAGTGGCGCAACAAGGGCATCGATCTGAGCATGGCGGTCAACCTTTCCGCCGTGCAGTTCCGCGATGACAATCTCCTCAGAGATATCGAAGAAGTGTTGGCGAAGGTCGGTATGGATCCACGCATGCTTGAGCTTGAGATCACCGAGAGCATGATCATGAGCGACCTGACCAAGACCATCGGGGTCATGCAGGGCATCAAGCGTCTGGGAGTGCGCATCGCAATAGATGATTTTGGAACGGGCTACTCATCGCTGTCGGCACTGAAGGACTTTCCGATCGATACGATCAAGATCGATGGATCGTTTATCTCCGATATAGTTGCCAACAAAGACAGCCAGGGTCTGGCCGCTGCCATCATCGCCATGGGACGAACGCTGGGCCTGAATGTCATAGCGGAGGGGGTGGAATCCAAGGATCAGATGGACTACCTGAAGTCTGGAGTGTGCGACGAATTCCAGGGCTTCTATCTCAACAAACCGATGCCCTCTGCCGAGTTCGAAAGGATGCTGCGCAAGGACTCAGCGACGTGAGCCTGACAACAGGCTCTCTCGAGAATCTTTGGTCCGCATGATTTCCAAAGTCACGCCCGTGGCGTACACAGTTTCGTGAACAATTCGAAATACGTCGGGAACGTCTTCGACGTGCAGCCTGGATCATTGATGGTGATCGCACTGTCGCCAAAAGCGGCCAGCGAGAAGCACATGGCCATGCGGTGGTCGTCATAAGTGTTGATCGCAGCGGGCAGGATTTTTTGCGGTGGCGTGATTTCGATGTAATCCTCTCCCTCGATGACGAGGGCGCCCACTTTGCGTAATTCCGTGGCCATCGCCGCCAGACGGTCGGTTTCCTTGACGCGCCAGTTGTAGATGTTGCGGATCGCCGTCGGGCCCTTCGCAAACAGGGCGGTGGTGGCAATTGTCATCGCCGCATCGGGAATATGATTCAGATCGACATCCACACCATGCAATTCGCCCCGGCTCACCTCAATCCAGGTGTCGCCCCAGGTCACCTTTGCCCCCATCTGTTCCAGCACCTCGGCAAAGCGGGCATCGCCCTGCACGCTGGCACTGCCGGTGCCATGCACACGCACGGTGCCACCGGCAATTGCGGCAGCGGCGAGGAAATAAGACGCCGACGACGCATCGCCTTCCACCATCATGGTGCCGGGTGACACATAGTGCTGTCCGGCCTTGATGATGAAACGCTGATAGTCATGATTCTCGACCTGCACACCGAACTTCGCCATCACATCCAGTGTGATGAGGATGTAGGGTTTGGAGACCAGCTCACCTTCCACCACAATCTCCAGATCGCTGCTGCAGAAGGGCGCCGCCATCAGCATGGCAGTGAGGAACTGGCTGGAGATGTTGCCCTTGATGCCGACCTGACCGCCGCGCAGACCGTTGCCGTGGATGCGCAGGGGCGGGTAACCCTCATTGCCCAGATAGTCGATGCTGGCGCCACAGGCACGCAGACAATCGACCAGATCGCCAATCGGGCGCTCGTACATGCGTGGCTCGCCCTTGAGGGTGAAATCGCCTTGGCCGGCGCACAGCATCGCGCACAGTGGGCGCATGGCGGTGCCGGCGTTGCCGAGAAATATCTCCAGTGCGCCTTCGAAAGCCAGCGGTCCACCACGCCCCTGCACTGCGCAAGTGCTCTTGTCCGCGCTCAGTGTGCAAGACACGCCGAGTGCCTTCAGTGCATTGAGCATGTGCCGCACGTCGTCGCTGTCCAGCAGGTTGCTGATGCGTGTCTCGCCCTCTGCGACTGCTGCCAGCAGCAGAATGCG
>JAUSMU010000239.1 GCA_030645995.1 Gammaproteobacteria bacterium | reverse complement strand
GGTCGTCGGACCCTGCACGTTGGCGCGGGGTTTTACGTTAACTGCTGTACATTTATACACTATCTATTTATACAGTACAACACTGTATAAACCGCCTCGACCGATAACCTCAAACCATGGTTTCAAAGCGGTGTGCTAAACTCCGGCCAACATTGTTGCCACCTGCGTGGCGAGCCTGCGCCGCCAGCAGACCGATGTCATCGACCTCTATTACTTGCATAGACGGGATATGGACGCACTGATCGAAGAGAGTGTTGACGCACTGAATGATCTGGCCCGAGCAGGCAAGATTCGTCACGTCGGCCTCTCCGAAGTATCGTCAGTGACCTTGCATCGAGCCCATCGCGAACACCCTCAAGCACCGATGACTTAACAGACGAACGAACAAATGGAGTAACCGAACATGAATGGCGCAAGAGCTCTGATCGAAACCCTCGCCAACTGCGGTGTGGAACTCTGTATCACCAATCCGGGCACCTCGGAGATGCATCTGGTGCAGGCATTGGATCAGGTGCCCCGGATACGCTCCGTCCTGACATTGTTTGAGGGAGTGTGCACCGGTGCCGCCGATGG
Source organism: Gammaproteobacteria bacterium (assembly GCA_030645995.1). Taxonomy (GTDB): domain Bacteria; phylum Pseudomonadota; class Gammaproteobacteria; order Pseudomonadales; family Pseudohongiellaceae; genus UBA5078. Next base: position 1,808 of record JAUSMU010000239.1, on the reverse strand, counting down.
CTATGCCCGCATGGCAGGCAAGCCCGCCGCCACCTTGCTGCATCTCGGGCCAGGCCTCGCCAATGGCATTGCCAACCTCCATAACGCGCGCAAGGCCGGTACACCGCTAATCAACATCGTCGGCAATCACCCGCAGTTTCACATCGGCTTCGATGCCCCGCTGACCTCGGACATCGACACACTAGCTCGTAATTTTTCGTCATGGATCAAGTCCTGCAGCACCGCCGAGACCCTGGCTCAGGATGGCGCAGACGCCTTCACCGCCACACTTCGGGCAATGCCCGGCTCGCAGGGCCAAATTGCGACCATCATCATGGGTGCGGATGCGGCATGGAGTGAGTCTCCCGGCCCCGTCGCACCGAACCCTCTGCCCAGACGCGCATGCATCGGCAGCGAACACGCCGCCGCCATCGCCAAGGTCATGGCGTCGAGTACAAAGACCATCCTGTTACTGGAGCACGATGCGCTGACAGCACCGGCGCTGGAGGCGGCTGGACGGCTCGCCGCCAAGACCGGCTGCCGCCTGATCACAGGGACTTTCCCGGCACGCACCGATGGCGGACCGGGCACAGTACATCTCGAACGCATGCCCTATTTCCCCGAACAAATCCTGTTGACCCTCAACGGCACCGAGCATCTGATTCTGGTGGGTGCCCAGACGCCAACCAGCTTCTTCGCCTATCAGGGGCAATCCGGACGCCCCATTCCCGAGGATTGCACCGTCCACACGCTGGCCCGCATCGAGGAGGATGCTGCAGATGCTCTGGAGCAACTCGTTGTACTGCTCAAAGCGGAGAAGAGCGAAATCAAACGCTTCGCCAAAGTCGACACCCCCAGACCACAGGGTGCTCTGAATACCCGCTCCATCTCGCAGGCAGTAGCGGCCACGCTCCCGGAGAACACCATCGTGACCACGGATTCCGGTGGTGGCAATGCCGCCCACCCGCTCTGCCAGGGCGCCGCCCGCCACTCGTGGCTCAGCCTCACAGGCGGTTCTATTGGCCATGGCGGTCCTGCAGCGACGGGCGCCGCACTGGCGTGCCCGGACCGTCGCGTCCTGGCGTTACTCGGCGACGGTGGTGCCGGCTACACGATTCAATGCCTGTGGACTCAGGCTCGCGAGCGGCTCAACGTCACGACGGTGATCTACGCCAACCGCAGCTACAATATCCTCAATGTTGAATATGCCCGCCTGGGCGTGACCGACGTGGGCGCAGTCGCCGCCAGCCTGTTCGACATTGGCAATCCGGAGATCAACTGGGTGAGTCTGGCCAACGGTTACGGTGTCCCCGCCGCCGTCGCCAACACCGCCGAGGAACTGTGTGCCCTGCTCGAACAAAGCTATCACCAACCGGGGCCTTTCCTCATTCAAGCGAATTGTTGATGCGGGCCAACATTGGCAAGGTCAACTGGGGGTTTTCGCCACAAAGTGGTTGAAAACTCAGGTTGCGCCCATATTGAATATCCAACCGACTGAAAGAAAAGGAAAAATCTTCTGGCACGAATATCGCTTCAACAGCTCCAGTGACCCATTAACCCAAAGGAGATGTGAGTACCGCAATGAAAATTCTATCTGCCCTGCTGACTTTTGCTGTTGTTACTGCCCTGATACTGCTGGCTATCCCGGTGCTCACCGCTGGCCTGGCGCTGGTGGTGGTCTTCGGCTGTTTCTTCGTCTGGTTCCTGCCAATCCTGCTGATCCTCGGCTCTGACGTGACCAGCGGCGGAGAGAAGGCCGCCTGGATTCTGGCAATCATCTTCCTGTCCTGGTTTGCCTGGATTTTTTACTTCCTGCTCGCGCCAATCAA
>JAUSMU010000225.1 GCA_030645995.1 Gammaproteobacteria bacterium | reverse complement strand
AAAGTCCGCAGAGCTGATGCCGTTCTCCAGCGTTGCGGTGTTCCCTTGTGGCGCCGCAACGATTAGTATTCGGCAGTCCGTTGGTTCCATAGCATCTCCATGTTTCCCGAGCTCCTCATGCGTCGTCTGTGCTCCTGTCTTGTCATCGCCGTCTTCGGCTGGTCTTGCGCACACGCGCAGCCCGGTGCCGAGGACATCGCTTATGATCCGGGCGGTGAGTTCAATTTCGTCCGGGTGCAGTTTGATTCCTACTCCAGTCGCATGGGCGGTTTTGGTGGCGGAGGAGGCTTCGGTGGCTTTGGCGGTTTCGGTGGTTATCTGGGCGACGGGGGACCGGCCTGGTCCATCGATTTTCCCGGGGCCGATTCCAACTTCCTGCGCGGCGTCTCGCGGCTCACCAATATTCGTGTGATGCAGGACCCCATCGTGCTGCGCTTCGACGATGCGCGCATCTTCGACTATCCGTTTCTCTACATGCTGGAGGTCGGACAGGGCGGTGGCATCAGCCTGAGTACGGAAGAGATCGAGAACCTGCGCGAATATCTCCTGCGTGGTGGCTTCCTGTTGATCGACGATTTCTGGGGCACACGCCAGTGGGACAATTTTCAATCGGGCTTTTCGCAGGTTTTCCCCGATCGTGAGATCGTCGAGTTACAACCCGATCACGAAATTTTCCGCACCTATTACGACATCGATGGCCCGAAGATGATTCCGGCTCTGAGTCGCAGCGATGCGAGGGGCGAGCAGGACATTGATGTCGCCAGTAACCACGCCATCCTCGACGATGACGGCCGGGTGATGGTGCTGATCAACTGGAATTCCGACATGGGTGATGGCTGGGAGCACACCTACCATCCCGATTACCCCACGCGCTACGCCAACTCCGCCTATCAGCTCGGCATCAACTACCTGATCTACTCCCTCACGCACTGACGTGCTGGCGCACGCAGTTCTTGCCAGCCGCCTTGGCGGCATAGAGTGCTTCGTCGGCTGCCTTGATGAGATCCGTCATCGTCGTCATGTCGTCAGTGTTGGTGGCGACGCCCACACTGACGCTGCCCTCCCAGAAACCACTCCCGGCCGGTACCCACAGAGTATTGACGCGGGCCAGTAAGGCCTGGGCAAAGCTCAGTGCATTTTCCGCGCTGGTGTTGGGGCATATCACCATGAACTCATCACCACCTACGCGACAGGCAAGGTCATCGGTCCGCGAAAAATCTTGCAGGGTTTGCGCCAAACGTTGCAACACCACATCACCGGCGTCGTGGCCCCATTGATCGTTCACCTCTTTGAAATGGTCGGCGTCGATCATCAGACAGGAGATTGGCTGCTGCTTGCGTTTCAGCCACTGCTCCTCCAGAAAGCGCATTGCGCTGCGGCGATTGGGCAGATTGGTGAGGGAATCCGTGAGGCTCAGTTCCTCCAAGCGGCCATTGATGAGCTTGAGGTCTTCACTGAGCCGGACGATCTTTTCCTGATCCATCTCCAGGCGTTGCATGGCTTCCTGCAACTCGCGCGTGCGCGCCTGCACTCGTGTTTCCAGTGAGCGGTTCATCTCCAGCAGTTTCTTGTTCTGGCTGGTGACTTCCTTGAACAATCCGTTGAGGGCTTTGAGCAGCGGCTTGGTGGAGTTGTCCAGCTCGTCGCTCTCCTGTTCATAGGCGCTGGCAGGGGACTCCCCTTTCTCGACGCGATGAATCTGCGCGGCCATGTTCTGATCCACACCGAGAATATGGTACGCGAGCCAATAGGTAAGGTAGTTGAGAAGCGCACCGATTTCGTTATCGATGTCCGCCAGCGTGTTCTCGTACAAGGACTGCAGATCGTCCACAAACTGCCGGTGTTCGGCGTGGTGATACTGGATGTGGCGAGGGTCAAGCTTGTGTTGCCCCATCAGTCCCTCCTCTTCGGTGAAGTGGTATTGGGCGTAGGCGGTCAGTTCCGCGAAGAGTTGTTCTACCGTCTCTCTGGGAATCGTCTTTCCCGAGGAGGCCAGCTCGGCCAGTGCATTGATGAGCTTGACCAGGTGGAGATGCTGCTTGTCGACGGCATGCAGATGGGTAACGTAGTAAGAGTCCCACACGAATGGGTGAATGGCGGATTTCATTGTAAACTCCCAATAATCTGTCCTTCCACGGTAGCGCTAATGAACAATAAAAAGAAGCTGAGTTTCCTCGCGTCCCTGACAACATTGCTGTTGATCAATCATCCAACCTACTCTTCAGATATTTCGGCGACGGAAAGGCTGGAAGAAATCATCGTGATCGGCACGACCCCAGGCAGCGGGCTGGGCATCGATGTGCGCAAGCTGCCCTTTGCAGTGCAGAGCGCCAGCGCGGCGGCGCTGCAAAACAGCCAGAGCCTGGACCTTTCCGAGTTCATGAATCAGCAGCTCAGTGCCGTGAGCATCAATTCCGCCCAGAACAATCCCCTGCAGCCCGACGTGCAGTTCCGTGGTTTTACGGCCTCGCCCCTGCTCGGTCTGGCCCAGGGGGTCGCGGTGTATCAGAATGGTGTGCGCATCAACGAGCCGCTGGGAGACGCGGTGAACTGGGACCTGCTGCCGGAGTCCGCCGTCGCCGGGATGGATCTCATCAGCGGCGCCAATCCCCTGTTCGGTCTCAATACGCTGGGCGGTGCGCTGGCAATCCGCATGAAGGATGGCTTCGCGTTCACGGGGCAGCAGGCAGAAGTGACCACTGGCTCCTGGGGGCGCAGACTGGGCACGCTGGAGAGCGGTGGCAATGCGGGCAACTGGAGCTATTACGTCAACCTGTCGCGTTTTCAGGAGGAGGGCTGGCGGCAGCTCTCCGCTTCAAATGCCACGAACGTCTACGCCAATCTCGGCTGGCGTCAGGACGAACTCTCCGCAGTGAATCTGCACCTGCAGAAGGGCGACAGTGAACTGCGCGGCAACGGTGCCGCCCCGGTGGGGCTTCTGGCCTTGCAGCGTGACGCGGTGTTCACGGCGCCGGATATCACCGAAAACGATCTGTGGATGGCTACGCTGGAAGGCAGCCACTTCCTGACACCGACGCTGCAGATCGCCGGGTCGGCCTTTCGGCGCGACAACAACACGGATGCCTTCAACGGCGACGCCTCGGAGTTCGAAGCCTGTACTTATGCCGGAGGTGCCATGTCGCTTCTGGAGGAACCCGATGCCATCGAGGATGCGCTGGATGATCAACTCGGCATCGACCTCAATGACATCTGTCAGGGCGGGAACGCAGCCATCACCGGGTTCGCCGCTCTCGAAGCCTTGATCGACGAACGTGCACAGCTGGCGGGTCTCGATGGCGAACTGTTCGAGCTTGAGGATGTCGCCTCGGACCTCTCCGGCACCGGCATCATCAGCGACGAGGCCATCAACAATCTCAGCACGCGGCGGCAGGAGAGCCAGGGCTTCGATGCCAAACTGATTGCCCTCAATGATCTGTTCGGTCGCGCCAACCAGCTGACCACCGGGGTGAGCTATTTCGATGGGCGCACCGGCTTCGATTCGGCACTCGAACTTTCCGGGCTCGACCCGCTGACGCGCAGCACCTGGGGGCTGGGCACCGGCGCCTTTCTCGACACTGCTGCGACGCAAGTCGATACCCGAACGACGACGGCGAGCGTGTTCTTCAGCAATACCCATGACCTGAGTGAACAACTGGCGCTCACCGTGGCCGGTCGTTACAACGACAGTCGAGTGACGCTGCGCGACCGCTCCGGCGTGCGTCCTGAACTCAACGGCAGGCATCGATTCCAACGCTTCAACCCCTCGCTGGGGTTGACACTCATGGTGACGGAGGATGACAACCTCTACGGCTCGCTCAGCGAGTCGAACCGCATTCCGACGCCCATCGAGCTGGCCTGCAACGAAGGAGTGTTCGAGGTCGCTCGGCGCTTCGCAATCGAGCGTGGCGATGACCCCGACGACATCGAATTCGAGTGCCGCCTGCCCAATGCCTTTCTTGCCGATCCGCCGCTGGACGACGTGGTGACCCGCAGTGTGGAGATCGGAGCGCGCGGGGCCTGGGGTGACGTGGAGTATCGCGTCGGGCTCTATCACGCCGTCAATCGCGACGACATCCTGTTTCAGACCACCGGGCGTGCCACCGGGTTGTTTGCCAATGTCGACAAGACCCGCCGTATCGGTTTCGAATCGTCACTCAACGGCACTCTGGAGCAACTACGCTGGTATGCGTCCTACAGCTACATTCGCGCCACCTTCGAACAGGACTTTCAGGTGCTCAGCCCCAACCACCCGGATGCTGACGCCGATGGCGCCATTGCCGTGAGCCGTGGCGATCGCCTGCCGGGCATCCCCGAGAACCTGCTGAAGCTGGGTGGTGACTATGACCTGGCACCTGGGCTGAGCGTCGGTGCGGAACTGGTGTATAACTCTGCGCAGAGGTTGCGCGGCGACGAGAGCAATGCGCTGGACGCCGTCGATGGCTTCGCCGTGCTGAATCTGCATGCCAGTTACGCATGGTCGCAAAAGTTGACAGTTTTCATGCGTGTCAGCAATGTGTTCGACACCCGCTACGAAAGCTTTGGGCTGCTCGGGGAAGACCCGACGGAACTGCTGAGCGACCTTGCCGACACGCGTCCGCTGTTTCTGGGAGCAGGGGCACCCAGGGCCGGATGGCTGGGCATTCGGCTGCGGCTGTAGTATAAAAATGTAGTATAAAAAACAGCATTAAAGAGCAACATAACAACCAACAGACTGGATGGGGTAACGAATGAAATACAAGCGGCTTGGCAGAAGTGGCATCGTGGTATCGGATATCTGCATGGGGACCATGACTTTTGGATCGCAGGCCGACGAGAAGGCAGCGTTCGCCATCCTCGACAAGGCTTACGATGCGGGCATCGATTTCTACGACACGGCCGAGATGTATCCGGTTCCGCCTGACATCAAGTATGTGGGGCTCACCGAGGAGATCGTCGGGCGCTGGATGAGGACCAAGGACCGCGACTCGCTGATCATCGCCACCAAGGTCGCCGGGCCGAGCCACGGCTGGTTCAAGGCCGCCCAGCGCGCTGGTAAGACCTGTCTCGATCGTCATCACATCGTGCGCGCCATCGAAGGCAGCCTGCGCCGCCTGCAGACAGACTATGTCGATCTCTACCAGACGCACTGGCCGGATCATGACATGCGCTACGAGGAAACGCTGATGGCGTTGGAGGAATTGGTGCAGTCCGGGAAGGTACGACTGCTGGGCTGCAGCAACGAAACTACCTGGGGCCTGACCAAGAGTCTGGCGATGGCGGAGCTGCATGGCCTGACTCGCTACGAGACCATTCAGAACAACTTCAGTCTCAACAATCGCCGCTTCGAGGACGAACTGGCGCAGGCCTGCCGCAAGGAAGGGGTCAGCTTGCTGCCTTATTCACCACTCGCCGGTGGCGTGCTGAGCGGCAAATACAACGACAATCAGCTGCCCGAGAATGCCCGCTTCAGTCGCTATTTCAAGCTGAACGAGACGCGCCAGCTGGCGATGGCGCAGCGCTTCGTGAATGAGAAGAGTACCGAGTCCACCAAACGCTTCATGGCCATTGCAGCAGACATCGGCATGTCGGTTGTCACGCTGGCCACTGCCTGGAGCAAGCAGCATGACTTCGTCGCGTCCACTATCGTGGGGGCCACCAGGCCCGAGCAGTTGGACGAGATTCTTGCGGCGGCAGATGTGACGCTGAGCGCGGAGACCCTGAGCAGGATCAACGAAGTGTCCAGGCACATTCTTTATCCGATGGGTTGAGATTGCATCACCCGATTTCTGCCATTGGCCTTGGCGCTGTAGAGCGCGGCGTCGGCAGCCCTGAGCAGATCCTCTGGAGTCTTCCCTCCGCAGGGAATCACCGCCGCCACGCCGATACTCACCGTCACCACCCCATAGGGCGAGTCGGCGTGCTCCACGGTCAGCTTCTCCACGGCGGTGCGGACCCGCTCGGCCATGCCGTAAATGCCCGTCTCGGTCGAATCGGTGACGATGACGCAGAACTCCTCGCCGCCGTAGCGGGAAGCCAGATCGCTGACGCGGCCGAAGACCGATTTCATCATTGTGGCCACCTGGCGCAGGCAATCATCCCCCGCCTGATGGCCATAGCGGTCATTGAAGGGCTTGAAGTGATCGACGTCGATCATGATCAGCGCCAGCAGTTGCCCTGTGCGGGTGCCGCGCGCCCACTCGACGCCGAGCGCCTCGTCGAAGCGACGTCGGTTGGCCAGCCCGGTCAGGAAGTCCTGCGTCGAGAGGTCCGCCAGTTTGCTGTTCAGGCTCTCCAGCTCATGCGCTTTTATCTCCAGCTCTCTGCGGGCCTTCTCGGCGCTCCTGTTGCTCGCCTGCAGTTCACACTCCCGGCGCCCGGCTTCGATGGCAGTGGTGTGGAATTGTTGCACCGCCGCGCCCAGGCGGCCGAGCTCGTCGCTGCCGGCTTCCGGCAGTGGTATGTCGAAACGCCCCGCCGCGATGTTCTGCAGCGTCTTGCTCAACAGCGATAGACGCGCCACCAGATGCCGCATGACGTGCAATCGCATGAAAGCCATCATGCCGAGCAGCGAGAATGCGCTTACCAAGGTCAGCAACCAGATGTAGCGTTGTCGTGATTCGGTGGCCGACACACCGGCCTGACGAATGTCATCCAGCCTTCGTTGCACCAGATCCGCTGTGGTGCCATCGACGCGGCTGGTGATTTGCTGGCTTTCCAGGTTGAGCACCTGACTCTCGGCGTACAGCGTCAGCTCTTGCTCGCGCAGTCCGAGCGGGCCATCGGCGGCAGTCGTCAGCGCCTGCAGTTCCTTGAAGATGCTCTGCAGCGCATCTCTTTCTTCTTCCGGCAGTCTGGCGAAGGTGCTGCTGGCCCCTGCAATGGCGATGGCGAGGACCTGCTCGGACAGATGCAGGGCCGGGAGGTTGGGGTCCTGGGCGGCGGCCAGCAGGCGTCCGCCAATGGATTCGACTTCGGCGTAGAAGCGCGCCAGCGGGATGAGCGGAGCTGTGTTCTGTGCCATCGCCGCGACGCGATCCGTGGGCGGCACGGGTTGGGCCATCAGCAATCCGATGATGTCGCTGTCGCTCTCCATGATGCGGATGCGGTAAGTCAGCTGTTGCTGAAAAGCCTGCAGGTTGGCCACCAGTCGGGTGCGGGCCGCGTCTTTGGCGAGCACGAGGGCAATGCGCTCATCCACCACGTCGCGCAGGCGCAGAAGGTTGTCGGTCAGCTCTTCGCTAAGGAGGTGGATCTCTGCAGCTTCTGCTGTGGCGTCGGCAGAGGCGAGGTCGTTCAGTGTCTGTTCCAGCGCAGCCTGGGCGCTGTCGGCACGCTCAAAAGCCGTGCGGCGATCGTCTTCTGTGGTGGCCGACACCAGCGCGGCCCCGGTAGCGGCGAAGGCATCTACCGCGCGCGTGGCCCGCAGAATCTCCAGCGTGACCGGCAGCTGTTCATCGAGGATGTTGCTAGCGGACTGCCCGATCCTGGCGGTGGTGAACAATGCTGCGGCCACCACCAGCAACAGGAGTGTGCACATGACGCCGAAGCCGAAAAGAAAACTCTCGCGGATACCGAGGCGGGCGAAAGTCGCCTCCCACCGTCCTTTAGCGTTGTCGGCATGGTTTTCGGGGGGCGGTTCAATCAATGGCGACACGTTCACCCGCCTCCCAGGTATACCAGGAAAATGCTGGATAGCTCGTCTGGATGTCGCCTTTGGCATCGAAAGTCACGGAGCCCAGGATGGTCTCCAGCGGCGCGCTGCGAATGGCGGCGGCAACCAGTTCCGCATCGAATGAAGCAGCTCTGCGAACGCCCTCGATCCAGGTCTGGACAGCCGCATAGGTGAGCAGCGTGTAGCCGACCGGTTGCTGCCCCATCTGTTGGATTGCAGCTACGGCTGTTGCTGCTGTGGCCAATTCCGCCGCCTGGGAGGGAAAGGTGAAATGGACGCCTTCCGCCGCCGTGCCCGCAGTTTCGGGGAAAACATGAGAGATCAGTGTGTCGCTGGAGATGACCTGAAAGCGGGCACCAATCTGCCGTGCCTGCCGCATGAAGACTCCACTGTCCAGAGCCCCGCCAGCCAGGTAGATAACCTCGTTCTCTGCGGCCATCAATTTCTGGATTTCACCGATGTAGGAAATCGCCGACGCCCCACTCTCGACAATGACATCGGGCTCTATGCCGCGCTTGCGCAGTCCTTCGATTACTCCCCGTGTGACCCATCGTGAGTACTCGGTCTGGAAATGCAAAATCCCGATGCGCTGCCCGGCGTACTTAGTGGCGATGCGCTCCACTGCCATGTCGACCTGCACATCGTCCCGCCCGATCATGCGGAACAAGGTGCTGATGCCCATCTCGGTCGCCTGTGGATTGGTGGTGGATGGAGTAATCTGCAGCACTTTGTGCTGCGCGTAGATGGGGGCTGTGGCGATGGTGGTGGCCGAGCAGGAGTGGCCGATCACCAGGTCGGGGGGACTCTGCATCAGGTCTAATGCCACGCGCTCGGCGATGTCGCTGACGCAGCTGTCGTTATGGGTGGTGACGCGAATATCCCGGCCCAGCAATTTTCCGTCGGGCAGGCTCAGCAGGGCGGCAGCGACGCCGGCACTCAGCTGCACGCCGACGGTGAAACTGGTGCCCACCATGGGGGCGGCGATGGCGAGGTGAACCGGGTCGGCGGGAATGTCGTCACCCTCGGCCGCGTAGCCGGGTTGAGCAGGCAGCAATACCAATGCCGTCACTGCCGCCCGCAAGACGACAGAGAGTGCAGCGACCCTTGATATCAGCAAATGCTGACATCCCAACGCTGCGTAATTTCGACCCACGTGTGCACTCCGCCGCTTTTCATTCGTGTGATTCTCACTGTATCGGGCTGTCAGTGGAAAAATGAAGATATGGATAGGAAATTTGAGTCACCAGCAAGCTTTTGAGGAATCAGTGTCGGAAAATGACCGAAATGCGCTAAGGAAACTGTTCTATCGTTGTCAGAAATTTCGGAATCCAGGGGTGTGGGTTGGTTTAGGGCACGTCGCTGCCCTGTGGGGCGGCACCTCCATCAACAACCGCACGCTGACGGACAATGTGCAGCTCTACATCGATTCGTTTCCCGTGCAGGTATTCCTGAAGGTCTCGGGAGCTTTCACGAGTGGTTACCCGGAAGTCGGCCAGATCAGTCATCGGCTCGAAGGCAGCACTGCTGTTCGTGTTCGGTGCTGAACAAGCAAGCGGTGTGAATTTTGATATCAAAATGCCAGCATTTTCAAGTAAGGACATTTCAAATATTGTCGGCGCGCAGGCTTACTTTGCATGTCTGATTGAAATCCTAAATTTTAGAATTAATAGTGCGAGGTGAGTTTAATGAAGTCAGTAGTCAGTATTTTGATCGCGATCAGTCTTGGCGTCGCGGCTGCGAGCCATTCTGCGGATAATCCGCCACAGAGCAGTTTGGTAGATAAGCTGGATTTGATTGAGCCGGAAAATAAAGTCTCTCTCCCTCTGCGGGACTTTAACCGGGGTCGGCCAGCCAATTTCTACTCATTAAGCTTTTTCGATGCAGGAAGACAGGAACTCTGTACTGAAATTCTTGCTGCATTGAATGTAGAGATGCCAAGAGGGAGTGACACATCCGCAAACGTCATGGCAAATTTGCTGTTGAAAAATTCCTTCAGTGTTCCGTGGAGAAGTATTCCTTATGTGGGGCCCAATGGCACCGTAGCGAGAAATCCAATCGATGTTGTCACGGTTGATATTGGCGGTGACATGATAATGGAGCAGCTATTCAGAACTACTGGGATGGTGAGTTCACGCTATGTGCACGGTTTACATCTGCTGCGTGAGAACAGGTTCGAAAGCGATGTGTCGGCACTAACAGCGGATATGAGTAAGGAAGTGTTCTGGCGCGGCTTCGAGTTTGAAGATCGGGGTCTAGGTTCTGCAATGGCCGACAAAGTACAAGATAGTATCTTTAAATACCATTACCTGAGTGAGAGTCCTCTATCATTCACGGCTACTTATACTGAGGTTATAAATATAAGTCGTCAGGTGCATTTCCTGATAATGACCGCAGACATAATAGAAAGAGACTTAGACGTCTTTGCATTTTCTCTGTCTAACGAAGATGAACTTTCCGTCTCTTGCGCATTTTCCAGTAACTTTAGAATTATAAACTCCAATTAACGGTTAATGCCACAAGGATGTTCAATGCCGAAGCCAACCTGAAACGGTGAAGCCCCAATGAAGTCATTCGTCAGTATTTTGATCGCGATCAGTCTTGGCGTCGCGGCTGCGAGCCATTCTGCGGATAATCCGCCACAGAGCAGTTTGGTAGATAAGCTGGATTTGATTGAGCCGGAAAATAAAGTCTCTCTCCCTCTGCGGGACTTCAATCGGGGTCGGCCAGCCAATTTCTACTCATTAAGCTTTTTCGATGCAGGAAGACAGGAACTCTGTACTGAAATTCTTGCCGCATTGAATGTAGAGATGCCAAGAGGGAGTGACACCTCCGCAAACGCAATGGCGAATTTGCTGTTGAAAAACTCCTTCAGTGTTCCGTGGAGAAGTATTCCTTGGGTGAGTCCCAACGGCACGGTTGTGGGAGATCCAATTGATGTGGTTACTATTGATATCAGTGGCGACATGATAATGGAGCAGCTATTCAGAACTACTGGCATGCTGAGTTCACGTTATATACACCGTCAGTGCTGTCCGGCAATTTCACCAAGGCAGCGCAATAACACCATGATATTTAATAAGAAATCATGTATTTAGGGGTGTCACCGATTTGAACGTGAATTTCTGAGAAACTGCAGGTTTTTCCCAGAGCAGTTTCATCATGCA
>JAUSMU010000224.1 GCA_030645995.1 Gammaproteobacteria bacterium | reverse complement strand
CGTCCCATGGGGCATAGGGCGCCACGATGGTGGCGCTGCGATCCGCTCCTGGCGCCTGGCTGATCTGATCGATATCCTGCCGCGCCGGATCGATCTGCCACAGCCAGGGACCGAGCAGAGCAAACGCTAGCAGACCGACGATCAACCACAAAGACACGATGGCGCGCCGATTCTTTTTCAGGCGCCCCCAGGCATCCTGCCAATAGGACTGCGATGGCCGACTGATGGCATGCACATCCGCGCGCTGCGTGATGGGAGCAAAGTCTGCAGGATTCAAAATCTGCGAGTGGGAGACGGGCGTTGTCATTGCAGCCTCACCCTCGGATCAATCCAGCCGTAGAGCAGATCCACGACAATCACCATGAAGACGAGAAACGCGCCGTAGAACACCGTGGTGCCCATGATCACGGTGTAGTCCAATTGCTGCACCGCCTGCACGAAATAGCGGCCGAGACCGGGAATCGCAAACACCAGCTCCACCACAAAGCCTCCGGTGGTGATGGCAGCAATCGCGGGACCGAGCACGGTGATGACCGGGAGGATGGCATTGCGAAGCTGGTGACGCGTGAAAATTCTGGCGGCGGGCAAGCCCTTGGCCTTGGCGGTGCGAATGTAGTCGGAGTGGATGATCTCCAGCATCGATGAGCGCATCAGGCGGGTGAGATAGGCCATCGTGCCCATGCCCAGCACCAGCGCTGGCAGCAGCATGTGACTCACGGTACCCCAGCCAGCCACGGGCAGGAGCGAAATTCCGAACAGAGCGTTCAAATTCACCAGCGTGAGCTGTCCAAGTGCGGCAAAGACAAAACTCGGCACCGAAATGCCAAGAATCACGAGGAACATGATGATGGTGTCAGGCAGGCGATTGCGGTACAGCGCGGTGAGCGCGCCCCACAACACGCCGCCGAGAGCGGCAAAGATCACGGCGAGAATACCCAGCGTTGCCGAGACTGGAAAATGTTCGCGAATGATGTCGTTGACTTGGCGGTTCTGCTGGGTGAAGGAAATGCCGAAGTCGCCCTTGACGAAGTTGCCGAGGTAGATGAAATATTGTTCGGTGAGGGGTTTATCAAGGCCGTAACGGGCGGCGAGGTTGGCGCGAATGGCTTCGCTTGTGCCACGCTCGGCTGAAAGCGGATCACCCGACACGTTGTGCATGGCAAGGAAAGTCGCGGTGGCAATAAACCAGACCGTGATGATTCCCTGTATCAACCGCTTGAGTGTGTACTTCCACATTGCTTTAGTGTGCGCCTTGTAAGTTTGCTACGGTCCCGGAGCCCAGGAGCGGGGCACAGTGCTGCTGACACGCCGTTAATACATCCATGTAGGCTCGGACGCCGCATCCCTGCGGCGCACGGTCATCCGCTCTGTGCCCCACTCCTGAACTCCTGCATTTGTGCTGTCTTCTACCTTGCGCTCAACCTTCCTGCAGCGGGCACCATGCGCAGCGGCAGAGGGCCTCACCCTATTCAGCGGCATCAAAGACCAGCGCCGCACGCAGCAAAAAGACCTTGGGCTTTTTGCGGAGTAAGGGCACCCCGGAGGGCGCGGTCGGCCGTAGAATCGGGTGAGGTCCTCTGCCACTGCTGACATTGCTGATATTTACAGAAGTCAATCGCGAGCGGGCTTTTATGCCCTTTGGGTACGCTCCCACAGTTAGTTCAAAGCATCAATGTAAGCCCCTGTGTAATCACTCTCCGCCCCAAACACCCTCCGCAACAAACCCTTGAGCTGCGGATGCGTCGCATACACCCGCCCGCGCTCATAATTACCGATGAACGCCGCATCCTCGTGCAGAATGCGCTGCACCTCACCGAACGCATCCATCCGCGTCTTTGTGTCCGTCGAGGTCTGCGCTGTGCGCACCAGTGCGTCCAGAGCAGGGTTGTTATACTTTCCGCGATTGTTCAAATTCCACGATGCAAACAGATCGGCGAAGGTCAGTGGATCATTGTAGTCGGGGCCCCACCCATTGAGCACCAGATCGAAATCGCCCGAGTCCATCTTCGCCAGCCGCTGTCGGAATATCTGCGCATCGATGACGATGTCGAGACCGAGATTACGCTTGAACACTTCCTGATAATACTGACCGGAAATCGCTGCCACCGGCGACACGTCCGAAAGCAACACCAGCGGCGGGATCTCGGTCAGACCCAGCTCCTGCTTCGCCTTCTCCAGATACTCGCGCGCCAGCTGCACGTTGTAAGGCGCCTCTGGAGCGGGGTACTCCTCACGGAAAGATTTTTCGACACCCTGCAGCCATACCGGGAACAGGCTCTTGGCCGGGAGATAACCGGGCAGTTTGATGACCCGGTCCACCAGTTCATTGCCATCCTGAGCGAGCTGCAGGGCCTTGCGCAGATTCAAATTGCGAGTGATGCGCTCCGGGCGATGATTGAAGTCGATAAAGAAGACGCCGCCATCCATGAAGCGATCGAGCTGCCAGCGCTGCTGCATCGCGCCTTCCAGCATCTCGGCGGTGAGGTCCACGCTGACGATGCGCCCGTCCTTGTAGAGGTTGAGCAACGTGTTGGAATCGGAGGTTATATAGGCGGCGTTGATGGCGTTGAGGCGAATGCGATCGGCATCCCAGTAATAGGGGTTCTTCTCCATGCGCATACTGGCACCATGCACCCAGCTGCTCATGACGAAGGGGCCGTTGTAGAGCATTTCGTCTGCATCGGCGCCGTAGCGACCATTGGCTGCCGTGAAGGCCTTCTCCTGAACGGGCAGGTAAGTGGCGAAGGACACCAGCTTGTCGAAGTAGGCAATTGGCTGCTCCAGCTCCACCTCCAGTGTCCGCGCATCCAGAGCACGTACGCCGACGGACTCCACGGGCAGCTGTCCAGTGTTGACGGCCTCGGCGTTCTTGATGGGGTAAAGGATAAAGGAATACTGCGAGCCGGTGGCCGGGTCGAGGGTGGTCTTCCACGCAAATTCGAAGTCCTGTGCTGTCACAGGATCGCCATTGCTCCAGCGGGCATTTTCACGAATCCAAAAAGTGACGCGGTTGCCATTGATCTTCCAGCGCTCTGCCATCGCGGGCACGATCTGATCGTTTGCATCGTAGCGCAGCAGGCCTTCCATGACATGGCCCAGTACCATGCCACTGACAGTGTCGGTGGCCAGCATGCTGTTCATCTGCGGGGGCTCTTCGCGCAGGTAAATCGAGATCTCGTTGTTCTCGACGTCGATTGCTCCGGCGACACCGCTGACGCCAGTGCTGGTGAGAGAAGCGGCAAAATTCAGGGCATACATCAGTGCCACGAGCACCACGACCGCCACCAGCGCATAGAGAGCAAGCTGCTTTCCGGCGGAGCGGGCGAAGCTGTCATCTGTGCTGAGCGGTGACGTCATGAATCATTCCGGGAGAGTGGCTGCGCTGCAAGGTCGTCCGAAGAATACCCCAGCCCTCAGAGCGAGTCGATAGACGAGACTTCCATCCCAAACTCTGTGGGAGCGGGCCTTGCCCGCGAAGCGTTCCTGCAGTAGCTTGGCATGCAACGGTGTGCAAGGCAGTCGCGGGCGAGGCCCGCTCCCACAAACACAGGAGACAGTGCATGGAACAAGAATTAGAACAGGTCACGGCGATCTACATTCAGGTCACTAGCTTTCTCGTGAATTACAGCTTCCAGATCATCGGCGCCATCATCATCTTCCTCATCGGCATAGTGGTGGGGCGCAAGATCGGCAACATGGTGCTGCACCTGTGCCTGAAGCGAAATATTGATGTCACGCTGAGCAACTTCATCGCCAGCACGGTGCGGCTGATCGTCATCGTGATGACGGGCATCATCGCGATGAGCAAGCTGGGCATCAGCATCACTCCCTTCGTGGCGGCCATTGGCGCCGCGTCGCTGGGCGCTGGTTTGGCCGTGCAGGGCTTGCTTTCCAACTATGGCGCCGGACTCAACATCATCCTCA
>JAUSMU010000209.1 GCA_030645995.1 Gammaproteobacteria bacterium | reverse complement strand
AAAGTCTTTGGACAAGGCAGGTATCACGCCGAGTACAAACCGTAGGATGCGAATGACCGACAATGCCCATATGGAGTCCTGGAACAAGTCGTTAAAGTCGGACATGTATCATCGCAGGGAATTTAGCAGTGATCGCGAGCTTTACCGAGCCATCAAAGCCTATGTATATTTCTACAACAACGAGAGGTTGCACTCGTCATTGGGATATCGAACTCCATCGGAGTATGTAGCACAATGCAGCTAACCAGTGGGTGTCCACTTTTTCGTAGGAACTCTCTACCGACCTTTGCTTCACATTACTATCTTCCTGAAATTGGACCTTTTCGCTCATTATCAGATTTGCCCGAAGGCTCGAGAAGTCCAGTTTTTAAAGATCTGTTATTGCGCCATAAGAGGGACCCTAGGTATCGTCGCCGATACGGTCCCGACTACATTGATAAGAGGCGTATGATCGAGTCTGAATTGCGTGAACGGTTTATTGAGCGTGGCGGTATGCCTTGTCGGAAAACACCATTCTATATGACTCTTGGCGAATCAACTTGGTTTAATGGGCTGAACGAAAGCCATAAAGAGTTGCTGATTCCGCTGAATGACCTAGATCCGAAAACTACGTCTTTAACATTTCCGGATAGCTATGTCGCATTCACAAGGCCTGACAAGCCGTACTACAAGAAGGTTTATTTTCTTCATGAAATTGAACATCTATGGGTGAAGTATTCTCTTCCGCGTGACGCAGGGCTAGTCCCGTACGAAAGTTACTGGAAAACGGATTTCGAGGTTTATGTAGAAATACAAATATGGGCGGACATCAACTTAGACAATCAGTGAGTACAGCACCATGATTACCTGTCACTTGAAGTACGTAGTCGATTCAACGAAGCTACCCGAGTTCGAACAGTACTGCCGGATGTGGCTGCCACTCATCAAGAAGTTTGGTGGCATTCATCATGGCTACCTGCTGCCTTCGGAAGGAGCCAGCAACATAGCTCTCGGTTCGTTCTCATTCGAGTCGCTTGCGGCGTATGAGCAGTATCGAATCAAGTCTCTTGAAGATCCCGAGTGCCAAGTCGCGTTTAAGTTTGCGAAGGAGACCCGGTGCTTTTTGAGCTACGAGCGGACATTCTTCAGGCCCCTG
>JAUSMU010000204.1 GCA_030645995.1 Gammaproteobacteria bacterium | reverse complement strand
TTCTGCGTTACACTGCAATCACTCCAACAACACAAAGCACCACACCATGACCCCCTCCAAAACCGCCACGCTCAATCTGCGTATCGACCCGCGCATCAAGGAAGCTGCCCGCATCGCGGCGCTGCAGGACCACCGCTCCATTGCCAATCTGATCGAGGTGCTGATCCGCAAGCACTGCGAGGCCAATGGCATCTCGATTCCCGAGCAGCAGTCCCTTTTCGAGCAGGCCGACGATGCGATGGACGCCTGAGCAGCGAGGTCTGCGAATCTGAGCGACGAAACTCGCCACTGCGAATTCCGATCTAACGTCGCCTTCCCCTCACTTCGGCATTTCCAAGCCCCGCTCCCGCAGCACCTCGCCGAAAATACGCGAGCCATTGAGCCCGCTCGGAAATCCGGAATAGAGCGTCACCTGGGCGATCAACTCCGCAATCTCCTGCACGGTCACACCATTGTCCAGCCCCCGTTCCAGGTGGGTGCGCAGTTGCTCGGACTGATAGTTGGCGAGGGTGACGGCGATGGTGGCCAGGCTGCGATCGCGCGCAGACAGGGGGGTACGAGTCCAGGTTTCCCCAAAGACCAGCCCGTCGATCAAGTCTTCCAGATATGGCGCGGCAGGGAAACGCCCGTCACCCAGTGGCAGGCCTCTGGCCTCGAGAACATCCGCCGTGACGCGCGCGGCATTCACGCCGGTGGGAAAGCCTGAATAGAACGTGACATGGGTGATGGCCTCGGCGAGTTCGCCTTGCGTCACGCCATTGTCCAGTGCCCGCTCGACCTCCACGCGCAGCGTGCCGGAAGCGTACAAGGCGGTGCTCAGGGCCACGGTGATCAGGCTGCGATCCCGGGGCGAGAGCGCCGTGCTCTGAGGAAATGGCGCAGGGCCTGCAGCGGCAGGACGCTCGACCGAGAGGCTGGACGCCGCTCCAGCAGGACTTTCGGGCAGCCCACGCTGCGTGAACACCTCGGCGGCGATGGCAGCGCCATCAACCTCGGCGGGAAGACTGAAATACCACTGCACCTGCGCAATGATCTCCGTGATCTCCCCCTCGGTCAGGCCATTGTCGAGCGCCCGCCCCATGTGCAGGCGCAGTTCACTGGCCGCATTAAGAGCCTGGGTCACCGCAACAGTAATCATGCTGCGGTCCCGCAGCGACAGGCCGGGCCGTTCCCAGATGTCGCCATAGACATAGTCGTTGCGTATCTGC
Source organism: Gammaproteobacteria bacterium (assembly GCA_030645995.1). Lineage (GTDB taxonomy): Bacteria > Pseudomonadota > Gammaproteobacteria > Pseudomonadales > Pseudohongiellaceae > UBA5078. The sequence goes on along the minus strand of JAUSMU010000204.1, from coordinate 1,206 downwards.
CCCAGATAGGGGGCGGCGTCATAGGCGCCTGGCGGTGGCGGGGGCTGCTGCGCGAAAGCCGCAGGCCCGAACGGCTCGAACGGCCCGAAGAAGAGTACCGACAATACGCCCAGCGACCAGAGGCGCAACACTGAAGTCACTCGGAATTTCATATGTGGCATGGATTTCCTCCCGTCTGCATATTGTTCGGAATGCCGCCTGAGGCGATGCGCATGACATCCACGCAACAGCTCCCTGGCATGCGGCCGACAATAGCACGCCAGAGTGATAACCAGGAAAGTAGGCTTGATGCATATCAACGCCAGCGGCACACCGACGCGCGACACTATGCCGCATCAGCCGCAACGCCCCACGCGGTTACACTTGTCGATCGTGATTTCCGGAGCCGCTGCATTCATGTTCACAGCAAAACCATCTACCGCATTGCTATCCGCCCTCCTCCTGACACTGACCGCCGGAGCTCTCGCCCAAGCCGCCGAGATTCCCCGCACGCCCGAAGGCAAGCCGGATTTTCAGGGGGTGTGGACCAACGAGACGCAAACTCCACTGGAGCGTCCGGAGGCATTGGGGGACAAGCGCGCCTATACCCCGGAGGAAGCCGCGCAGCTGGTGGTGAATACCGCCGCCCGCATTGAGCGCGAGGCGGCACCCATCGACCCCGATCGCGCGCCGCCAGAAAAAGGCGCGCCCATCGGGCTGGAAGCAGACTGGAAATTTCCCGACACCAACGTGGTCACCGTCAACGGCGAGGCCCGCACTTCTCTGATCATCGACCCGCCCAATGGCCGCCTGCCTCCCCCTCCGGAAGGCGGCCCAAGGGACTGGCGTTCGCAGATGCTGGCCCGCCCGGGCGTCGCCGAATTCGATGGCCCCGAGCTGCGCCCTGTGGGGGAACGCTGCCTGCTGTCGGTGCTGTCTCCCGCCGGCCCACCCATGGTGCCGATGTCCTACAACAGCAATTACCGGATCGTGCAGACGCCCGACTATCTGATGATCATGACCGAGATGGTCAATGACGCCCGCATCATCCGCATCAATGATGATCCGCTGCCGGAAGGAATGGTGCGCTGGATGGGCGACTCGGTCGGACACTGGGAGGGGGACACGCTGGTGGTGACTACGGACAAGATTCATCCGCAACAGTCGTTCCGGGGTTCCACGGGCGCGTTGACCACCACGGAATGGTTCAGCCTGGAATCGCCGCAG
>JAUSMU010000201.1 GCA_030645995.1 Gammaproteobacteria bacterium | reverse complement strand
CGCGCTGGCAACTGCGACCAAGAAATTTTATGAAAATGATGACATGAATTGTCGTGTCCGTGTCGACCGCAAGACCGGTGAGTATGAAACTTTCAAAGTATGGAATGTCGTCAATGACGAGGACTACACCGGCAAGGGGTTGGAGCTGACTGTCGAAGAAGCCAAGGAAAAAAATCTTGAGCTGGAGGCGGGCAGTGTCTGGGAAGAGCATGTCGACAATATCGAATTTGGTCGGATTGCGGCACAGACAGCCAAGCAGGTTATCGTGCAGAAAGTGCGCGAAGCGGAACGTGACATCATCATTGCCGAATACCGCGACAAGATCGGAGCGCTGATCTCCGGCACTGTCAAGAAGGTCACTCGGGAGAGCGTTCTGGTAGATATGGGTGGAAATGCCGAAGGATTGCTGGCGCGAGAGCACATGATCCCTCGTGAGAATTTCCGCGTGGGCGATCGCATTCGAGCTCTGCTGCTTGATGTACGTTCGGAGCCACGTGGCCCGCAATTGTTCCTGAGCAGAACTGCACCTGGCATGCTGATTGAATTGTTCAAGATTGAAGTGCCGGAAATCGCTGAAGAAGTAATCGAGATCAAGGCTGCCGCGCGCGATCCAGGCTCCAGAGCCAAGATTGTGGTGCGCACCAATGACGGCCGTATTGATCCGGTAGGCGCCTGTGTCGGAATGCGTGGTTCACGCGTACAGGTGGTCTCCAACGAGCTTGCCAACGAGCGCATTGACATTATTCTGTGGGACGACAATCCCGCACAGCTGGTCATCAACTCAATGGCACCGGCCGAAGTAGCGTCTATCATTGTCGATGAAGACAGCCACACGATGGACGTTGCCGTGGAAGAGGATAATCTGGCCCAGGCGATTGGTCGCAATGGTCAGAACGTAAGACTTTCCAGCGAGCTGACTGGCTGGACCATCAATGTCATGAGCGTTGCCGCCGCCGTTGAAAAGCAGCAGCAGGAGACTAGTGGCTTTGTAGAGATGTTTGTTGCCAAGTTGGACGTGGACGAAGACATCGCCGAGATCCTTGTCAACGAAGGCTTCACGTCACTCGAAGAAATAGCCTATGTGCCGCTCGACGAGATCATCAACATCGACGGGTTCGATGAAGACATCGCCAACGAGTTGCGCAATCGTGCGAAGGATGCGCTGCTGACTCAGGCGATTGCCTCTGAAGAGGGTCTGTCCAGTGCCAATGTGGCGGACGATCTGCTCTCCATGGAAGGCATGGATGAGAAGCTCGCGCTTGCACTGTCCAAAAAGGGCGTGCTGAGCATGGAAGATCTGGCGGAACAGTCAGTGGACGAATTGTTGGATATAGAAGGCATGGACGAAGAGCGTGCCGGTAAGCTCATTATGACGGCTCGAGCGCCCTGGTTCGAATAACTCTCATACGACGAAGCGTTAGAAGACAGGCAATCGGGTTTAGCGGCAAGAGTAATCAGGAGTATCTTAAATGGCAGATGTTACAGTCAGTGAACTCGCCACAGTGGTTGGAGTTTCCGTAGAGAAGCTTCTTTCCCAGGTGAAAGAAGCGGGTCTGCCCCATACGAAGGCGGATGATCCCATATCGAATGAGGACAAGAATACGCTCTTGCTGTTCCTGCGCCGCAGTCATGGTGACAGGGAGGCGACCGATGGCGCTCCCAGGAAAATTACTCTTAAACGCAAGACCGTAGAGACGCTGAAGTCCGCTTCCAATCATGGGCGCGGCAAGACAATCGCCGTGGAAGTTCGCAAGAAGCGCACTTACGTAAAACGCAGCGAACTGTTGCCGGAAAAGGATGGCAGTCCCGAAGCGGACGAACCGCAAGATGAGGCGCTGCCGGATGATCAGGAATTTACGGCGCAAATCGATACTGCAGCGCTGCAGCAGGAGATGGTAGCGCAGCCTGAGGCTACGAAGGTTGAGGCGGGTACATCTGCGTCAGACAAGGTCGCTGTTGTTGCACCAGCCGAAACCAAAGCGGCAGAGGCTGCAGAAACTCGTGGCCGACCTGCTCCCGCCGCGAAGGTAGAGCCAGCCAAAGGCGTCAAGAAAGACGCTGTTGATAACAAGGATAAGGACGACGACAAGAACGCTTTCCGCAAGAAGGACAAGGCGCCTGCCAGAAAGCAGGGAAAAGCCCGCGCAGCGGATGACTTTGTGCTGGAAGACAGTGAGTACGGCGAAGGTGGTCGTGGCCGTCGCGGAGGTCGCAAGAAGTCACGTGCGACCAAGCAGCATGGCTTTGAGAAGCCTACTGAGTTTATCTCCAGAGAGATCACCATTGGTGAGGCGAACTCTGTCACCGATCTGGCACAGAAGATGTCAGTGAAGTCGGCCGAAGTGATCAAGATGCTGTTCAAAATGGGCGTCATGGCGACCATCAATCAAGTCCTGGATCAGGACACCAGCACGTTGCTCGTTGAAGAAATGGGCAACACCGCCAAGTTCGTCTCTGCGGATGCGATTGAAGAGAGCCTGTACGAATCGATCTCCTATGATGAAGGCGCCGTGTCTTCGTCAAGAGCGCCGGTGGTGACTGTCATGGGTCACGTTGACCACGGCAAGACCTCATTGCTCGACTACATTCGCAAGGCCAGTGTGGTTGCTCACGAGGCTGGTGGAATTACACAGCATATCGGTGCCTATCACGTGGAAACTGATCGCGGCATGATCTGTTTCCTTGACACGCCGGGACACGCTGCATTCAGCGCCATGCGCTCACGCGGTGCCAAGGCGACGGACGTGGTGGTGCTGGTTGTCGCGGCTGATGATGGCGTGAAGCCGCAGACGGAAGAAGCCGTTCAACACGCCCGCTCCGCTGGCGTTCCAATGGTGGTCGCGATCACCAAAGTCGACAAACCCAACATCGATCTGGACCGCGTGCGCAGCGAGCTGGCTAATCTCGGTGTGATATCTGATGCTTGGGGTGGCGACACCCAGTTCGTCGAAGTGTCGGCGCATACTGGAAAAGGCATAGAAGACTTGCTTGAGGCGATTCTCTTGCAGGCGGAAATTCTGGAATTGACAGCGTTTGTGGATGCGCCAGGCAAGGGCGTTGTGATCGAATCGCGTCTCGACAAAGGCCGTGGTCCGGTGGCATCCGTTCTGGTGCAGAACGGCACTCTCAAAGTGGGCGACGTTGTCTTGGTCGGCCATGAATTTGGTCGCGTACGCGCCCTTATCGACGAAATGAGTCAGTCGGTGAAGTCTGCTGGTCCTTCGATTCCGGTGGAAATTCTCGGTCTCAATGGTGTGCCGGAAGCTGGTGATGAATTCGTGGTGGTCGCGGACGAGAAGAAGGCCAAGGAAGTGGCCATGTTCCGTCGTGAGCGCCACAAGGACAACAAGGTTGCTCTGCAGCAGAACAACAAAGTGGAATCGATGTTCGCCGGCATCGGCCGGGCCGATGTGGGCGTGATGAACATCGTCCTCAAGACCGACGTGCGTGGATCGCTGGAAGCCATCGTTTCCTCGCTGCATAATCTCGGCACTGACGAGGTGAAGGTCAACATTGTGTCTTCGGGTGTCGGTGGTATCTCCGAGACCGATGCGCAGTTGGCGGCGACCTCCAAGGCCCGCATCATCGGTTTCAACGTCCGTGCAGACAAGAGTGCGCGCGAGATCATTGAGAACGAAGGGTTGGAGCTGCGCTACTACAACATCATCTATAACGTGATTGATGATGTGAAAGCAGTGCTCGGTGGCATGCTGTCACCGGAAATGCGCGAAGAAATTCTGGGCGTTGCCGAAGTGCGCGATGTCTTCAATTCACCGAAGTTCGGCCAGATCGCCGGCAGCATGGTGGTCGAGGGCACGGTACACCGCAACAAGCCTATCCGCGTGTTGCGCAACAACGTGGTGATCTATGAAGGTGAACTGGAATCATTGCGTCGATTCAAGGATGAGGCCACTTCCGTGCGTATGGGCATGGAGTGCGGTATCGGCGTGAAGAACTACAACGACGTGCAGATTGGCGACAAGATCGAGGTCTATCAGACCACGGCAATAGCAAGAACGTTATAACAAGTCGCCCTTTCGAAGGTTGGGAAGAAACGCATGGCAAAAGTATCACCAAGAGTGCAGAAGGTCGCCGACCAGCTTCAGCGTGAGCTGGCCGTGCTGATCCAGGCAGAGGTCAGCGACCCGCGTGTCGGCATGGTCTCCGTGACGGGTGTGAAAGTCAGTCGCGATCTGGCCTATGCCGATGTGTATGTCACGGTCATGGGCTCTGTGGATGGTGTCTCGGGGCTGGCTCCCGGCGTCACCCTCCAGCAGGCGAGCCCGCTGGACAAGCTTGAGATCGAAGAGAGCATCAAGGCACTGAACAATGCGGCGGGCTACCTGCGCACGCTGCTGGCCAGTCGGCTCAGCCTGCGCATCACGCCCAGGCTGACCTTTCACTACGATGAGAGTGTGGCTCGTGGTCAGTACCTGTCCTCCCTGATTGACCGCGCACTTGCTGCGGACAGCCAACACCAGTCCTGATGACAGGATCTGGCAGGAGATCAGTGCTTGACGCAGCGACGTAGACAGCGCGGCCGTGATATCACCGGCATTATCGTGCTCGACAAGGAGAAGGGAGCGAGTTCCAACGCTTGTCTTCAGGAAGTGAAGCGCTTGTTCCAAGCAGAAAAGGCTGGTCATACTGGTGCTCTTGATCCGTTGGCGACTGGTGTTTTGCCGCTGTGCTTTGGTGAAGCTACCAAGATTTCCCAGTTCCTGCTGGATTCAGACAAGCGCTACCGAACCAGAGTGAAGCTTGGGGTTAGAACCGATACGGCCGATTCCGAAGGCGCAGTGATCAGCGAGCGCTCCGTCGCCGAGGTGACGCGCGAGCGCGTGCTGGAAGAGTTGCAGCAGTTTCGAGGTGATATTGAACAGACACCGCCAATGTATTCGGCGCTGAAGCATAAGGGAACGCCCCTGTACAAGCTGGCTCGCGCTGGCCAGGAAGTTGAAAGGCAGGCGCGTCCGGTCACGATTTATGCTCTGGAGTTGCTCAGTTACACAGAGAACGGCACAAAGAACGGCACAGAGAGCGACGACGCAGGCACAACGTTGGAGCTGGAAATATTCTGCAGCAAAGGCACTTATGTGCGCTCGATTGCGGACGATCTGGGCGAAGCTCTGGGTTGCGGCGCTCATGTCACCGAGTTGCGCCGACTGCAGGCAGGTGCCTTCGGTGAGAGTCAATGTGTTAGCATTGAACGCCTGCGGGAAGTAAAGGACGCTGGCGGCCTGGAAGCGCTCGACCACTTCCTGGTGCCGGCCGACGAAGCAGTGGCAGAGTTGCCACGTGTCGTGCTGCCTTCGGTGACAGCAGATTATGTGAAGCAGGGTCAGGCAGTATTGGTCAGGCATTTGCCGGATTCAGGTCTCGTGCGTCTGTACGATGAAGACGAATTCATCGGCATCGGGATCATGCTCGACGACGGAAGAGTGGCGCCACGGCGCCTGTTCGCGACAGGGCACTAAAGGTTTAAAGAAGTAGAAGTTTAAAAGGAAAGTACCAGATCACTATAAATATGCATGGTGACGCTGGTTTGGCGAGGATGTCAGCAACAAAGGCCGGTTCACGATTGGCGTGATCGGTTATTTAATCGCAACGCATATTAGGAGAAGAGAAAATGGCTTTAACACCAGAACAGAAAGCAGCAATTGTAAAAGAGTACGCTCAGAGTGAAGGCGACACAGGCTCACCGGAAGTACAGGTAGCCCTGTTGACCGAAAACATCAACCATCTGCAGTCTCACTTCAAAGAGCATGTGCATGACCACCATTCACGCCGTGGTCTGATCCGCATGGTTAACAGCCGTCGTAAATTGCTCGACTACCTGAAGGGCAAAAGTTCTGATCGCTACTCCGCCCTGATCAAGAAGCTGAACCTGCGTCGCTAAGCTGTACCGCAAGAAAAGTGATTTGGTAGTGATTACGTAGTAATTCGGAAATGAAGAGATGAAATAGAGAGACCTTGTTTGACAGGGACGTCATTGCAATGGTGCCGGGGTCAAAATAAAAAACACAGGAATAGAGTATGTTCAATATAGTGAGGAAGACCTTCCAGTACGGTCAGTACACCGTGACACTGGAAACTGGCAAGATTGCCAGACAAGCCACAGGCGCCGTCGTTGTGACCATGGGAGACACCCAGGTACTGGCGACCGTCGTAGGCAAGAAACAGATCAAACCGGGAACAGATTTTTTCCCATTGACTGTGAACTATCAGGAAAAGACCTACGCAGCAGGCAAGATCCCAGGCGGATTCTTCAAGCGCGAAGGCCGCCCCACCGAGAAAGAGACGCTGACTTCACGGTTGATCGACCGTCCTATCAGACCGCTGTTTCCCAAGAGTTTCCGCAATGAAGTGCAGGTTGTCTGTACCGTCATCTCCGCAGCCAAGGATCAGGATCCGGATATCGCCGCTCTGATCGGTGCTTCTGCAGCACTGGC
>JAUSMU010000198.1 GCA_030645995.1 Gammaproteobacteria bacterium | reverse complement strand
ATTGGCGACCCACAGACCGATGAAGAGCGTCAGCAGCGCCGCACCAAGTTTCGGGCTGTAGGTGTAGAGCAGCTCCAACAAGACGTCGGTATTAATATCCATATTTTCCATCCTGAATCTTCCGCTCCGGCATCTGTGATTGTTTTATTCGCTGAAAGCATTAACCTACAACTCCCGTTCGCCTGTCAATTCGGCAGCCAGACTCTCAATACCAGGTTCTCAAAATCAGGTTCTCAAAAGAGGCACAGCAACATGTACGACAACAAGAACAACAACCTGTACCGCAACACCCGACGAGCACTTCTGGCGCTGTCAATTGCCTGCCTGAGCGCCAGCGCTGGCGCCGGTGAAGGCACCGTTGTCTTCGTCGGCGGCAACATCATTGACGGCACCGGTGCGGCCACCATCGAAAACGGCGTGATTGTCAGCACCGGCGGGCGCATTGTCGCCGTCGGGCCTGCCGCGTCCGTGAATATTCCCGAGGGAGCGGAACGTGTGGATGTCAGCGGCAAGACACTCATTCCGGGGCTGATCAACGCCCATGGCCACGTCGGCGGCGTGAAGGGCCTGGAGACAGACGTCTACGATGTCGAGAACCTTGGGCGGCAGTTGCGCCTCTACGCCCGCTACGGCATTACCACCGTCAACAGCCTGGGGGATGACGAATACGAAGCCTTTGCCATTCGCAATGAACAGGACCCGATCTTCATCAACTACGCCCGCCTGATGGTGGCTGGCCCGGTGATTGCCGCCACGACGGTCGAGGACGCGCTGCGGCATGTCAACGGCATCGCCGAGCAAAGCCCCAATTTCCTCAAGATCCGCGTGGATGACAATCTCGGACGCACCAGCAAGATGGAGCCCGCGATCTACAAGGCCATCGCCGATCAGGCCGAGGTGCGAGGCATCCCGCTGGCAGTGCACACCTACACCCTTGCCGATGCCAAGGCCACACTGGCGGCGGGCGCTGACTTCATCGCCCACAGCGTGCGCGATGCCGAGGTGGACAGGGAGTTCATCGACGCCATGAAGGGCGCCAATGTCTGCTACAGCCCCACGCTGACCCGCGAGGTCTCCACCTTCGTCTACGAGAGTGAGCCGACATTTTTCAGCGATCCCTTCTTCCTCAACGAAGTGGACCCGGCGGTCATCAGCACGCTGCGCGAACCCCAGCGCCAGCAGGCCATGCGTGACAGCGCCAATGCCCAGCACTACAAGAATGTTGCACTGCCGATGGCCATCACCAACCTCAAGTTGTTGTCGGACGCTGGCGTGAAGATCGCCATGGGCACCGACAGCGGGCCGGTGACACGCTTCCAGGGCTACTTCGAACATCTGGAGATGAGCATGATGGTAGAAGCGGGCATGACGCCGATGCAGGTGCTGCAGTCAGCGACCTCGGTGGCGGCGGATTGTCTGGGGCTGAATTATCTGGGCACGCTGGAAGAGGGCAAGTGGGCGGATGTCGTGGTGCTCGACCGCAATCCGCTGGAGGACATCAACAACACCAAGTCGGTGAGTCAGGTCTGGATCGCTGGCAATCGGGTACCGGCGAAAGCGGCTGGCGAGTAGATATCACTTAGAATCAGGGGTGCTACTCAGCGCCCCTGGTTCTCGAATAGCACGACGTTGGCGGTGGCACTGCCCACCGCCACGATGTCCTTGAAACCATCATTGTTGAAATCCCCGGCGACCAGCCCCGCCACACCGATGCCACCGGCATCCAGTGTGCTGCGGACCCACTGCGGAGTGTCCTGCTCGTTTTCGTGGACATAGCGATAAACGTAGAGACCGTAGGGGCTCGAACGATGTCCGGCGATGATCTCGTCGTTACCGTCGTTGTTCAGATCGGCGGTGATCAACGCATGTCCACCGACCATTTCAGTCTCAATCACCTGCCGCAACCATGGCCGCGCGCCCGTGGCATCCGGCCGATAGACCACCACCTCATTGCCATGCCAGGGCTCGATGCTGGCGACGAAGCGTCCATGATCGCGCAGTGTTCCCACCCCAACTTCACTGCTGCCGCGTTCGGGACGCAGACCTTCCTTGCCCACGCCCAGCGTGCTCCGGTCCACGAAGCGTCCTCGTGACGCGAGCTGAATCAGTTCCACGCCACCAAAACTGGCGACCAGCAGATCGTCCCGTCCATCGGCGTCCCAATCCATGACTCCCAGGCCGTGGGCAACTTCCAGTGTGTCGCTGATGACCACCCTGCCCCAGGTTCCCGTGCGCGGATCGGCGGGCACCGTGTAGGCGGTCAGCTGCGCGCCAACCGCATAGTCCGGCGCGACTGCACCGATGCCGATGATCGGCAGGTTGATCAGCTCCTTGGTCCCATCACCATTGACGTCTGCCCAGCGCACCCGGTGCGAGGTCGGAATCTGATCGATGAGGTGACGCTGCCAGTTCGGATTGGCTGCGGGGTTACTATTGAAGCTGCCCGGATTCTCCAGCCAGTGCACCAGCCCGCCTTCGGTGGAGGCGCTGAGATTGAAGGCACTGGCGAGCACGAGATCGACATCGCCATCACTGTCGATGTCGTGGGGAGCGGTGGCAATATTGCCGGTGGATTCGCTGGAGATGACGTATTTCTTCCAGTCGGGGTTGTGATACCAGACAAACTGCGCGGGTGTGGTGGCCAGGCTCACAATATCGTCGAGTCCATCACCGTCGATATCGGCAATCTCCACCCCATAACCGCCTGCAAAGGACTCATCGAGCACGTGGCGGTCGAAGCGCGGCACGTTCGCGGCCTGACAGGCACTGAGAAGGAGAAGGGACAGCGCGGCGACGACAACGCGCAAACGTGATATGGCAGTGGTATTACTCAACATACAAGATCCAGATGGAGTTCCAGACAGAACCCTCTACAGGCGCCAGCTCTACGGCTGGCTATTGGATGGCCATTCTACCGGCATAGATGCTCTTATCCATAGGCCATTTATAAATAGACCATTGGAAAATTT
>JAUSMU010000196.1 GCA_030645995.1 Gammaproteobacteria bacterium | reverse complement strand
CGAGGCCTTTCATTGGGTCTGCGTCTCGAAAACTGGCCTCCGTCGAGCCTCCGTTCTGACGATCGAGGCTGAGCACCAATCGGCTGACAAGATACTCGTGAGAGTAATTCAATCAGGTTTTTAACGAAGAGTGACCGAGTGCCAGCAGGCGCGATGGTACGAACAGGAATTAGAAGATATGCGTCATCGTAAAAGTGGACGTCAACTGAGCCGCAACAGTTCTCACCGCAAGGCCATGCTGCGTAGCATGACTGTTTCTCTGGTTGAGCACGAAATCATCAAGACCACAGTGATCAAAGCGAAAGAGCTGCGTATGGTGGCAGAGCCGCTGATCACTCTAGCGAAGAGCGACAGTGTCGCCAACCGTCGTCTCGCCTTTAATCGTTTGCGCGACAAGGCTGCCGTTGGCAAGCTATTTACTGCCCTTGGTCCTCGCTACAATGAGCGTCCAGGCGGCTACATCCGCATCCTCAAGTGCGGCATGCGTCCAGGCGACAACGCCCCGATGGCTTACGTAGAGCTGGTTGATCGTCCTGATGGCGTGGATGGCGATTCTTCCGAAGCCTGATTAGAGCGCTGATTGAGATGACGACAGAAGCCGGGTTCTACTCGGCTTTTGCGTTTCTGGACGTTTGAATTTCTGAGTATCTGAATTTCTGGGAGATCGAGGTTTCAGGAGACAAATCATGGCGACTGCTTTTTATCCCCCACTACGCACGCTGCTTGGCCCTGGGCCTTCAGATGTGAACCCTCGTATTCTCGCCGCGATCGGCCGACCCACGATCGGTCATCTCGATCCTGAGTTCATTCTCCTGATGGATGAAATCAAATTATTGCTTCAGTACGCGTTCAAGACCTCGAACCCTTTGACTCTCCCAATATCGGCACCTGGCTCTGCTGGTATGGAGGCGGCTTTCGTCAATCTGCTGGAGCGCGGCGACAAGGTAATTGTCTGTCAGAACGGAGTGTTTGGCGGTCGCATGAAGGAGAACGTCGAGCGTTGCGGAGCAACGGCCGTCGTCGTCAGTGACGAATGGGGTACAGCTACTAATCTAAACAAGGTCGAAGATGCTCTCAAACAGCACCCGGACGCCAGCGTTCTGGCTTTTGTGCACGCCGAGACTTCAACAGGGGTGCGCAGTGACGCACGCGCGCTGGCGGCCCTCGCGACGCAGTATGGCTGCATGAGTGTTGTCGATGCCGTTACCTCCCTTGGTGGAATCGAGCTCGATACGGATGGCTGGGGACTCGATGTCGTGTATTCCGGGTCGCAGAAGTGCCTGTCCTGCGTTCCCGGATTGTCACCAATCACCTTCAGTCCCAAGGCAGTGGAGCGGATTCGACAGCGCCGCACCAAGGTACAGAGCTGGTTTCTCGACATGAACCTGATCATGGACTACTGGGGGGCAGGAAGTCGGCGCAGCTATCACCATACCGCTCCCGTCAACACGCTGTACGCACTGCATGAGGCGCTGCTGATACTGCAGGAAGAAGGGTTGGAGGAGTCGTGGCGTCGCCACGTCTATCATCATGAGGCGTTGGTTCTGGGACTGGAGTCGATGGGGTTGCGATTGATCGTGGCACCGCACAGCCGTCTGCCGCAACTCAACGCGGTTTGTGTGCCGGGAGGGATCGAAGAGGCCGCCGTGCGCGCAGCGCTGTTGAAAAATTACAGCCTGGAGATCGGCGCGGGTCTTGGTTCGCTGGCGGGCAAGGTGTGGCGGATTGGTCTTATGGGCTTCGCCTGCCAGCAGCGGAATGTGATGATCTGCCTGTCGGCACTTGAGGAAACACTGCTGTCGTTAGGTGCTGACATCCACCCCGGCAAAGCGTCACAGGCGGCTGCGCAGTACTATCGCTCTTGATTGTGCACCTGATCTTCCGTCGGTTGGGCGTCGCGCTCGAACAGACTCAGGTACAGCATTGGCCATAGTCCTACGTGAACCATGACATCCGCTGTGTTGAAGATGTAATGCCAGAATGGAATGTGCTGGATGTTGATGAAGTCCACCACGCTTCCGTAGACGAGCCTGTCGAGTATATTGCTGCCGCCACCTCCGGCGATAAACCCGAAGCATACATACTCGTAGGGTTTAACGCTGGTGCTGCGCAACAGGTAGACAATCAATCCGCCGATCAGCGCAACACTGAAGATTGCGAAAAGCCAGCCTCTGCCCTGGAACATCCCGAAAACCCCCCCCATATTGCGAATATGGGTCAGGTGTACGAGAGCGGTCCATTCCACGGTGTTGCCCGTCGGGATCATGCTGTTGACCAGGAAGCTGCCGACCTGCGAGACAAGCATCACCGTCAGCGCAATAGCGCCGAATATCGTCATTTGTTGGGTCTTGGATCGGGACACTGTGCTACCTGCAACGTTGCCTGCTGAACGGGCCGTAAGAATAGCACATGGCTGCAGTTGGGCACATTTCAAGCATTGTTGAAGTGCTGATCCAGGCACCATTAAGAAGAGCAGAATTGATATGAGGTGTCTTTGAAGAAGGAAGCGAGTCAGCAAGCGGCGGGTCGGCTCGGCCCGCGTCCGCATGGAAAGAGCCGCGCCAGACGCAGGCTTGTGGTGATGTCCTACCGCTTTCTGAAACAGGGTAAGCGTTACCTGCCACCGGTACTCCGGGGATTTCTTGGGCTGGTCTTGATCATCGCAGGTATTCTGGGCTTCCTGCCCGTGTTGGGATTCTGGATGATCCCGCTGGGCATAGCCTTATTGGCGACGGATATCCCGGTGCTGCGGCGCTGGTTGGTCAAGCGGTTGAACCACCACCGGCGTGATCAGCGTTGATCAAACCGGTGATGGTAACCACTGAGCCTGACGCTTACCTGATCTCTGCAAACAACCCGCGTAGTCTTGCAGCGTTCTTGCCGATATCGCTGCTACCGACGCGGGACTTGGAGCGGGCATTCAGCACGGTGCCATTTGGTGTCTCTGTAATCAGCACGATCACGTCGTCCTTGAAGCGAAACCAGAAGGTCGTGTCGGTCGCCTCTATGCGCCCTTCTGCCAGATTCTGATCGACCAGCTCCCAGCCCAGCGTATCCACGGCGGTGAGAACGCGATTGAAAACCTCTTCTTTTGATTCAGTAAAGACCTGCGGCACGATCTCCGGGTAGGCCTCCTTCTGCGCCGCCGCCATCTTGGTGGCGTCCCAGTTGGCCTGGTCGCCATAGATGACAGAGTTGGGTGCATTTGCGCGCAGCGGAGCGACAGCCACAAATTGCAGTGGATTGTCGGTGTCCGTGGTGATGTCGTGGATGGGCGGGGTCCCTTCCGGGGCGCGGTAAGTCTCTGGAACGACATAGGCCAGCGCGGCCGCGACGGTGCCGATCGCAGCGTAGGTCGCCAGTCTTTGCGCACTGGCAGGCGCGATGCGGCGAGCGGCCACGAATACGCCAATTGTGAGTGCCAGTGATATCCACGCTACCCAGTCAGCACTGGCGTTGACAGTACGCAGCATGTTGAAGCCAGTGCGGAAGTCCCACATGCCAAACCATACCCCGAGTGAGGCGAACAGAGCGTAGGCGCCGAGACCCAGACCGGCGACTAGAATCAGCAGCGCGACGGCGGTTATGGCCTTGCTGCCCGTGGTGGCGGACGTAGGTTGATTGTCGGAAGTTGCGTTCATTGCGTTTTATCCTTTTTATTGGGTGATTATCATAGCGTTGATGAGACCTGCCGGAGCAATGGCTTATTGCACCGCTTCTGCGTACTGAATGATTTGCGGGACCGCGTTACAGTCCTTGTCCAATGCAACGATGCTGTGCGAGCAGTTGTGCACCACGGGCGGCTCCCAGAGGCGATCCAGCGGGCGTCCCTCAAGCTGACACAAGATCGACTTGATCAGCACACCATGGCTGATGATGGCGACATCCTGTCCAGCGGATTCATCCATCACACGCTGTAACTCCTGCATGCCACGCTGCTGTACCTGTGCGAATGACTCTGCACCGGCCAGGGAAAAACGATGAGGGAAATGCCAGAATTCATCGAAGCTCTCCGGGTATTTCTCTTTCACTTCCGTTTGCAGAAAACCCTCCCAAGGCCCCAGCAGAATCTCCCTCAAAGAGTCGCGATACTCCGTCTCGATATCTCTGTTGGCAAAGAGGATTGTAGCTGTCTCGCGAGCGCGGATGCTGGTGCTGCAATACACCTTGTCGAATGCGATCTTATTGAGAGTCGGCCGCAACGCTGCTGCTTGTTCACGCCCTTCTTTACACAGTGTCGATTCCATCTGTCCCTGCACCCGTCGCTCCTTGTTCCAATGTGTCTGTCCATGACGGATCAAGTGTATTCTCACTCTGCAGCCTCCTCGTGCTAATTCTCCGTGCCACCGACGGCTCAGCATATCAGCTTGCTGCGCGTTCTGTTCACGGCATCCTGCCACAGCGCGTAGCGTTCTTCACGCCAGGCGTCGTCTTTTTGCGGCGAGAACGATTTGTCCAGCTGCCATTGGCGGGTGATTGCCTCCAGCGAGTCATATACCCCGCAATACAGACCCGCCAGACATGCGACACCCAGCGCCGTGGTTTCCGTGATGCGGGGTCTGTCAACGCGGCAATCGAGCAGGTCGGCAAGATTCTGCAGCACGAAGTCATTGCGCGCCATGCCACCGTCCACTCGCAGCGTGTCCGGTCGCACGCCATCGGCTTCCATGGCCTTTTGCAGGTCGCGTGTCTGGTAGCACACTGACAGTAGCGCAGCGGTCACCAGCTCCTTGATGCCGGTATCCCTGGTCAGCCCGAAGATCGCTCCGCGTGCGTCAGCGTCCCAGTAAGGCGCTCCCAGGCCAGTGAAGGCGGGGACGAAGATGACGTGCATATTGCTGTCGGTCTGTTGTGCGAGCAGCTCGGTTTCGGCCGCATCCTTGAACAAACGCAAACCATCCCGCAGCCACTGCATGGTGGCGCCAGCCATGAAGATGCTGCCCTCCAGTGCGTAAGTGACTTTGCCGTCGAGACGGTAGGCGATGGTGGTCAGCAGGCGATTCTCTGACTGCAGCGCCTTGTCTCCCGTGTTGAGCAACAGGAAACAGCCAGTGCCATAGGTGCTCTTGGCCATCCCCGGCTCGAAACAACATTGCCCGAAGGCGGCCGCTTGCTGATCACCCGCGATGCCGGTGATGGGAATGGCGGCGCCAAGAACTTGCGGATCGCTGACTCCGAAGTCGGCAGCGCTGTCGAGTACAGTGGGCAGGAGCGATGAGGGAATACGAAAGAGCTGCAACAACTCATCATCCCAGCACTGCGAATGGATGTTGAAGAGTAATGTGCGGGAGGCATTGGTTGCATCTGTACAATGGCTTTTGCCGCCTGTCAGGCGCCATAGAAGGAAAGTGTCGACCGTACCGAAAGCAAGTTCGCCTGCATCTGCGGCGGCCTGTGCACCGGGCACATTGTCGAGTATCCAGCGGATCTTGCTGGCGGAGAAGTAAGGATCTAGCAGCAGGCCCGTCTTGTCTCGAATGATGTCACTGCGCCCTTCCTTCAGCAGCTGCTCACTGATCTGCTGACACCATGCTGCGGTGCGGCGATCCTGCCAGACGATGGCCTGATACACGGGTTGGCCGGATCGGCGGTTCCACAACAGTGTCGTTTCGCGTTGATTGGTGATGCCAATGGCGCGCAGGTCTTGTGGCTGCAGGTGAGCCTCTTGCAGAGCGGTACGGTAGCTGCGCAACGATGTCTGCCATAGATCTTCCGGGTCATGTTCGACCCAGCCGTCCTGCGGAAAATGCTGCTGGAATTCTTCCTGTCCTGCGCCCATGCGCTGACCGCTGGCGTTGAAGATAATTGCGCGACTGCTGGTGGTGCCTTGATCGAACGCAAGCAGAAAATCCGTCATGCTCTTAAGTCCGCGTAAGTCCGCGCGTGTACGCGCTTGTCATTGTTAATTAGGCTCTGTGGCCGTTTAGTTCATGCAGGCTTTGCCAAGGCAGGCTATATTACCCTCATGAGTGAAAATTCCACAATTCATGATCTGCTCGTGATAGGCGGGGGCATCAACGGCTGCGGTATCGCTGCCGACGCGGCCGGGCGCGGTCT
>JAUSMU010000191.1 GCA_030645995.1 Gammaproteobacteria bacterium | reverse complement strand
AGTTTACGATGGATCAGTCAATATCCTGTCCGGGGTACTTGGCACCAATGCACTGGTCGGCACCGAGACGCTGAACGTGTCGGGTACCGGCACAGTGGCCAGCAAAAGTGTCGGTGCGAGCAAACCTCTGACACTGGGCACTCTCGCTCTCGCCGATGGCGCCAACGGCGGACTCGCGACTAACTACACCGTCACGGGCGGCACGCATACAGCGAGCGTCACCGCAGCCGCACTGACGCTCAGCACCAGCGCTGTCAGCAAGACTTATGATGGCAATCTCACCGCCGTTGGCACTGCGGTTGTCAACAGTGGCACGCTGTTCACCGGCGACACGCTCAGCGGTGGCACCTTCGCATTCACCGACAAGAACGTCGGCCTTGGCAACAAGACTGTCACGGCTGCGGGCGTCACCGTCAGCGATGGCAATAGCGGCAGCAATTACACGGTCAGCTATGCGTCCAACTCCGCGAGTACGATCAATCCGTTTGTTGTCAGCCTCTCCGGCACGCGCGTCTATGATGGTTCAGTCAACATCCTGGCCGGGATACTCGGCACCAATGCACTGATCGGCACCGAGACGCTTAGTCTCACAGGTACCGGCACGGTGGCCACTAAAAATGTCGGTGCCAGCAAACCTCTGACACTGGGCACACTCGCCCTCGCCGATGGCTCCAACGGCGGGCTCGCGACTAACTACACCGTCACGGGCGGCACGCATACAGCGAGCGTCACCGCAGCCGCGCTGACGCTCAGCACCAGCGCTGTCAGCAAGACTTATGACGGCAATCTCTCCGCCCTCGGCACTGCGATCGTCAACAGCGGCACCTTGTTCACTGGGGATACAATCAGTGGCGGCACCTTCGCCTTCACCGACAAAAACGTGGGTGCAGGTAGCAAGACGGTCACGGCTACTGACGTCACGGTCAACGATGGCAATAGCGGCAGTAACTACACGGTTTCGTATGCATCTAACACCGCGAGCACGATCAACCCTTATGTAGTGAACCTCAGCGGCACGCGTGCCTACGATGGCTCGACCAACATTCTGGCTGGAGTGCTCGGCACCAATGCCTTAGTCGGCACTGAGACGCTCAGTCTCACCGGTACCGGCACGGTAGCCACTAAAAATGTCGGTGCAGGCAAGACACTGACGCTCGGATCGTTGGCTCTCGCCGATGGCACCAATGGCGGACTCGCGAGCAACTACACCGTCACAGGCGGCACACATACAGCGAGCGTCACCGCAGCCGCGCTGACGCTCAGCACCAGCGCCGTCAGCAAAATTTATGACGGCAATCTCACCGCCGTTGGCACTGCGGTTGTCAACAGTGGCACGCTGTTCACTGGCGACACAATCAGTGGTGGCACCTTTGCCTTCACCGACAAAAACGTGGGTGCGGGTAACAAGACTGTCACGGCTGCAGGCGTCACGGTCAGCGATGGCAACAGCGGCAGTAACTACACAGTTTCCTATGCGTCGAACACCGCGAGCACGATCAACCCTTACGTCGTGAACATCAGCGGCACGCGTGCCTACGATGGCTCGGCCAACATTCTGGCTGGAATGCTCGGCACCAACACACTGGTCGGAACCGAGACGCTGAACGTGTCGGGAACAGGCACGGTGGCCAGCAAGAATGTCGGTGCTGGCAAGACACTGACGCTCGGATCGTTGGCACTTGGCAACGGCGCCAACGGTGGACTCGCGACCAACTACACCGTCACGGGCGGCACCCACACTGCAGGCATTACAGCAGCCGCGCTGACGCTCAGCACCAACGCCGTCAGCAAGACTTATGATGGCAATCTGTCAGCGCTTGGCTCTGCAGTCGTCAACAGTGGCACATTGTTCACGGGCGACACACTCAGCGGCGGCACCTTCGCGTTCACGGACAAAAACGTGGGCCTCGGGAACAAGACTGTCACGGCTGCAGGCGTCACGGTCAACGATGGCAACAGCGGCAGTAACTACACAGTTTCCTATGCGTCGAACACCGCGAGCACGATCAATCCTTATGTTGTGAACCTCAGCGGCACACGCGTCTACGACGGCACAGTGAACATCCTGGCCGGGATTCTCAGCACCAATGCACTGGTCGGCACCGAGACTGTGAGCGTGTCGGGTACCGGCACAGTGACCAGCAAGAATCTCGGTGCCAGCAAACCTCTGACACTCGGCACACTCGCTCTCGGTGATGGCTCCAATGGGGGACTGGCCACCAACTACACCGTCACCGGCGGCACGCACACTGCAGGCATTACGGCGGCCGCATTGACGCTCAGCACCAGCGCCGTAAGCAAGACCTACGATGGCAATCTCTCGGCGCTCGGCACTGCAATCGTCAACAGCGGCACGCTGTTCACGGGCGACTCCCTCAGTGGCGGCACCTTCGCTTTCACGGACAAGAATGTCGGCCTCGGTAACAAGACAGTTACCGCAACAGGTGTCACCGTCAACGACGGCAATAGTGGCAGCAATTACACCGTCAGCTACGCATCGAACACCGCCAGCACGATAAACCCGTTTGTGGTCAGCCTTACTGGCTCACGCGCCTACGATGGCTCATTGAATATATTGGCCGGAGCGCTGAGTACCGGAACGCTCGTCGGTACTGAGACACTGAGCCTCTCAGGCACCGGCACGGTGGCCAGCAAAAATGTCGGTGCGAGCAAACCTCTGACACTGGGCACTCTCGCTCTCGCCGATGGCTCCAATGGCGGGCTCGCGACTAACTACACCGTGACGGGTGGCACCCACACTGCGGGAATTACCGCCGCCGCATTGACGCTCAGCACCAGTGCCGTCAGCAAGACCTATGACAGCAACCTCTCCGCCCTCGGCACCGCCGTCGTCAACAGTGGCACCTTGTTCACCGGCGACTCCCTCAGTGGCGGTACTTTTGCATTCACGGACAAAAACGTGGGTGCGGGCAACAAGACCGTCACGGCTGCGGGCGTCACCATCAGTGATGGCAACAGCGGCGGTAATTACACCGTCAGCTATGCATCGAACACAGCCAGCACGATCAACCCGTTTGTCGTGAACCTCGGTGGCACCCGAGTTTACGACGGCTCAACGAGCATACTGTCCGGGATACTCGGGACCAACGCGCTGGTCGGCACTGAGACTCTGAGCGTGTCGGGTACCGGCACAGTGGCCAGCAAGAATGTCGGTGCGAGCAAACCTCTGACACTCGGCACACTCGCTCTCGCCGATGGCTCCAATGGCGGTCTGGCCACCAACTACACCGTCACCGGCGGCACCCATACAGCGAGCGTCACCGCAGCACCGCTGACGCTCAGCACCAGTGCCGTCAGCAAAACCTATGATGGCAATCTGTCGGCGCTCGGCTCTGCAATCGTCAACAGTGGCACGCTGTTCACGGGCGATACGCTCAGTGGCGGCACCTTCGCATTCACCGACAAGAACGTCGGCCTTGGCAACAAGACTGTCACGGCTGCGGGCGTCACCGTCAGCGATGGCAACAGCGGCAGTAACTACACAGTTTCCTATGCGTCGAACACCGCGAGCACGATCAACCCCTTTGTCGTGAACCTCAGCGGAACACGCGTCTATGATGGTTCGGTCAACATCCTGGCCGGGATTCTCGGCACCAATGCACTGGTCGGAACCGAGACGCTGAACGTGTCGGGAACAGGCACGGTGGCCAGCAAAAATGTCGGTGCTGGCAAGACACTGACTCTCGGATCGTTGGCTCTCGTCGATGGCTCCAATGGCGGTCTGGCCACCAACTACACCGTCACCGGCGGCACGCATACAGCGAGCGTCACCGCAGCCGCGCTGACGCTCAGCACCAGCGCTGTCAGCAAGACCTATGACGGCAATCTCTCCGCCCTCGGCACTGCGATCGTCAACAGCGGCACGCTGTTCACCGGCGACACACTCAGCGGCGGCACCTTCGCGTTCACGGACAAGAACGTGGGTGCGGGCAACAAGACTGTCACAGCCGCAGGCGTCACGGTCAGTGATGGCAACAGTGGCGGCAACTATACCGTCAGCTATGCGTCCAACACCGCCAGCACGATCAATCCTTATGTCGTTAACCTCAGCGGCACCAGAGTCTACGACAGTTCTGTAACGATATTGGCTAGTGAACTTCGCACCAACACGCTGGTCGGCACCGAGACTCTGAGCCTCTCAGGCACCGGCACGGTAGCCAACAAGAATGTCGGCGCCAGCAAGCCCCTGACACTGGGCACACTCGCACTCGGCAACGGCACCAACGGCGGGCTCGCGAGCAACTACACTCTCACCAGCGGAACCCATTCCGTCGGGATTACCCAGGCCTTGTTGAATATCGCCGCCAATGCCGGCGTCAAAGTTTATGACGGCCTGGCATGGAGCGGCGGCAACGGCGTGACCTATACAGGCTTCAAGGGCAGTGATACGGCGGCAGATCTCACCGGCACGCTGGTTTACGGCGGCAACTCCCAGGGTGCGACCAATGTCGGCAACTACAACCTGGTGCCGTCCGGCCAGAGTTCGGCGAACTACGCGACCACTTATGTGAATGGCAACCTCGGCATCACCCGCGCACCGCTCGGCATCGCCGCGA
>JAUSMU010000190.1 GCA_030645995.1 Gammaproteobacteria bacterium | reverse complement strand
ATTCATTTCATCGTGGCACCGATCATGGTGGCCCTGACCTTTATGTTGCGTAATCTGCACCTCGTGATCCGTCTTCTGCCCCTGATCAATATGTTCCGCACCCGTACCGCCCGCACCGCCAAGAGCGCGTATGGCGTTGCGGGGGCAGCCGACACCTCCAGCATTCGTACACGCTTTCTGTTGATGCAGCTGCAGCTGAGCAGTGGGGATATGGATGGGGAAGTGCTGGAAGGACCGTTTCAGGGCCTGCGTCTCTCGGCCATGAGCATGGAGCAGTTGCTGGCCTTGGCGAACGAGTGCAGGCGGGATGCAGATTCGCTGCAGGTGCTCGAAGCCTATCTCGACCGGCAGCATCCGCAGTGGCGCGCGGGCCAGGAGGGGGCGGCTGGTCAGGCATCGACGCAGGGTTCGACTCAAGGCTCGACTCAAGGCAGCCCTGGCAGCTCCGAGGCAGTTATGACGGAAGCGGTGGCGCTGGAAATTCTGGGCCTCGCCACCGGCGCTAGCCGCGAGGAAATCGTGCTGGCTCACCGCCGTTTGATGCAGAAGATGCATCCCGATCGCGGCGGCTCCGATTATCTTGCCAAGAAGATCAATGCGGCACGGGATTTTCTGCTGGATTAGTAGTGATTTGCAGTCTGTCCAAACGTCCACAGTCAGCTGATCTCAGGCAAAGCGTTTCTGGGATGTCGAGTGAGTGGCGGGAGCGGGGACTGAGCGGCCGAGCAGGGTGGCAGTCTCGATCCATTCCTCAATAATTTGTTGAGCATTTTTCACCGCCTGCTCATAAGTAGCCCCATCCGCTTTACAGCCTGGCAGGTCTGGAACATCTGCAATGTAAGCCTGATCCTGCTCGCTCCAGTAAACGTGAAGATCATATTTGCTTGTCATCGTTTAGCTCCATTCGGTATCGGATAATGATGTCACGCACTTGCTCTAACTGGTATGCCTTCACTTGTCCGGATTTCGGTTGCAGATTAATAATCTCGCTTACCCGTGCGTGTGTAAAAATGTGATGGCTACCCTTGATCCGTTGATGGAATCCCATACCGACAAGCAAATTGCAGACGGCGTTGAAATTGAAGCCAGTCGTTTGTGCAGAGTGCTGGATTTTGCTCAGCAGTTTTGAATATTTGCCCATGTCTACTCATCCTTGAGTTTTCGGACCTCTACGCTTAAGGATAGACGATTTAGTTCGCCTCGACCAATTTACGTGCCTCAAGTCATTTTACGATCTATCCCGATTGCGGCGGCTCCGATTATCTGGCCAAGAAAATCAACGCGGCGCGGGACTTTCTACTGAGTGAATAACGCCTTTACCCTGCCGTGGTTATGTCTGACCAGCCTGTCCATTTCAGCGATCAATGTTGTTGTTTGTGGATAGCACTCGCGCTCCAGCAAGTCTGCCTCCACAGCGAAGGCTTCCAACAGCTTGTCGAGGAAATGGATCAGCTCGCGCGACTGCCTGCGCAGGGCAATGCCAGTGTCTTTGGAGAATTGTTCCACAGCCTTGTCGTTGAGTTCGCTCATGCGGATCGCCCCGCCAAAGGGCATCGCAAATTCCTGATTCAAATCTGCATAGATCGCTGTGCACATAAGGTCGTACGCCGGGGCGAGGGTGAGGTTGCCGCCACTGTGCAGGAAGGAGAAGTTCTTGCCGTGCGCGTCGTTGTTGCCGATCACCTGATTGAACAGCATCCGGCGTATCAATTCATTCTGATAGATAGCGGCGGGGCGGGTGTACTGGCGAGTGCTGGCAAACAGTTCTGGAAAGCCAGGTCCACCATCCCCGACATATTTTCGTGAAGAGGGGATGCTCAGTATCTGGCACAAGTCCTCTTGATGAACACGCTCCACATCAGGTCCCGCGCCCCGCCGATCATAGCGTCGCACGACGTAGCAGTCGTATTCCTCTCCGCCACTGTTGACGAATGGCACGAGTGTCACATCCGGCACGTTGATTCCTGCTCGGCGGGCCGTCCTCATGCACAGATACTCATTTTCTACCAGATCCGCAAAGCGCGGAGAGGGAGGTTTCACGATGTGCGTGGAAAGGCGGCTGTCGGGAGCGCAGATGCCGCTGTCGGCAAGAATGATGGGCAGTTTGCGCTGCACACCCGCCAGGCTAAGGCGCAAGGGAGAACCGGGAGCCGACAGGAAGGGCGTTGTTTCGATGAGCTGCAACAGCTGCCCAAGCGCTTCTTTTGACAGCGGTGGTGTCTCGATATGAGCCGCTGTCTTGGTGTGAATGCTCTCCGTGAAGGGGGCCGCGCTGATCGACAATGCTCCTGCGACATCCCCGCCGGTCGCGTCGAGTAAGCGCGCAAAGCTATTGTCAGAAGTCTTCAGGCGCGCGGCCAGCAACGTGCGAATTTCCCCTTCAGGCAGCAGGTTTTCGAAGAAAGGAAAAACAACTCTATCCGTATAGATCTGATCACGCACTGGCATGCAGACGGAGATAGGCTGGCCAGCGCTGGCGACATATTCGTCCAGATAACGGAACGTGAAGCGTTCGTCCTCAATGCTCAGAACCCCGCAGGGTTGAGCGAAAAAGCTCACGTGCATGTCCATGGGTTATGCCTCGGCTGCTGGCGTTGGAGGCAAAGGGGGGATTTCAAGCGCGACAGAGATACCCAAGCAATCCAGCACCTTCAGCACCAACCCCAGCTGAGCCGTGTCTTTGCCATTCTCGATTTCGCTGAGCGTGCGAACACTGACGCCAGCTACGCTTGCCAGCTCGCTTTGCCGGAGCTGCAGTGCTTTGCGGGTGGTACGGATGGTATGACCAAGACGGATGCTGTCCATGTGAACATCCAAAATTATGCGTGAACGTGCATATTATGCTTGTGCGTGGTGTCTTGCAACAGCGTATGCAAGATCGTGCATATTTTTAAGGCTCACGACCCATCCCGATCGCGGAACCCCAGCAGATACAGAATACCGTCCAGGCCCAGCGTGGAGATGGCCTGCTTGGCCGACTGTTTGACCAAAGGTTTGGCGCGGAAGGCCACGCCTAATCCGGCGATGGACAGCATAGGAAGGTCATTGGCGCCGTCACCGACGGCGATAGTCTGCTCCAGACTAATCCCTTCGCGCTGGGCGAGTTCCCGCAGCAGGTCGGCTTTGCGCTGGCCATCCACGATGGGCAACTGCACCTCGCCGGTGACCACGCCGTCCTTTACGAGCAAGGTATTGGCGTAGACGTAGTCGATGCCCAGGCGTTTCTGCAGGCGTTCTGCGAAGTAGGTGAAGCCGCCGGAGAGGATGGCCGTCTTGTAGCCCAGGCGCCTCAGCTGACTGATCAGTGTCTCCGCTCCTTCGGTCAGGCGCAGTGTTTCGGCAATCTCTGCCAGAATGGATTCAGGCAAGCCTTTGAGCAGCGCCATCCGTTCCCGGAAACTGGCCTGAAAATCCAGCTCACCGCGCATCGCGCGCTCGGTAATGGCGGCGACTTGCTCGCCGACACCAGCGGCCTTGGCCAGCTCATCAATCACCTCCGCGTCGATCAGGGTGGAATCCATGTCGAAGACCACCAGACGGCGGTTGCGGCGGAAAATGCTGTCCTGCTGGAAGGCGATGTCGACGTTCAGCTCTTGTGCAAGCGCCAGAAACTCGGCGCGCAGTTGTTCGGGATCTTCCGGTTCTCCGCGCACGGAGAATTCGATGCAGCCTTTGCCCATGTCGGCGGGCAGACCTTCGGGGATACGGCCGGAGAGGCGGTCAATGTGATCGATATTCAGCCCGTGGCGGGCGGTAATGGTGCTGACGCGGGCGATATGCTCGGCGGTGACACGACGTGCCAGCAGCGTCACGATGTGGCGGGCCTTGCCTTGACCATTGACCCACTGGGCATAGTCCTCGGCGTTGATCGGAGTGAACTTGACCTGCTGGTCGAGTTCGGAGGCACGGAACAGGACGTCCTTGAGCACATCCGCTTTGTCCTCACCACCGTTCAT